>DATEOK010000070.1:0-17593 GCA_035274225.1 Dongiaceae bacterium
GGAGAATTGTCGAGAACCTGATCGGTGTGTCGTTTCTACTGCTCGTGCGGCGGCACCCCCCATCCCGCTGCGGCTAAGCTCACTGCGTTCGCTAAGCCTCCACAACCTTCCCCCACAAGGGGGGAAGGGGGCCATGGTTCAATGAGCGAGCTGAAACCACGCGAGCGCCGCGCGCTGCCGCTTTGGCTGATGCCGGCGCTGCAGGTCGTGGTCAGCCTCGCGCTGCTCGCGGCGCTGGTCGCCATCGTCGATTGGAGCCAGCTGCGCGATGCCGCCGCTGCGCTCTCGTTCGGTGCGATGCTCCTGGTGGTGCTGTGCTGCCTCGGCGCGCAAGCCTCGCAAGTGCTGCGCTGGCGCGCGCTGCTCGACATGCTGGGCGTGCGCGAATCCTGGCTGCGCTCGTGGCACAGCGTGTTCGCCGGGCTGTTCCTCACCAACTTCCTGCCGGGCACGCTGGGATCGGATGGCCTGCGCGTGGTGCTGCTGACCAAGGCCTGCGGCCGCGCTTCGACCGCAGTCGGCGCGGTGGCCTACGAGCGGCTGATGCAGCTGGCGCTGTACGTGCTGCTGGCCTCGCTTGCCGCGCTGCTGCCGATGCCGTGGCTGCAGCCCGGGTTGCGCGCGCTCATTGTCGCCGTCGGCGCCGTCGGCATCGCGTTCCTGGTCCTCGTCCTCTATTGGCTCGGCCAGCGTTCTGCCGACAGCGGCGTTGCCGGCAGCGGCCTGCTGCAGACCGCGTGGCGCCTGTTCGCGACCATCCTGGTCGAGACCGGCCGTATGCAGACGCGCATGCGCCGCCATCGCCGCGCCGCGCTCGGCTTCTGGCTGGCGAGCATTGGCAACCTCGTGCTGATCCTGGCGATCTGGCGGCTGGTCCTGTCGGACATCGGCGATGACGTCGGCCTGCCGACCATCGTACTCACCTGCGCCGCGGCGGCGATCGCGAGCTCGGTGCCGATCTCGCTCGGCGGCATCGGCATCTTCGAAGCGACCATCGTTGCGCTGCTCGGCCTCGCCGGCGCGCCGGCCGCGCACGGCTTCCTGCTGGCGCTGGTGATACGCGCGGTGTTCATGGCGAGCAGCTTCATCGGCCTGCCGAGCGCCAGCCTTCTCTGGCGGGAGCGAACTCCGAAGGTGACCTAGGCGGCCGTGCCGCCGACGGTCAGCCCGTCGATCCGCATCGTCGGCTGGCCGACGCCCACCGGCACGCCCTGGCCGTCCTTGCCGCAGGTGCCGATGCCGGGGTCGAGCTTCATGTCGTTGCCGATCATCGAGACCTTGGTCAGCACGTCCGGCCCGTTGCCGATGAGCGTGGCGCCCTTGACCGCCGGTCCGACCTTGCCGTCCTCGATCAGGTACGCTTCGGAGGCGGAGAACACGAACTTGCCCGAGGTGATGTCGACCTGGCCGCCGCCGAAATTGACCGCGTAGAGGCCCCTCTTCACCGAGTTGATGATCTCCTCCGGCGCATGGTTGCCGCCCAGCATGATGGTGTTGGTCATGCGCGGCATCGGGTGATGGGCAAAGCTCTGGCGCCGGCCGTTGCCGGTCGGCTTCATGCCCATCAGGCGGGCATTCTGCCGGTCCTGGAGATAGCCGGTGAGGATGCCATCCTCGATCAGCACGGTGCGCTGGCTCGGCGTGCCCTCGTCGTCGATGGTGAGCGAGCCGCGCCGGTCATGGATGGTGCCGTCGTCGATCACGGTCACGCCCTTGGCCGCCACCTGCTTGCCCATCAGGCCGGCGAAGGCCGAGGTCTTCTTGCGATTGAAGTCGCCTTCGAGGCCATGCCCGATCGCTTCGTGCAGCAGGATGCCGGGCCAGCCGGCGCCCAGCACCACCTGCATCTCGCCGGCGGGGGCGGGGACGGAGGCAAGGTTGACGAACGCCTGGCGCAACGCCTCGTCGACGCTGGCCTTCCAGTGCGCGGCATCGACCACCAGCTCATAGGCGAAACGCCCGCCGGTGCCGTGGCTGCCAGTCTCCATGCGGCCATTCTCCTCGACCATGACGGAGACGTTGAGCCGCACCAGCGGGCGGATGTCGGCGGCGCGGCTGCCGTCGCCGCGGATGATCTGCACCGCCTGCCAGTTGCCGGAGATCGAGGCCATGACCTGCTTGACCCGCTTGTCCTTGGCGCGGGCATAGGCGTCGATCTCCTGGAGCAGCGCGACCTTGGCGCCGAACTCCATCTTGGCCAGCGGATTGTCGTCGGAATAGAGGTGCCGGTTGGTGCCCTGCGGCGGCTGCGCCAGGGTCCCGCCGTAGCCGGCATGGACGGCCTTCACCGTGGCGGCGGCGCGCTGCAAAGCAGCGTCGCTGAGGTCGCTGGCGTGGGCATAGGCATGCGCCTCGCCTGCCACCGCGCGCAGGCCGAAGCCCTGGGTCACGTCGAAGCTGGCGCTCTTGAGCTTGCCGTCGTCAAAGGCGAGGGCCTCCGACTGGTTGAACTCGAGGAACAGCTCGCCGTCGTCGCCACCCTTGAGGGCGTCGGCCACCGTCCGCTCCGACTTGGCGCGGTCGAGTCCGGCGCGATTGAAGAACAGGTCGTCGGTGATGGCGATGGCGGACATCGGGGCGCTCCGTGAATGGGCGATATGGCTTTGAAAACAATGTGGGCACGATAGCTCTCCCGGTCCACCCTGTCAGTCGGCAATGAGGCTGGGCGGCAACAAGCCCGGGAGGCGACGGCGCACTGCGTCGCGCTTGGAATTGTTGCGGCGGATCGTCGCACAGCCAACGCGGCGCGCTTTCCGGCGAGTCTCCCGACATGGCACAAGTCCCCGGAATGCTTGAGGTTTCGGGGGCAGGGGTGTAGCTTGCCGCCCGACCGTGGGGACGGGGGTACCGCCGCGCGTGGCGGGTCGCCATAGCGTCCAACCGGCCTTTGAGTTTAACGAAGCTGCCTTGGAGCCGAGCCAGTCGGCATCGGGTGGTCTGGGACGCTGCCGGACAGAGTGGTCCTGAACAGCGGCAGAATGGGAAGCTGAAGATGACGCAATCGAGGATTTGGCCGAGGATCTGGTCTGCCGCCGTGGCGGCCGTGGGTCTCGCCGGGTCGGCGCTGCCGGCCCTGGCTCAGGATTCGAACGAGGTCCTGGGCGCGCCGCACGACAAGGGCATCGGCCTGCAGGCGCCGGCGACCGAGCTCGCCGAGCGGATGGATTTCCTGCACAACGTGGTGCTGATGCCGATCATCACGGTCATCACCCTGTTCGTGCTCGGCCTGCTGTTCATCGTGTGGTTCCGCTTCCGCGAATCCAAGAACCCGGTCCCGTCCAAGAATACCCACAACACCCTGCTCGAGGTTGCCTGGACCATTGTCCCGGCGCTGATCCTCGTCTTCATCGCGGTGTTCTCCTTCCCGCTGCTCTACAAGCAGCTGGAGATCCCGACCCCGGGCCTCACCATCCGCGCCATTGGCCACCAGTGGTTCTGGAGCTACGAGTATCCGGACAACGGCAACTTCACCTTCGACGCCAACATGGTGGAGAAGGCCGATCTCCAGCCCGGCCAGACCTATCTGCTCGACACCGACAACGAAGTCGTCCTGCCGATCGAGACCGACATCCGGATCCAGATCACCGGCACCGACGTCATCCACGCCTGGACCGTGCCGGCCTTCGGCGTGAAGCACGATGCCGTGCCCGGCCGGACCAACGAGAGCTGGTTCAACATCAGGCGTCCGGGCATCTATTACGGCCAATGCTCGGAGCTATGCGGCGTGCGTCACGGCTACATGCCGATCAGGGTGCGCGCGGTGACCAAGGAAGAGTTCCAGACCTGGGTGACCGAAGCGCAGAAGAAGTTCGCCACGGTCGACGGGACACCGCCGACCAAAGACGTCGCCGCCCAGTAGAACATCAGAGTAAAACAGCAGAATTCGCCTCAAGGGATTGCAGCCATGAGCCCCGTTACCACATCCCACTCCTCTTACGGTCACGACGATCACGGCGACCATAAGCCCGGCTTCTTCGTGCGCTGGTTCTATTCGACCAACCACAAGGACATCGGGACGCTCTACCTGATCCTCGCGGTCGTGTCCGGCCTGCTGGGCCTTGGCTTCTCGGTCTACATGCGCTTGGAGTTGATGGAGCCGGGCATCCAGTATTTCGGCAGCGACGGCGATCCCGACGGCCAGCATTGGAACGTGGTGATCACGGCGCATGCGCTGCTGATGATCTTCTTCACCGTCATGCCCGCGCTGATCGGCGGCTTCGGCAACTGGTTCGTGCCGCTGATGATCGGCGCGCCAGACATGGCCTTCCCGCGCATGAACAACATCAGCTACTGGCTGACGGTGGTGGCGCTGATCATGCTGGTCTCCTCGACCTTCGTCGACGGCGGCGCCGGCACCGGCTGGACGCTCTATCCGCCGCTCTCGAGCGAGGGCCAGCCCGAACGCGCGGTCGACATGGGCATCTTCGCGCTGCACATGGCGGGCGCGGCCTCGATCCTCGGCGCCATCAACTTCATCACCACCATCTTCAACATGCGCGCGCCGGGCATGACCCTGCACAAGATGCCGCTGTTTGTGTGGTCGGTGCTGGTGACGGCGTTCCTGCTGCTGCTGTCGCTGCCGGTTCTCGCCGGTGCGATCACCATGCTGCTGACCGACCGCAACTTCGGCTCCAACTTCTTCAAGCCGGAAGGCGGCGGCGATCCGATCCTGTTCCAGCACCTGTTCTGGTTCTTCGGCCACCCGGAAGTGTACATCCTGATCTTGCCGGGCTTCGGCATCATCAGCCAGGTGATCTCCACCTTCTCCAAGAAGCCGGTGTTCGGCTATCTCGGCATGGCCTACGCCATGGTCGCGATCGGCCTGGTCGGCTTCGTGGTGTGGGCGCACCACATGTACACCGTCGGCATGAACGTCGACACCCGCGCCTACTTCATGGCTGCCACCATGGTGATCGCGGTGCCGACCGGCGTGAAGATCTTCTCCTGGATCGCGACCATGTGGGGCGGCTCGATCCGCTTCGACACGCCGATGCTGTGGGCGGTCGGATTGATCTTCCTGTTCACCCTCGGCGGCGTCACCGGCGTGGTGCTGTCGAACGCCCCGGTCGACGTCGCGTTCCACGACACCTACTACGTGGTTGCGCACTTCCACTACGTGCTCAGCCTCGGCGCCGTGTTCGCGATCTTCTGCGGCTTCTACTACTGGATCGGCAAGATGTCGGGCCGGCAGTATCCGGAATGGGCGGGCAAGATCCACTTCTGGGCCACCTTCGTCGGTGTCAACCTGACCTTCTTCCCGCAGCATTTCCTCGGCCTGCAGGGCATGCCGCGGCGCTATCCGGACTATCCGGAGGCCTTCGCCTTCTGGAACCACATCTCGTCGATCGGCGCCTTCATCTCGGCCGCGGCGACCGTGTGGTTCATCGGCGTCGCGCTCTACACCTTGTTCGCCGGCCGCAAGGCCGCGGACAATCCGTGGGGCGTGGGCGCGACGACGCTGGAGTGGACTCTCAGCTCGCCGCCGCCGTTCCACACCTTCAATGATCTGCCGCAGATCAAGAGCGAAGCGCACTAAAGACTGGAGACGGGATGGATGCGGAGAACGGCTCCGCATCCGTCCGATTTGAGAGACAGCCGATTTCATGACTCGCGTCGCCCCATCGTTGCTCAGCGAGCAGGCCAGCCTCACTTCCGACGGCGGCAGCATCCGCGACTACATCGCGCTGCTGAAGCCGCGGGTGATGTCGCTGGTGGTGTTCTCGGGCTTTGCCGGCATGGCGGTGGCGCCGGGCAACATCCATCCACTGATCGGCGCAGTCGCGGTGCTTTGCATCGCGGTCGCCGCCGGCGCTTCGGGCGCCATCAACATGTGGTTCGACCGCGACATCGACGCGGTGATGAACCGCACCTGCGGCCGGCCGATTCCCCGCGGCGCGGTCGAGCCTGACGCAGCCTTGAGCTTCGGCGGCGTGCTTGCCGTGTTCTCGGTCATGCTGATGGGCCTCGCGGTCAACTGGGTGGCGGCGGGCCTGCTGGCGTTCACGATCTTCTTCTACGTCGTGATCTACACGATGTGGCTGAAGCGCCGCACGCCGCAGAACATCGTGATCGGCGGCGCCTCCGGCGCGTTCCCGCCGATGATCGGCTGGGCCGCGGTGACCGGCGACATCAGCCTCGCCTCGATCTCGCTGTTCCTGCTGATCTTCATGTGGACCCCGCCGCATTTCTGGGCGCTGTCGCTGTTCCGCGAGGGCGACTATGCCAAGGCCGGCGTGCCGATGATGCCGGTGGTGGCGGGCCAGCGCTCGACCAAGATCCAGATGCTGATCTACACGCTGTTGCTGGCGCCGATCGCGCTGGCGCCGGCCTGGCTCGGTGTCGCCGGCGTGGTCTATGCCGCCGTTGCGATCGGCCTCAACGCCGCCTTCATCGGCCACGCGATCGCCGTGCTGCGCGAACGCGACGGTGCGGGAAAGGGCGGCCATCGCGCCGCCAAGGCGATGTTCGGCTTCTCGCTGCTCTATCTGTTCGGTCATTTCGCGGCGCTGGTCCTCGACCGCGCGCCCGGCCTGGTGGAGCTGTTCGGCTCATGAACGCGCAAACTCCTTCCAACGGCGAACGCAGCCGCCGCCAGCGCGCGCGCAACTGGGCGATCTTCCTCGCCCTCGCCGCGTTCGTGCTGATCGTCTACGTCGTCACCATCGTGCGCATGAAGGGCGGCTGACCGATGCCTCACCCTTCGCAGCAGCGGCGCAACCTCAACCTGCTCATGGTGCTGGTGGGCGTGGTGGCCGGCATGACCGGCCTTGCCTACGCCTCGGTGCCGCTCTACCGCCTGTTCTGCGAGGTCACCGGCTTCGGCGGCACGCCGCAGCGCGCGGCCACCGCGCCGACCGAGATTTCCGACCGCACCATCCGCGTCACCTTCACCGCAGACGTCGCGGGCGGCCTCGGCTGGCACTTCCAGCCGCTGCAGCGCAACCTCGCGCTCAAGGTGGGCGAGAACAAGCTGGCCTTCTATGTCGCCGAGAACCTGGAATCGAAGCCGGTCACCGGGCGCGCGACCTTCAACGTCTCCCCGGAGATGTTCGGACCCTATTTCAGCAAGATCGAATGCTTCTGCTTCACCGAGCAGACGCTCCAGCCCGGCCAGCGGATCGAGATGCCGGTCAGCTTCTTCATCGACCCCGCGCTGCTGGACGATCCCGCGCTGAAGAAATTGAACGATATCACCCTGTCCTACACCTTCTTCCGCGCCGCCGATGACGGTGCCGCCGAAAAGAAGGTCGGGCAGGCCGAGAATGGCCAGGCTGGCGAGGGCCAGCCCAGCCCGCTAAATTGACCGCAGAGCCGAGACGAAGGAACCAAAGATGAGTGCGACCCACACGGACGCTCACGGCCACGACGCCCACAAGCCCAACCATCCGTACCATCTGGTGGATCCCAGCCCATGGCCGCTGATCGGCTCTATCGCCGCCATCGCGCTGACTGGCGGGCTGGTGCAGTTCATGCACGGCCACGGCCTGTGGTGGATCGCCCCGGGCGCTGCGGTGCTGCTGATCACCCTGTTTATGTGGTGGGTGGACGTGGTCAAGGAGGGCGAGTTTCAGGGCCACCACACCGGCGTCGTGCAGATCGGCCTGCGCTACGGCATGGCGCTGTTCATCGCCTCCGAGGTCATGTTCTTCGCGGCCTTTTTCTGGGCCTTCTTCGATGCCTCGCTGTTCCCGAAGGAAGCGGTCGGCAAGGTGTGGCCGCCGCAGGGCATCGAGACCTTCGATCCGTTCTCGCTGCCGCTGCTGAACACGCTGATCCTGCTGACCTCGGGCTGCACCGTCACCTGGGCGCACCACGCGCTGCGCGAAGGCGACCGCAAGGGCCTGATCCAGGGCCTCGCTCTGACGGTGGCGCTGGGCCTGCTGTTCACCGCGGTGCAGGCGTACGAATACGCCCACGCGCCGTACACCTTCAAGGACACGGTGTTCGCCTCGACCTTCTTCATGGCGACCGGCTTCCACGGCTTCCACGTGATCGTCGGCACCACCTTCCTGCTGGTGTGCCTGATCCGCTCGATCAAGGGTCACTTCACGCCGGACCATCACTTTGGCTTCGAGGCCGCCGCTTGGTACTGGCACTTCGTCGACGTGGTGTGGCTGTTCCTGTTCATCTTCGTCTACATCTGGGGCGGAGCGAATGCACCGCATCCCACGCACTAGGCGATGTGGTCTTGAGACGGCGGGACGATGAGCGTCTCGCCGGTCTCAGCGGGTTTCAACTGCCGCTGCCCGCGGTGCGGGCGCGGCAGATTGTTTTCCGGCTACCTGAAGGTCGCGGATAAGTGTGATTCCTGCGGCCTGGAGCTTGGTGCGATGGACAGCGGCGACGGACCCGCCGTGTTCGTCATGTTCATCGTCCTCATCATCACGGTGCCGCTGGTGTTCATGGTCTATGCCGTGTTCGAGCCACCGATCTGGGTGCATGCCATCCTGTGGCCGATCGTCGTCATCGGCTTGTCGCTGTGGCTGCTGCGCCCGGCCAAGGGCGTGATGATCGGCCTGCAATTCAAGCACAAGGCCGGCGCCTGACCCCATGCTGAGCAAGCTTCGATTCCGGCCGACCCTGTGGCCGACCCTCATTTCCGTGCCTGCCTTTATCGTGCTGGTGGGGCTGTGCGTGTGGCAGGTGCAGCGCCTGCATTGGAAGCAGGAGCTGATCGCCGAGCGCGAGGCGCGCGTCGCCGCGGAGCCGATCGCGCTGCCGGCCGCGGGCGGCGATCCAGCGAGCGTGGACTATCGTCGCGTGCGGCTCGAGGGCGCCTTCCGCCACGACAAGGAGCTGTTCCTCGGCGCCCGCTCGCTCAACGGCAATGTCGGCTACCAGGTGCTGACACCGTTCGAGCTCAGTGGCGGCGGCGCGGTCCTGATCGACCGCGGCTGGGTCCCGGTCGAGCGCAAGGCGCCGGAGAGCCGGGTGGAAGGCCAGCTGGCCGGCCCGCAGACAGTTGATGGCATCGTGCGCCTCGCCTCCGGCAAGGTATGGATGCAGCCCGACAACGAGCCAGCCAACAACATGTGGTTCTTCGTGGACCTGCCGGCGATGAAGTCTGCCTCGGGCGTCGACCTCCGCACCGATCTGTATGTCGATGCCGGCCCGGCCCAGAACCCGGGCAAATACCCGGTTGGCGGCCAGACCCGGATCGAGCTGCCCAACGACCACCTGCAATATGCCATCACCTGGGGTTTGCTGGCGGCCGCGCTGGCCGTAATCTACGTGCTCTATCACCTGAAGCTGGAACGCGAGCGTCGCACATGAACAAGCCGCTGAATTTCCCCGGCAGCGCGTATGGCAAGCTGGAGCAGCGTTTCCGCCGCCTCTCCGCCCTGCAGGAGGCGTCGGGCATGCTGCATTGGGACATGGCGACGGTGATGCCCGACGGCGGCCGCCCGGCGCGCGCCGAGCAGCTGGCGACCCTGGGCGTGGTGTGCCACGAGATCCTGACCGATGCCGAGACCGGCGGTCTGCTGGACCAGGCGGAAGACGAGGCGTCCGGCCTCACCCCCTGGCAGCGCGCCAACCTGGCCGAGATGCGGCGCAGCTACACCCATGCGACGGCGCTCAGCGCCGACCTGGTGGAGGCGCTGAGCAAGGCCTGCACCGCCTGCGAGGCGGTGTGGCGCGAAGCGCGGCCCAAGGCGGATTTTGCCGCGGTCTACCCGCTGCTGTCGGAGGTGCTGAGCCTGACGCGCCAGGCGGCTACGGCCAAGGCGGAGAAGCTCGGCTGCAGCCCCTACGAAGCGCTGATGGACCAGTACGAGGCGGGTGCGCGCGAGGCCGACATCGACCGTGTGTTCGCCGATTATGGCGCCTTCCTGCCCGCGTTCCTGCCGCGCGTGCTGGAGCACCAGGCCAGGCGCGGCAAGCCGCTCGAGCCCAAGGGCCCGTTCCCGCAGTCGGTGCAGAAAGACCTCGCCAAGCGCCTGATGCAGGGCCTCGGCTTCGACTTCCGGCACGGCCGGCTGGACGAGAGCCATCACCCGTTCTGCGGTGGCGTGCCGGACGACGTGCGCATCACGACGCGCTACAGCGAGGATCAGTTCGTCCAGGCCATGATGGGCGTGATCCACGAGACCGGCCACGCGCTCTACGAGCGCAACTTGCCGACCGAGTGGCGCCTGCAGCCGGTCGGCCAGGCTCGCGGCATGACTGTGCACGAAAGCCAGTCGCTGCTGATGGAGATGCAGGCCGCGCGCAGCGCGCAGTTCTGCAAGCACCTCTCCGGCCTGCTGCGCGAGACTTTCCCCGGCAACGACGCCGCGCTGTCGCCGCAGAATCTGCAGCTGATCTACAGCCGCGTGCAGCCCGGCTTCATCCGGGTCGAAGCCGACGAGGTGACCTATCCCGCCCACGTGATCCTGCGCTACGGCATCGAGAAGGCGCTGTTCCGCGGCGACCTCCAGCTCGCCGACGTGCCCGGCGTGTGGAACGCGGAGTTCAAGAAGCTGCTCGGCCTCGACGTGCCGTCGGACCGCGAAGGCGTCTTGCAGGACGTGCACTGGTACGACGGCGCCTTCGGCTACTTCCCGTGCTACAGCCTCGGCGCCATGACCGCCGCGCAACTGTTCGAAGCCGCCTGCGCGGCGCATCCGGAGATTCCGGCCGAGATCGAGCAGGGCAAGTTCACCACGCTCCAGGGCTGGTTGAAGGAGAACGTCCACGGCCTCGGCTCCAGCCTCTCGACGCCGGAGTTGGTCACCCGCGCCACCGGAAAGCCGCTCGACGTCGCGGTGTTCAAGCGGCACCTGGAGCGGCGGTATCTGAGCTGAGCTCCTTCCCCACCAAAGCCGCCCCTCTCCCCTCGCGGGAGAGGGATGCGTAGCATTAGCGAGGCGAAGCCGAGCTTAGGCGAAGCCGGGTAAGGGGGCCGCGCCGATGGGCGCGCAGCGCGCGAGCGCTGTGATGGAGTTCCGGACGCAGCGTTGAGGGCGCTCTCTAGGGCGCGCGCGGCTTTCGCCGCGCCACCCCCCTCTAGCTCCGCCTAAGCTCGCTGACGCTCGCAAAGGCTACGCATCCTTCCCCCGCAAGGGGGGAAGGGGGCTATCGTGAGAAGGGGTGTATGCCGAAATATCACTGGTTCCAGCCGCTCCTTGCGGCAAAGCTACGCCGTCACTAAGGTCCACCCCGATTTCCGGCTTGAGGACGTTCCCTTGCGCTATATCTCGACCCGCGGCGCTGCTCCGGCGCTTGGTTTCACCGACGTGCTGCTCGCGGGCCTCGCGCGCGACGGGGGGCTCTATGTGCCCGAGAACTGGCCCAAGCTGACGGCGGATGAGATTCGCGCCCTGCGCGGCTTGCGCTACGAGGAGATCGCGTTCCGCATCATGCGCCCATTCGTCGGCGGCGAGATCGCCGACGCCGATTTCCAGTCCATGATCGCCGACGCCTACGGCGCCTTCCGCCACCAGGCGGTCGTGCCGCTGAAGCAGCTCGACGACAATCTGTGGTTCATGGAGCTGTTCCATGGGCCCACGCTCGCCTTCAAGGACGTGGCGCTGCAGCTGGTCGGCCGGCTCTACGACCATGTGCTGACGAAGCGTGGCGAACGTGTCACCATCATCGGCGCCACGTCCGGCGACACCGGCTCGGCCGCGCTCGAGGCCTGCCGCGACCGCGCCGGCATCGACATCTTCATGCTACATCCCAAGGGCCGCGTGTCCGAGGTGCAGCGCCGGCAGATGACCACCATCCAATCCGCCAATGTCTTCAACATCGCCGTCGACGGCTCGTTCGACGATTGCCAGGACCTGGTGAAGGCGATGTTCAACGACCACGCCTTCCGCGACGCCATCAACATGTCGGCGGTGAACTCGATCAACTGGGCGCGCGTGATGGCGCAGGTGGTCTACTACGCCGCCGCCGCGGTGGCGCTGGGCGCGCCCGACCGTCGCGTCGGTTTCTCGGTGCCGAGCGGCAATTTCGGCAACATCTTCGCCGGCTACGTCGCGCGGCAGATGGGCTTCGATATCGCGCCGCTCATCGTCGGCGCCAACCGCAACGACATCCTGGCGCGCTTTTTCAAGACCGGGCGCATGGAGATGAGCGGCGTCGAGCCGAGCTTGTCGCCGAGCATGGACATCCAGGTGTCCTCCAACCTCGAGCGCCTGCTGTTCGATCTTTTCGACCGCGACGGCAAGCGACTGGGCGAAGCGATGACGGAGTTCCGCAAGACCGGAAAATTCGCCGCGCCCAAGGAGACCTGGAGCCGCGTCGAGGGCCTGTTCCGCGCCGCCGCTCTGGACGATCCGGGCACCCTGCGCGTGATGGGCGAACTTCACCGCCAGACCGGGGAGTTGATCGACCCGCACAGCGCCATCGGCATCCATGCCGCTGAGGCTTGCCGCGCCGACGCCAAGACCCCGATCGTCGCCCTCGGCACCGCGCACCCCGCGAAGTTCCCGGATGCTGTGGAAAAGGCCACGGGAATCCGCCCCGAACTGCCCGAATTCCTTGCCGATCTGCGTCGGCGGCCGGAGCGAATCGCCGGCTTGCCGAACGCGCTCAAGGCGGTGCAGGATTACGTCCTGTCACATCGGCGCAATGATCGGAACGGTTGAATGAAAATTTCCGCGACGGACAATGTCCGCGTCACCACGCTCGCCAACGGATTCCGCGTGGCGACCGACCGCATGGATTCGGTCGAGACCACCTCGCTTGGCGTCTGGGCCGGCGTCGGCACGCGCAACGAGCCGGCCGAGCACAACGGCGTCGCGCACCTGCTGGAGCACATGGCGTTCAAGGGTACGCGCCGGCGCAGCGCGCGCGACATCGTGGTGGAGATCGAGGACGTTGGCGGCTTCCTCAACGCCTACACCGGCCGCGAGCAGACCGCCTACTACGCCAAGGTGCTGGCGGAGGACACGCCGCTCGTGGTCGATATCCTCGCCGACATCCTGCAGAACTCGATCTTCGATGCCGAGGAACTGACGCGCGAGCGCGCCGTCGTGCTGCAGGAGATCGGCCAGTCGGAAGACACGCCCGACGACATCATCTTCGACCACTTCCAGGAGACCGCCTTTCCGGACCAGGCGATGGGACGCCCTGTGCTCGGCCGCGCCGAGATCGTGCGCGAGCTGCCGCGCGAGACCGTCGCCGGCTACATGGCGAGCCGCTATCGCGCCGGGCAGATGGTGCTGGCGGCGTCCGGTCGGCTCGACCACGATGCGCTGGTGGCGATGGCGGAGAAGCTGTTCTCGGGATTGCCGAGCGGCGCCGTTCCGCCGACCGAAGGCGCGCGCTATGCCGGCGGTGACGGCCGCTTTGCGCGCGAGCTGGAGCAGGTGCATCTGGCGCTCGGCTTCCACGGCCTCACTTACACCGACCCCGACTATTACGCCGCTGCCGTGCTGTCGCAGTTGCTGGGCGGCGGCATGTCTTCCCGCCTGTTCCAGGAGATCCGCGAAAAGCGCGGCCTGGTCTATTCCATCCACTCCTTCACCAGCTCCTTCGCCGATGGCGGCATCTTCGGCATCTATGCCGGCACCGGCGAGAAGGAAGTGGCGGAGCTGCTGCCCGTCGTTTGTGACGAGCTTGCCAAGCTGCCGGATGACTTGACCGAGCCGGAAGTGAAGCGCGCCGCGGCGCAGCTGCGCGCCGCCACCCTGATGTCGCGCGAGAAGCCGAGCGCGCGCTGCGAGCAGCTGGCGAGCCAGCTCTTGATCTACGGCCGGCCGATCCCGCCCGCTGAGGCGGTGGCGCGCATCGATGCCGTCACCATCGACGACCTCAAGCGGCTGGCACGGCGCCTCACGCGATCGGCGCCGACCCTGACGACCCTCGGCCCGATCGGCCAGGTGATGGAATACGACGCGCTCCGGCAACGGCTTTCCTGATCCGCATGTTCGACCTCGGCCCCAGCTATGTGCCGCTGCCGCCGGAGCTGGCCGATGTGAAGGTGCGTTTGCGCCCGCCGCGTTTTTCGGACTACCGCGCCTGGCAGGCGCTGCGCGAGCAGAGTCGCGCCTTCCTCGAGCCGTGGGAGCCGGTGTGGGAATCGGACATGCTGACCAGGGCCGCCTATCGCAAGCGCGTGCGCCTCACCGTGCGCGACTGGCGCGACGATCGCGGCTACGGCTTCCACATCTTCACCAGCCGCGACATGGCGCTGGTCGGCGGCGTGAACCTCACCGGCGTGCGCCGGCGCGCCGCGCAATATGCCAGCCTCGGCTACTGGATGGGCGAGAGCGCCTCCAACAAGGGCCTGATGTCATCGGCGCTGCGCCTGCTGCTGCCGGCCGCGTTCCAGGAATTCGGCCTGCACCGGGTCGAAGCTGCCTGCATCCCCGAGAATGCGCCGAGCCGCGCCCTGCTCGACAAGTTCGGCTTCCGCCAGGTCGGCCTCGCGCGCCAGTACCTTCGCATCAACGGCAGCTGGCGCGACCACGTGCTGCACGAGCTGCAGGTCGACGACCTGATGTCCTCCCGCGGCATGCTCGGCGACGCCGCGCCCAGACCGCGGCTGGTCGATCGCAGGGCGTAGCAGAACTTACCCCCTCTCCCCTCGCGGGAGAGGGCTGCGAAGCCTTGGCGAGCAAAACGAGCTTAGGCGCAGCTGGGTGAGGGGGCCGCGCCGCTAGGCGCGCAGCGCGTGAGCGCTGATCGGCGCCGAAGGGTCGGATGACTGGCAGAGGTGCAGAGAGCCCTGCGTATTCGCAAAGCAATGACGCTCTTGCGAGCGTGCGCGGCTCATCCCTCATCCAGCTTCGGCTAAGCTCACTGCGTTCGCTAAGCCTGCGCAACCTTCTCCCGCAAGGGGAGAAGGGGAAAGCCGTTGAAGTCATGAAAGCAGTGAGGCTTGTTACATTTGGTCTTTGTGCAGCGCTCCTCGTGCAACTAAGTCCAGTCGCCGTGGCCGAGACTACGGCCGCACAGGTGGCGCGCCGCGCCTGCGACGCCTTGCTGTCGCGCGTGAACGCCGTGCCCGGCACGGGGCCGCTATTCCTGCGGAGCTACGATCCTTCGACCGATGGCGATGGTGCTTCGACCATCGACGGCGCCTACACCTATGACAACGCCCTCGCGGTCATTGCGCTCGAGGCGTGCGGCCACCATGACGCTGCGCTCCGCATCGCCGACGCATTGCTGGCGGCGAGTGAAGGAGATCGCAGCGGCGCCAAGGGCCGCATCCGCAACACCTACCGCCCCGGTCCGGTCACGGAACGGCCGGTGCCGCCGATGGGATGGTGGAGCGACCAGGACGGCCGCTGGGTCGAGGACCCGTATCACGTCGGCACCGCCACCGGGAATGTCGCCTGGGCAGCGCTTGCCCTGCTGACGGTGGCGGGCGACGGACAAGACGATCCATATCGCGCGGCGGCTGCGCGGCTCACGCGCTGGACAAAGGACATGCTCGATCCGCGCGCGCCTGCCGGCTTCATCGGCGGCCTCTACGGCTACGATGACACGACGGAACGCCTGACCTGGAAGTCGACCGAGCACAACACCGACATGGCCGCCGTGTTCGACTGGCTGGCGCGCTTGGAGCCGGGCTGGAAAGCCGACGCGCAAACTGCACGCGGTTTCGTCGCCGCGCTGTGGGATCCCGCGAGCGGGCACTTCTGGGTCGGCACCACACCTGACGGCGTGACACCGAACCGGCTCAATGCCGGGCTCGACGCCCAGCTCTGGCCGCTCTTGCTGACGGACGCGCCGAAGACCTGGGGCGCGACACTGCGCCATGTGGAGGAGCACTACGCGGTCTCCGGCGGAGTCGATTTCAATGACGATCGCGACGGCATCTGGTGGGAAGGGACGGCACAAGCTGCGCTGGCCTATCGCGCCGTTGGACGCGAAGAAGAGGCGGATCGACTGCTATCGGCGCTCGCCGATCAGTTCGCTCCGGGCGGCTTCATCTGGGCCACGAGCAAGGTGCGGCTGACCACCGGTCTCGCACTGTCGCCGGCCAGCACCATCGACGATTTCTACTATTACCGGCTGCCGCATTTGGCGCCGACCGCCTGGGCCGCATTGGCCGCGACCGGATGGAATCCGTTCACCGGGGGAATTGTATCGAAACGCTAGGCGTTGCCGACTTCGCCGGACAGCAGGCGGAAATCGACGCCGATCTTGCCGATGCTGCGCTCCCACTTGTCGGTGAGCTTGTCGTCGAAGATCAGTTCGTCGTCCGCCGGCACGCACAGCCAGGCGTTGGACTGGATCTCCGAGTCGAGCTGGCCCGGGCCCCAGCCGGCATAGCCGAGGGCAAGCAGGCTGCGCTTCGGGCCGTGGCCTGCGGCGATATCGCGCAGGATGTCGAGCGTGGCGGTCAGGCCGACGGTGTCACCGACGTTGAGCGTGGCATCGTCGCGATACTCGGCGCTGTGCAGCACGAAGCCGCGACCGGTCTCGACCGGCCCGCCGTTGCGGATGCGGATATGTTCGCTGGCCGGGCTGGTCGGAATGCCTAGTTGCTGCAGCAGATCGGGGAAAGACAGCGACCCGACCAGGCGGTTGATCACCAATCCCATGGCGCCGTCGGTGGTATGGGCGCACATATAGATCACGGTTCGGGTGAAGCGGGGATCTCTCATGGAGGGCATCGCCACCAGCAAATGGCCGGTGATGAAACCCTGATGTATCAGGCTCTTGCCCATGGCTCTCACCTAGGGTTGTTTGATCCGCCAGCAAGATCGCCACCAGCACGATTTTGTGACTGATGCCATTTTGCCCTCAACGTATTATCCTCATGTTTGGTTGGCAAATGATGAATCGCCGGAAATCAATGGGCTGCAGGTTCCGGCTGGCGGTATTCTGCGCACTCGCAGCCGTCGGCGCGATTTCGCGCGCTTATGCAGATAACGACCCCACCAGCCGATTGTTCCAGACGCCGCAATCCAGCGCCCAGCTGGTGTCCGCCGTGCGGGGCACGGGCGATCTCGCCGCAATTCCGCTCGCGCTGCATATCGTCCTGCAACCGGGGTGGAAGACCTATTGGCGCTCGCCCGGCGATGCGGGCTATCCGCTGCAGATCGACGTCGCCGGCTCGACCAATGTCGAGGAGGCGAAGATCGCCTGGCCAGTGCCGCATCGCTTCCAGCTGTTCGGCTTGCAGACGTTCGGCTACGGCGAGGAAGTCGCGTTCCCGGTGATGGTGACGCCGCTCACGTCCGGCGCGGCGATTACCCTCAATGCCAAGATTCGCTACCTGGTCTGCGAGACGGTCTGCATCCCGCAGGATGCCGAGCTCACGCTCGATCTGCCGAAAGGCGAGGCGACACCGACCAGCTACGCGCCGCTGGTCAACCGGTTTGCATCGCTGGTGCCGAAGAGCGGCGAACGGCTCGGCTGGTCGGTGGAACGTGTCGCGATCGATCAGCAGAGCCAGCTGGTGGTCGATGCCAAGAGCACCGGCGAGGTGTTCAACGCGCCCGACGTGATCGTCGAAGGCGCGCCGCATTTCTATTTCGGCCCGCCGAAGAAGGTCGAGCTGTCGGTCGATCGCAAAAGCGCGCGGCTCTACGTGCCGGTGGAGCGCCTGGGCAAGGGCAGAGAGCTGCCCGAGGGCGACCTCATGCTCACGCTGTTCGACGGCGACCGCGGCATGGAGACGCTGTCGCGTCCACTTCCGATTCTCGCCGCT
>DATEOK010000071.1:0-14742 GCA_035274225.1 Dongiaceae bacterium
AGTCGAGGATGCGGCCGCCGATGCGGATCTGGCAGATTTGTTTCCACTCGCCACAAGCGCTTCGATCACAGACGATGTCTGGCTGGTCAGCAAGCGCGCGACGCTGTCCGTGAGCGAAACCTGGAAGGGCAGCGCCGCTGCGATCGAGTTCCTCGCCTATACCGAATCGTCTCCGGCCTGTGGTTTCCAGCTGTCGCCTGGCCAGACGTTTGTGCTGTTCGCGCGGCGAAGCACCGACGGCACGCTCATCGCTTCTCGCCATGGCGTCAGCGGCATCGGCGTCCACAGCGTCGATGGCGATTTCCTTGCGCGGTACCGCTCGCAAACGAGGGCGTTGCGCCGAAAGGCGCTTGAAGGCGCCGCGGCCGACGAATCCGCGTTCGCGCTCCACCTTACGCGTTGGCACGACCCTGAGGCACTTGCTGTATATCGCCGTCTGGCCCAGAGCGACGAGCGGGATCCGGATGCCTATCTAGGCCTCGGCATCGCGCTCACGCGCTACGGTCATCGCTTCAAGGGGTTGGAAGCCTTTCGCAAAGCCGCAAGCTTGGACCCCGATCTAGCCATGATCGGCAACGGCATCGAGACGTCGCAACCGATCAGGCTGACCGCCCTGCACGCCCGCGCGCTGTTCATTCTCACCGGCTTCATGGACGAGAATTCCGACGATTGGTCCAACCTTGCTGCCCGGTCCAACTGCGCCACCGCCGGCACCACCCTCACTGCGACGGACTTCTCCGCGTCGGATCTGACCCGATGCTCGTTCAGGCGCGCACGGCTCATCCGATCGTCCTTCGCGACGGCCGATCTTTCGAGCGTGTCGTTCGAAAGCGCCGTGCTGCGGGACGTGAGCTTTTCAGGCGCCGATCTTGCCGACAGCAGCTTCGCATCGGCCACATTCAAGGACGCTATCTGGGATGGTGCCGATCTGCGGAACGCGGACTTCTCCGATACTCGGGATGCTGGCCCCTTCCGGCATACGGCAATCGACGGTGCCAATTTCTCGAATGCGATCAATCCAGGGCCGTTTCTTGCGCTCGCGAACGGCAAACCGATGTCGCTGGTGGGAGTATCCTTCCGAAACGCCTCGCTTGCCGTGAGTGCCTTCCTGACGGCTGACGGCTATTCCCCCGAAGCCGAGCTTCAGGCCGACATTTCGCAGGCCGACTTCACCGGGGCAACGATCGATTGTGGTGCGCGCGATCGATTGCATCTTGCGCAGGGCATCAACGCCGCGCCCGAAACCTTTCTCCTCCGGTTCCAGAATGAACAACGCGTTGCACGATATATTCGAGACAACTGGAAGATCGCGGGCCTGACCGAGCGGTGCCAGCGCTATGTCGAGCTGACGCTCGAACATCCCATGGCTACTTCCGCCACGCCCTGAGCCGTTTCACCGCCTCCGCCATGTGCTCGGTCGAGCCGGCGAAGGAGAAGCGCATCGTGGCGTGGCCGCGCTGGCCATCGAAATCGACGCCGGGCGTCGCCGCGACGCCGGTTTCCGCCAGCATGCGGCGGCAGAACTCGATGCTGTCGTTGGTGAGGCGCGCGACGTCCGCATAGACGTAGAACGCGCCGTCCGTCGCAACCAGCTTGTCGAAGCCCGCGCCCGGCAGATCGTTCAGCAGCAGCGCGCGATTGGCGGCGTAGCGGCGCACGTTGGCGCGGCACTCGTCGTGCGCATCGAATGCCGCGACGCCGGCATGCTGCGACAGGGTCGGCGGCGAGATGAACAGGTTCTGCTGCAGCCGCTCGATCGGCTGCACCAGGTCCGGCGGCACCACCAGCCAGCCGAGCCGCCAGCCGGTCATCGAGAAATACTTGGAGAAGGAGTTGACCACGATCGCCTGGTCGTCGATCGATGCTGCCGTCACCGCGTCCATGCCGTAGGTGATGCCGTGATAGATCTCGTCCGAGATGAAGCGGATGCCGTGCTGCCGGCAATACGTCGTCAGCGCGCGCAGCTCCGGCTCCGGCACGATCGCACCGACCGGGTTCGACGGGCTGGCAACGATGAGACCATCGAGATGCTCGCCGATCTCGCGCTGCGCCTGCTCGAGCGCGGCGACCGTCGGCTGATACTTGGTGTCGGCTTCCATCGGCACGATCACCGGCTCGATGCCGAGCGCGGTCAGGATGTTGCGGTAGCAGGGATAGCCAGGGCTTGCCAGCGCCACGCGGTCGCCCGGCTCGAACGCCGTCAGGAACGCCAGCAGGAAACCGCCCGACGATCCGGTGGTGACGACGATGCGCTCCGCCGGTACCTCGGCGCCGTAGAACTCGCGGTAATGCCGTGAGATGCGCGCGCGCAGTTCCGGAATGCCGAGCGCCAGCGTGTAGCCAATCAGCTCCTTGTCGAGCGCCGCCTTGGCGGCCGCCAACACCTTGCGCGGCGCTGGCGTCGAAGGCTGGCCGACCTCCAGATGCACCACGTCGGCGCCGGTCGCGGCCCGCTCCGCCGCGGCGCGCATCACCTCCATCACGATGAAAGGATCGATGCGCCCGCGCCTGGCGACCTTGAGCGCCATGCTACTTGCCGCTCACCAGGGTGGAGAGGCCGTTGCCGCGATAGTCGTTGCGCAGCTGGCAGGAATCCGGATCGCTTGGCGAGCCGCGCGGGCAGAAGATCGCGTTGATGCGCCCCAACGCCTCGCGCTGCTCGATCTGATAGCCGGCACCCGACAAGGCGCCGGAGGGATTGTCGTCGCCGCTCACGTCGAAATAGACCACGTCCGGATCGGCGCCATGATAGACGCGCGCGCGCAGCATCCCCGCCTCCAGCGGGATGCGTTCCTCCGTCACCGCATAGAACAGCTCGGCCTGCGCCAGGATGCCCGCCATGCCGCCGGACGCTGCCGAGGCATAGTAGAGCTCGCCGTTGTTGTCGTTGGCCCAGATCATCGGGGCCAGCGCGGTGAAGCCGAATCCCCGCTCCGACGGCGCCGGCGCCAGGATAATGCCGGTGCCTTGCGCGATGCGGCCGGCGCCGAACAACGAATTCATCGTGAAATTGCAAGCGACGCCCAGCCCCTCCGCATCGATCGCGACGACGCTGGCGGCGTATGGATTCTCCGGCACGCGCTGCGCCGGGAACGGCAGGCTCGCGGCCGGCGTCGCGCGCCCGTCCTGATGGCCTTGCATCACCTGCGCCACGTGCTGGTCGGAGACCAGCGCGTCCACCGGTTGCCTGGCATCGCCCTTCGGCTCCATCCACTGCGCCCGGTCCGCGGTCAGCCGCATGCTGGCATCGGCCAGGAACGCCGGCCGGTTCTTGTCGCCGGCGGCGTCGAGCGCCTTCAGCATCTGCGCGACCGAGACGCCGCCGGAGGCGGGCGGCTGCGGCAGATAGATATTCTGGTCGCCCCACGGGATCGTCAGCGGCTTCACGAACTGCACCTTGAAGCCGCGCAGGTCCTCGATGGTGAGCGGCGCGCCGATTGCTTGCGCACTGGCCGCCAGCTGCTGTCCCAGCACGCCGCTATAGAACTCGTTCGGCCCCTTGGCGCGGATCTGGCCCAGCACGCCCGCCAGCTCCGGCTGCCGCAGATTGTCGCCCTCGGCCAGCATGCTGCCGTCGGCGCGTGTGAACAGGGCCGCCATCAGCGGATCGGCACGCAGCTTCTTCTCGCCGAGCGCGACGTCGTACGCCAACGCCCGGCTGGTGGCCTCGCCGGTCTGCGCGATCGATTCCGCCGGTGCCACCAGCTGGGCCCACGGCAGCTTGCCATAGCGCGCCGAGAGCGCGGCCATCCCGCGCGCCGACGCCGGCACGGCGACCAGCCCGCCCGCCGCGGCGCGCGGCAGGAAATCCAGCACCTCGCTCGCGATCTTGTCTTCCTCGGCGCGGTGGACGACGCAGACCCCGCCGCCGCCCAGCCCGGCGGTCGAGGGCATGGTGGCCGACATCACGAAATAGGCGGCCGCGACCGCATCCGCCGCGTTGCCGCCCGCGTTCAGGACCTCACGGCCCACCAGCGCGGCGCGCGGTTCGTCGGCCACAACGCCGCCATAAAAATTGTCTACGGAGTAGAGCTCGCCGGCGACCTGGGCACCGCCCTTGGAGCACGAGGCGACCGCCAGGAATGCGGCCAGTATGCTTAACGTCCCGCAGAAACTGCTGGCGAAGGTCGAACGCCGCCCCCCGCAGCCGGGCCGGTAGGGGGTCGCGACGGCCTTGCCCGATGGGCTATGATGACGCACGGACATTAAGGAACTCCGCTGGGACTGTCTGGTTTTAACGATTCGGCCGCGAGCATAAGAAGGACTATGGATGTGATCAACCGGGCTCCTGGCCCATCCCTCCCAGGCTTGCGACGGGTGGCACGGCGGACGATCGGCCTTGCGCTGGCCGCCTCGATGGCCCTGGCGCCGGTAACCGACGCCGTGGCGCAGTCGCGTGGCGGCCTGATTCGCGATGCCGAGATTGAGGCGACCCTGCGCGCCTACGCCGACCCCATCTTCGCCGCCGCCGGCCTCGATACCTCGGCAGTGCAGGTCCACATCATCAGCGACAAGCGCATCAACGCTTTCGTCTCCAACGGGATGCAGATCTTCATCCATACCGGCCTGCTGACCGAGGCCAAAACCCCCAACGAGGTGATCGGCGTCATCGCACACGAAACCGGCCACATCACCGGCGGCCATCTCGCGCGCCAGAAGGAAGAGCTCGAGAACCGCACCATCGAGGCGATCATCGGCCTGCTCGCTGGCGTCGCCATCGGCGTAGCAAGCGGTAGCGCTGAGGCCGGCGTCGGCACGGCGACCATTGGCCAGAGCATCGCGCAGCGCAACCTGCTGCAATATTCCCAGGCCCAGGAAGGCGCCGCCGACCAGGCTGCCTTCGGCCTGCTCGAGGCGACGCACCAGTCGCCCAAGGGCATGGTCGATTTCTTCCGCGTGCTGGCGCGGCAAGAGGCCTTGTCGGCGATCAACCAGGATCCTTACATGCGCACCCATCCGCTCACCACCTCGCGCGTGGATGCGGCGGAGGCGGCGCTGCAACGCTCGCCTTATGCCAACGCCACGGATTCGCCGGAGCTGATCATGCGCCACCAGCGCATGCTGGCGAAACTCATCGGCTATCTGGAGCCGCTGGGCCGCGTGATGACGACCTATCCGAAAAAGGACCAGAGCGTGCCGGCGCGCTATGCGCGGGCGATCGCCTATTTCCGTGTGTCGCGCACCGACGAGGCCCTGGCCGAGATGGACAGCCTGCTGGCGGAGGCGCCGAGCGATCCTTTCTTCATCGAGCAGAAGGCGCAGATCCTGTACGACCGCGGTCGCCTGGCGGAATCTGTTCCGCTCTATCAGCAGGCGCTCGATCTCGCTCCCGAGGAGCCGTTGATCCGGATGGAACTGGCAGAAGCCCAGGTCGGCCTGGAGGATCCATCGCTCCTGGAGCCGGCAACCGCCAATCTCAACGAAGTCGTACGGATGGAGCCGAAGAACGCCCGCGCCTTCCACCTGCTGGCGACCGCATACGGCCGGGCGGGCAACAACCCCATGGCTGACCTGGCCCAGGCCGAGGAGTATCTCGCGCGCGGCAAGAAGAAGGATGCCAAGCGTTTCGCCGACCGTGCGCTGCAGGGCCTGCCGGAAGGTTCGCCCGGCTGGCTGAAGGCCCAGGACATCCAGTTCGCCGCCGATCAGGGTGACGAGGACGATTGACAAGTTCGTGATCCGGGTGGCGCTCACCATCCCCATCCGGGTATGGTGACAGTCCTGTTCTCTGTGTGAGAGATGTTTCCGATGCGCGCGATCCTGATCGCATTCGCCCTATTCCTGGCCGCTATCGGCGGCTACGCGCTGAAGGAGTTCGCCGGCGCCGGCGATTCTGCCGAAGCACCCGCCGTGTCGTCTTCGATCAATCAGCAGATCTCGCAGTATCTCAAGGATCACCCCGAAGAGGTGCTGACCGCCCTCAAGCAGGCGCAGGCCAACGCGGAGAGGCAGAAGGCAGCGGATGCTCAGTTGGCCGTGGCGGAGAAGCAGGATCAGATCTTCAACAATCCGGCCGATCCGGTGGTCGGCAACGTCAACGGCGATGTGACGGTGGTCGAGTTCTTCGATTACCGCTGCCCGTACTGCAAGCGCGTCTCGGACTCGCTGATGACGCTGGTGAAGGACGATCCGAAGGTGAAGGTCGTCTACAAGGAATTCCCCATCCTCGGTCCTGAATCGGTCGTCGCTGCCCGGATCGCGCTGGCCGCGCATCGCCAGGGCAAATACGAGCAGGTACATACAGCCTTCATGGCGCACAAAGGCTCGTTCGAGCAATCCGACCTGCTCGAACTCGCGGCATCGGTCGGCGCCGATCCCGCGAAGCTGGCGGCGGACATGCAGGATCCCGCGATCCAGGGACAGTTGCAGGCCACCGAATCCCTGGCGGTAGCGCTCGGCATCACGGGGACGCCTGGTTTCCTGTTTGGGAAGAAGCTGATTCCCGGCGCTGTCACGCTCGATGAGATGAAGAATTTTGTCGCCGCCGCCCGCGCGCAACCGGGCTAGCCACGACTGCCCCATCGATGTGATCGCCGCATCAAAGCGCCTTCTTCAACGAACGCATTCGCAAGCTGGTGCAGCGCGGCGTGATCGCCGGCTGGAATGCGCGCCTGTCGCCGACTGTGCTCGGCCTCGACCTGCTCGCTTTCGTCTACGTGCTGATCGGCCGGCCGGAAGACTCGCCGGCGTTCCTCGAGATGGTGACGTAGCTTCCCGAAGTGCAGGAGTGTCACCACATCGCCGCCGATTGGAACTTCCTGATGAAGATGCGGGTGCGCAACACCGCGGCGTTCGAGGCGCTGCTCACGCACAAGCTGAAGGGCGTGCCCGGCGTGATCCGGACCCAGACCGTCATCATGCTGACGTCGCACAAGGATACGCCGGCACTGCCGCTCCAGAGCTGAGCCGCTATTTCTCGACGACGCGCATGATGACCACCGACGGCGCCGTTCGCTTGATCGGCCCGTGGAACACGGCTTCGATGTTGTTGCCGTCTGGGTCGAAGGCGAAGGCGCCGTAATAGCCCCGATGGTAGTCCCGCTCGCCCGGCGCGCCGTTGTCGCGCCCGCCGGCCGCCAGCACCGCGGCGTGGAAGCGATGCACGGCCTCCCGGTTCGCCGCCTGGAATGCAAGATGAAGGCCGCTAGTCAACGGCTCATGCGGCGGCTTGGCGACGCTCGCGAAGAGCTCGTCGGCGTAGAAATAGTCAGGCCCGCCTTCCGTCAGCGGCAGCCCGAGCGCGCCAAAGGCGGCATCATAGAAGGCTCGGCTGGCCCCAAGATCGCGCACCTTCAGGTGCACATGATCGATCAGTCGTCCGACATGATATTCCATGGCCGCTCTCTCCGCTGCGGGCACCGATCATGACCAATGCCGGCCCGGGCGCCCGGTTCCGGCCCGCCATCCCTGCGGATTGCGCCTGTCCGAAGCCGCCGCTATAAGGACTCGGACGATCGCAGCCGCGGGGGAAGGGTCTTGGCGAAATCGCCTAAAGTATTGATTCTGAACGGCCCCAACCTGAACATGCTGGGGGTCCGTGAAACTGCGATCTATGGCACGCAGACCCTCGCCGACATCGAGCGCCTGTGCGCCCGCAAGGCCAAGGAAGTCGGCCTCGCCGCCGATTTCCGTCAGAGCAACATGGAGGGTGAGCTTGTTACCTGGGTGCAGGAAGCGCGCACCAAGTCGGACGGCATCATCATCAACCCTGGCGCCTACGGCCATACCTCGATCGCCCTGCTGGATGCGCTCCGCATGACAGGCAAGCCGGTGATCGAACTCCATTTGTCCAATATCCACCGTCGCGAAGAGTTCCGCCACCACACCTACACCAGCCAGGCGGCGACCGGCATCATCTGCGGCCTCGGCGCTTACGGCTATGTGCTGGCGGTCGAGGCGATGGCGGACCTGATCAACAAGAAAGACCCGGCATGAGCAAGTTCGATATCGATGAGGCATTGATCCGCAAGCTGGCCAAGCTCCTGAAGGAGACCGGCCTCACCGAAATCGAGTTCGAAACCGACGATGCCCGCATCCGCGTCAACGCCGGCGCCAGCGGCCCGATGATCGCCGCGGCCCCCGCTGTTGCCGCGCCGGCAGTGGCCCCCGCCGCTGCTCTAGCGCCCGCCAACGCCGACGCGCCGGCCGCCGGATCGGTCTCCTCGCCGATGGTCGGTACCGCCTATCTGTCATCGGAGCCGAACGCCGCCGCTTTCGTGAAGGTCGGCGACCGCGTCGCCAAGGGCCAGACCATTCTCATCATCGAGGCCATGAAGGTGATGAACCCGATCCCCGCGCCGCACGCCGGCACGGTGACGCAGATCCTCGTCCAGGACGGTCAGCCGGTCGAGTTCGGCGAGCCGCTGATGGTCATCGCCTAGGGCCGGCAGAAGGATGTTCGAAAAAATCCTGATCGCCAACCGCGGAGAGATTGCGCTCCGCATCCATCGCGCCTGCCGCGAGATGGGCATCCGCACGGTCGCGGTCCATTCCGTCGCCGATGCCGACGCCATGCACGTGCGCCTCGCCGACGAGAGCGTGTGCATCGGCCCCGCGCCGTCGCGCGAATCCTATCTCAACATGCCGGCGATCATCTCCGCCGCCACCATCACCGGCGCGGATGCGATCCATCCTGGCATCGGCTTCCTCTCCGAGAATGCGCGCTTCGCCGCGATGGTGGAGGAGCACGGCTTCACCTTCATCGGCCCGGCGCCGGACCATCTGTCGCTGATGGGCGACAAGGTGCAGGCGAAGGATGCCGCCATCCGCTTCGGCATCCCGGTGGTGCCCGGCTCCGACGGCGAAGTGAAGGACGAGGCCGACGCCCGGCGCTGGGGCAAGAAGATCGGCTATCCGGTCCTGATCAAGGCCGCGGCCGGCGGCGGCGGCAAGGGCATGCGCATCGCCAACGACGAGAGCGAGCTGTCGCAGGCCTGGTCGATGGCGCGCAGCGAGGCGATGAAGTCGTTCGGCAACGACACCGTCTACATGGAGAAGTACCTCTCCCATCCGCGCCACATCGAGATCCAGATCCTGGCCGACAATCACGGCAACGTCGTGCATCTGGGCGAGCGCGACTGCTCGCTGCAGCGCCGGCACCAGAAGCTGGTGGAGGAGGCCCCCTCGCCCGCGCTCAACGGCAAGCAGCGCGCCGACATCGGCGAGGTCGCGACCGGCGCCATGCGCAAGATGGGCTACCGCTCGGTTGGCACCATCGAGTTCCTGTTCCAGGACGGCGAGTTCTATTTCATCGAGATGAATACCCGCCTCCAGGTCGAGCATCCTGTCACGGAGATGATCACCGGCATCGACCTGGTGCGCGAGCAGATCCGCGTTGCGTCCGGCGCGCCGCTCGGCATGACCCAGGCTGACATCACCTTCAACGGCCACGCCATTGAGTGCCGCATCAACGCGGAGAATCCCGAGACTTTCGCGCCGTCGCCCGGCCGGGTGACGGAGTACCACGCGCCGGGCGGGCTCGGCGTCCGCGTGGATTCGGCGCTCTATGGCGGCTATCGCGTGCCGTCGCACTATGACAGCCTGGTCGCCAAGCTGATCGTGCACGGCCGCAGCCGCAACGAATGCATGATGCGCCTGCGCCGCGCCTTGGAAGAGATGGTGATCAACGGCATCCACACCTCGATCCCGGTGCATCGCCGCATCATGGGCGCTGCCGACTTCCTCAACGGCAGCTACGACATCCGCTGGCTGGAAAAGTTCGTCGCCGAGCAGCAGGGCTGATTCTCAACCGCTCAAAGCAAGAGCGCCGGCACTGAGGCCGGCGCTCGAAACGTGACACCCTGGCGACGACTATTCCTGTGTCTGAACCGTCGTCGGAGTCTGATTCTGTGTCAGAACGACCGCGTCGTCCCCGGTCTGTGCCGTCGGCGCGGGTGCGGGTGTCGTCTGGGCAACCGGCGCCGGCGAGCTCTGAGTCTGCGCCGTGACGCTGGAATGGCCCGGGCATTCGGCGAACGCTGGAGCGGCGACCAGAACAGCCGCGAGCCCCAGCGCCAGCCTTGATACAGTTTTCATGGGCACCTCCTCTCGCTGTGGACGGTCGAGAGGTATCCTGACCCCTCCGTCGCAAATGTAAAGCCCCCTATCGATCACATTTGCGGGCGATCACGTTTCGGTCGCGCTGAGCACCGTGCCGTCATAGAGCGCAGGCAGCCATGGCAGATCCGTGACACCGGGTTCGATGCCGAGCTGTTTCATCAGCGTAGTCAGCTGGCCGCGATGGTGGGTGCCGTGGTTGAACATGTGCGTCACCAGCACCCAGCGCGGCAGGATGCGGGTCTTGCCGTCATTCACGCTGACGTACGACATGGTGTCGGCGAGCCAGTCCTGCGTCACCTCGGCCGCCCAATCTTCCATCCGGTCATCCAGGACGCGCCGGGCTGCCGCCAGCTCGTCCCAGGACTCATGGACCATAACGCCGATGCGCTTGTTTGGCATCGGGCTGCCGGTGAACCGCCCCATCCAGGCGACGTCGCCATAGATCAAATGATCGAACGTCCCATGGATCGACTTGAAAAAGGCGCCGAGGTCGCGCCTGCGCTGGGCGTCGGTGAGCTTGCCGCAGAGCTCCAGCATCCGCCCGTTCATCCAGGCGCCGTAGGCTGCCATCATCCGGACATGGATCGGTGTCACGGTTTCCCCTCACGGCTGTTCACGGCCTGTGCGCGGCGACTATGCCACGGCCGCCAATTGCGTTAGGGTTGCGTTGTTGGAGGAGGCGCCATGTCGAATCGCGCAGGTTCGCCGCGCATCACGCCGGAGATGCTGCTCCGGGCGTATGCCATCGGAATTTTCCCGATGGCCGAATCGCGGCACGACCCGCATCTCTACTGGATTGACCCCGATGCGCGCGGCATCCTGCCGCTCGACGATTTCCACGTTCCGCGCAGCCTCAAAAAGACCGTCCTCAAGGGGCCGTTTCAGGTCACTGCCGACCGCGCCTTCGAGGACGTGGTGGCGGGCTGCGCCGAGCCGGCGCCCGGCCGCCGGCAGACCTGGATCAACGACACGATCTTCGACCTGTGCCGCAAGCTGCACGTCATGGGCTATGCCCACTCGGTGGAGACCTGGCTGGACGGCGAATTGGTCGGCGGCCTCTACGGCGTCGCGCTTGGCGGCGCGTTCTTCGGCGAAAGCATGTTCAGCCGCGAGACTGACGCCAGCAAGGTCGCGCTGGTGCACCTGGTCGCGCGGCTGAAGCGCGGCGGGTTCGCGCTGCTCGACACCCAGTTCGTGACCAAGCATCTCGAGCGGTTCGGCGCGATCGAGATCTCGCGCGATCTCTATCGCAAGCACCTCACCGAGGCGCTGAAGCATCGCGCGTCCTTCCCGGCCGAATTGCCGATGGCCGCGCTCGCCGACGCACTCGACGAAGCCGAATCTTAGCCGGAGCATTTTCCGCCGAAGTGGATGCCGGTTCGGCGCAGAAAATGCGACCAACGCGAATCTAGAGCGGTATTCCCTAAACTGGAAGCGGTTCTGCTGGAGCGATTTTCGCCAAGGGGGAGGAAGCGGTTGCAGGCGGTAGCGGGGCTACCGCCAAGACCGCTGACGCTGCCCTTGGCGAAAAGCGCCCGGCCCTTCGGGTTCGCCAGCGGCGGGCATACGCGGCGTCAGGCCGCTAGCCCGTAGCCCCGCTACAGGCTAGCGGCCTTCCTGGCGGGCTGCCTCACCGCTGACGAACAGAACCGCTTCCAGTTTAGGGAACACCGCTCTAGTCGGCCGGCGCCGACTCTTCCGGCACGGACTGCCCCTTAGTCGCCGGCGCCTGCTCCGGTGCGGGCGCCTGCTCAGGCTGCGCCGCGCCCTTGTTCTCGCAATCGAGCACCCAGAGATCGTACACCGGATGCTCCATGGCCGAGAGCGCCGGGCTCGAGGCGAACATCCAGCCGGAGAAGCGCGTCACCGGCTGCTCGCCCTGCTTCTGCTCGACGATCTGCAGGAAGGCGGCGCTTTCCGGCGTCTCTTCCGGCGGCTTCTTATCGCAGGCACGCAAGGTGATCTGCAGCGAGCCGAAATTGACCGTCTCGCCGACCGCGACCTTGATGGTGGAGATGCGCGCGGTGATCTTGTCGAGGCCCTGCAGCACGGCCTCTTCCATCTGGATGGCGTGCGCGGGCGATGCTGCGAGCAGGAGCCCCGCGCCGAACGCCGCTGGCAAAAGTCTCATTTGTCTTTCCGATAGGGATTCTGCAAATCCTCGACCACGCTCTGCAGGACGCCACGGATCTGCGCTTCGTCGCACCCCATCAGGATGGCATCCTCCAGCGCGTCCTGCGCCAGCTGCCGGATCTCATCGAGGTTCTGGTTCAGCACCTTGATCTTCTCGACGCAGGAGACCGGATTGCCGTCCGGCTGCCGCCAGACGTGCTTGCCCTTGGTCTTGTCGTCGCTCTTGGATGACATCTGCATCCTGCCTCTGGGGCTCAGTTGCTGGCGCCGCCGCCGCTGTCGGTGCCGACCACGAACTTGTTGATCAAATCCGCCAAATTTATGGCGCCCTGCACGTTGCGGATGCGCTCGTTCGGCGCCAGCATCTCGCTGTCGCCGCCGATATTCAGCAGGATGTAGTTGTCGCCCAGCAAACCGTCGCTGGTGACCACGGCCGAGGTGTCCTTGGGCAGCTTGACCGAATAATCCATCTCGATGGTCACGACCGCCTGATAGGCCTCCGGGTCGAAATGCTGGTCGGTCACCGTGCCGACCTTGACGCCGGCGATGCGCACATCGGTGCCAATGCCGGTGGAGCCGCCGCTGTCGAACCGCAGTTCCAGCGGATAGCCGCTTGCTTCCGCGCCGACGTTGGTCTGCGAATAGACCAAGTACAGGAAATAGCCCGCGACCAGCAGCACCACGGCGCCGAGAACGGTTTCGAGTGTATTGCGCTCCATGGCCCTCTCGTTCCCTCCGCTATGGCTGGGACAGCCCCAAACTGTCCCCACGCCATCGTCTCAGATCAGTTCGGCACCCAGGGTTCGTAATCGCCGCTGGCCGGTGCCCGCGCTCCGCCCTTCAGCACATGGCCAGGCGGGCGGTATGCGAGATCGGTGCCGGTCAGGTTCGGCTCATGCGCCTTCTGCCAGACGCGCTGCGGCGCGCGGCTGATCGGCGCCGGGACGGTCGTGCGGTGCAGCCAGGCGTGCCACTCGGGCGGAACCTTGCTGGCTTCCGGGATGCCCTTGTACAGCACCCAGCGCCGTTCCCGCGGCTGTCCCTTGGTGCGCTTGTCGAGATAGTAGCGGTTGCCGAACTCGTCGGTGCCCACAAGCTCGCCATGGAGCCAGGTAAAGACGCGCGTACCGAAGGACATGGAATCGTGCCAGCCTCAAAAGCCTCGAATTGCCGCGGACTATATCGGCGGGTCGGCACGCTGGCAAGGTGACCAGACGCCATAGCGTGGCCGCCAAGTAGCCGTTAAATCAGGGTTTTCTCCAGTTCAACGTAGGTTGGCGTGCTGAATCCGGGATGGCAGCGCTCGGCCCCCTCGACGAATCCGAGGGCCCGGAAGAAGGCCCGGTTGTCGCGCAGCTTTAGCCGCACGTCGACCCGCAATCGGTCGCTGCCCATCTGGCGCGCCAGCGCCTCCGTCGCCGCCAGCAAGGCGCGGCCGACCCCGATTCCGCGCTCCATCGGCTCGACGGCCAGCCGCCCTGCATAGACGCAGTCGCCTTTCCGCCGGACCGACACGCAGCCCAAGGTTCGGCCGGTGCGCTCGGCGAGCAGGATCGTGCCCTTCTCCATGACCGCCCGGATCGTTTTCGGAGTTTCCTGCAGCGCGCCCGATTCCGGCCGCAGCTTGCCTCGATATTCGCCGAACGCGCGCTGAATCAGGGCAACGATCGCCTCGGCCTCCTCGGAACGCGCCGCCCGAATCAGGAGGGGGTTGCCCTCCGCCGCATGTTTCCGCACCTTGGCGTCCTCTCGAATCAGGGGGCCATCCTGTCGTCTTCCGAGCTTGCCGACCAGCGCCGCAAACGCCTCCTCGGCCTGGGCGTGACGTTCCTCGCCGCGCTCTTCGTCAGCCTGGTGACGACCTTTGCCCGCGTCGCGTACGATTCGGGCAGCAACCCCGCGACCCAGGTTTTCCTGCGGTCCCTCTGCATGATGCTGGTGATGGGCGGGCTGCAGCTCGCGCTTGGCCGCAGCCTGATGCTGCCGCGCCGCACGATTCTCACCACCATCGTCTTCGGCCTCTGCATCCTGGTGATGTCGTTCGGCTACCTGTCATCGGTGTTCTACATCAGTGTCAGCCTGGCCGTGCTGCTGCTCTACACCTACCCGCTGATGGTCGGCATCGCCTCGCCGTTGCTGGGACGCGAGCGCATGACCTGGATGAAGGCGCTGTGCCTGATCGGCGCGTTTGCCGGCCTGGTGGTTGCGTCCTGGGAGGGATTTGGCGCCCTCGACTGGCGCGGCATTGCCTTCGCGCTGGCCGCTTCCGTCAGCATCTCCGTGATCGCCTTGTTCGGCGGCGCCGCCATGTCGCGCGCCCATCCCTTCGTCATGAACGCGTGGATGAATGTCTGGGTCGTGCTCGCCGTCGGGCTCTATCTGATGGCCACTCAAGGCGCGCAGTTTCCGCAAACGACGGCGGGCTGGCTGGGCACGATTGGGGTCTGCGTCTGCTACACCCTCGGCATCCTGTTCCTGTTCGTTGGCCTGATGCTGATCTCGCCGGCGCAGTCGGCGCTCACCATGAACCTGGAGCCGCTGTTCTCGACC
>DATEOK010000072.1:0-6767 GCA_035274225.1 Dongiaceae bacterium
AGAAATGGGTGGCTCATGGAATGCCGTGGTTCTCGACGAAGGTGAGTCCACCCCGCCACTGGAATCCGCAGAACCAGCTAGGACGGCTGCGACGGAAAGGACCGAGGTAGCGCGAAGAGGATCAGTGCCGTTGGTTCAGAACACGGTTCCACCCCAAGCTCGCATCTTCGATCGCCGTTTGCTGCGCGAACGCCGCAACCGCGCCGCGGGTGGATGGCACGCGCACGATTTCCTGCTGACCGAGATCGCCGAGCGGCTCGCCGACCGGCTCAGCGACATCGCGCGCCGCTTTCCGGTGACACTCGACCTCGGCGCGCGCGACGGCATTCTGGCGCGCACCCTGCAGGGACGTGGCGGGATCGAAACGCTCGTGCAGTCCGATGCCGCGCTCGTCAACGTGCGCCGCTTGCAGGGCGGGCCGGCCTTGGTGGCGGATGAAGAGCTCCTGCCCTTCAAGGAGCAGTGCTTCGACGCTGTGCTCAGCAATCTCGCCCTGCACTGGGTCAACGACCTGCCGGGCGCGCTGGCGCAGGTCCGCAGCATCCTGAAGCCCGACGGCCTGTTCCTCGCCAGCTTGTTCGGCACCGGCACGCTTACGGAGCTGCGCACCGCGCTGATGGAAGCGGAGCTGGCGGAAACCGGCGGCGCCAGCCCGCGCGTCTCACCCTTTGCCGATCTGCGCGACGCGGCAGGGCTGTTGCAGCGCGCCGGCTTCGCGCTGCCGGTGGCGGACGCCGACACCGTGACGGTGACCTACGGCGATTTCTTTGCTCTGCTGCGCGACCTGCGCGGCATGGGCGAGGCCAACCTCCTCATCGACCGGCTGAAGCGCCCGACGCGCCGCACCGTCTTCGCCCGCGCCGCCGCGATCTATCAGGAGCTCTTCGCCGATGCGCAGGGACGGCTGCCGGCGACGTTCCAGGTTATCTTTCTCACCGGTTGGGCGCCCGATCCGTCGCAGCAGCAGCCGGCGAGGCGCGGCAGCGGCAAGACCAGCCTCAAAGACGTGTTCAGAAATTAGAGTACCAAACAAGAAAGAAACCCGAGCGCTGTGGGGCGCCCGGGTCAAGGATGGCTGAGAGGTCGTTACGCTGCCTGCTTGGCGCCCTGGTCGCGGTAGCGACGGGCAAGCGGGCTCTTGGGTTTGAGCGCCAGCCGTTCGTTGGCCAGCGCCCGCACCAAGCTGGTTTCGCCGGCGCGACAAGCCGCCTCGATCAAGGTGAGATCGATGAGGTCGCGCTGCGCATGGCTGCCGCCGAAGCGCTGGGCGACGTTGCGCAACGGGCGCAGCAGATCGATGGTGGCGGCATACTTGCCGTGCTCGAAGGCGAGCAGCGCACGCGCCAGCGGCAGGCCGACATCGCGGCTCATCAGCGCGTTGTCCGACTGCTTGCGCGCGGTCTCGGTCAGGATCGAGACGGTACGCTCCGCTTCGCCGATGCGCCCGCTGCCGAGCAGCGCCATCACCGCATGGCAATCGTTGAAGGCGTAGAGCTTGTCCTCGATCAGCGGCTGCCAGCGCTCGGCAATCGCGGTCCAGCGGTTGCCGAGGTCGATGCCGCGCAGCTTCAGGCGCCACAGCAGGGCGGACGCATCCACCATGTCGAGCACCATCGAGGACTGACCGCCGCGGATCGGCCCATCATAGAGCTTCAGCGCCTCCGCGGCCTGGTCGGCTTCCAGGCGGAACAGCGCCAGGTGCCACCAGTTGTGCACCTGGAAGAAGGATTCCGACGCCCAGCCGTCCTCGTTGTCGCGCATGTAGGCGGCGCCTTCGTCGTAACGCCCCATCATCTCCATGACATGGGCGATCGCGTGATGAGCCCAGCCGTCGCGCTTGTTGAGCTGGAGGGCGCGGCGTGCGCTGTCCTCCGCGCGGGCGTAGTCGCCGGTCTCCTCGAGGCCGAAGGCATGCATGCCAAGCAGCGTGTGATAGCCGGGCATGTGCTCGTCCCACTCGGCCAGCACGCGCGCCACGCGGTCGCGCAGGTTGCGGCTGTCGCCGCGGAAGAAGTCGAGCAGATGGCCCATCTGCAGCGCGACGATGTCGTGCGGATCGTCGATCAGGATATCGTCCAGCCGCTCCGAGGCGCGGTTGAAGGCGCCGTCGATCAGGCAGGCGATGGCAGCGGCGTGGCGCCGCTCGCGCTCGTTGAGCTTGAGGGTGCGCAGCTTTGCCAGCAGCTCCGCGGCCTGCGGCACCGGCCCACGCTCCATGCCGGACAACAGCAGATAGGCCTTGAGCGCGATCGCCATGGCGAAATCGGGGCTCTCGGCGATGGCGTTGTCGACCGTGGCGACCGGATCGCCGACATAGCAATTGAACTGACAGATCGCGGTTTCGTAGAGCTCGATCGCTCGAGTGTCGGCGCCGCTGAGCGGCGCGCCGCGATGATCCTTCACGACCATGGACCCTCTCCTTCCCCAAGCCGCGCGCATCGCGCAGCCATCCATCGATGATCTAAGGCAACGGCGCCGGCGCCGCTGTGAGCCGCTTCACACCGGGTCGATGCGGTCGATCGCGGCATGCGCCCGCAGCTTGCCGAGATCGAGGATGGTGAGGCCCCCGTCCTCGGTGCTGACGATGCCCTTGTGGTTCCACGCCGCCAGCTGCTTGTTGATGGCTTCGCGCGAGACCCCCAGCATCTGCGCCAGCTCGGTCTGCGAGAAGCGCTTGCCCAGCCGGGCCTCGTTGCCGTCGATCTCGCCATGGGCCATCACCAGGTCGCCCAGCTTGCGCGCCAGGCGCACCGGCAGGTCGGCGAAGGCGAAATCGCTCAGCAGGTCTGTCTTTAACCGCATGCGCTCGCACAGCAGCTCGATGATGTGCCGCCCCAGGGTCGGCTCGTTTTCGAGCACGGAGAGGAAGGCCGAGCGCTGCATCACCAGCAGCACGGTCGCTTCCTGCGCGGTGGCATTGGCGGTGCGCGGCAGGCCGTCCAGCAAGGCGATCTCGCCGAACACGTCGCCCGGTTCCATGATCGAGAAGGTCAGCTCCTTGCCGCTGTCGCTGCCGACCCAGATACGCACCAGTCCTTCTACGACGGCATAGAGCGCGTCGCCCTCGTCGCCGCGATTGAACAAGGTTTCACGCCGATCGAGATGCTTGGTGACAGACAAAGTGGCCAGTCGCTCGAGAATCGGCTGCGCCACGTCCTTGAACAGGAAGCTGCGCCGGATGAGCGCCTGGCGCTCGCTTTGGTCCAATCGCCCCATGATTTGTCCTAAAATCGCCCTGGCGGCGGCCCCACCGCGGAGCGCCGCGAAAGTTAAAGATGGTGTTCGGTTAACCGGGGACTGTGAAGCCCTTCACTTTCCCCACCCCACTTCACGGCCAAACTAATTGACTGTGAAAGGCCGAACCCGGCATTGCTGCACAAGGCGAGACGCCGGACCCGTTATTATTGTATCACCGTAGCCAGGGGACTTTGAATGGAATCGAGTCAAGCGATGTGTAAACCACATTCCGCCGCCAATGCGGGGCGCTGGTTGCCGATTCTGGCCGGTGCTCTCGTCTTGGTAGCACAGCCGGCAATGGCCGAGCAGCGGAGCTGCGAAGTCGACGAAGTGTCCGGCGATGCCACCCTGACCCACGACGGCAACCGCGGCCCGGCGCAGGTCGGCGCGGACCTCGCGCCCAGCGACCTGCTGCGGACCGGCTCTTCCGGCCGGATCGACGTCACTTGCAGCGACGGCACCCACGTCACCTTGGGCGCCGATACCGAGATCAATCTCGGCTCATTGGTCGGCGAGCAGGATGAGAATGCTTCGATCGGCATGAGCTTGCACCGCGGCATCGCACGCTTCCTGGCCCCGATCCGAACCTGGGGCACGTTCAACGTGTTCGGCCCGGTGGCGGTCGCATCGGTACGCTCCACCGAGTGGATCATGGAGACGCCCAAGCGCGGTACCAACGTCTTCGTGCTCGATGGCGTGGTCGAGGTGCAAGGCAAGCGCGGCAACGCCGTGCGCCTGGCGTCGACCTATGGCGTCGACGTGGCGGCGGACGGCACCATGGGCGAGCCCAAGAAATGGGGCGCCAAGCGGGTCGCCGACGTATTGGCGAGGCTCGGCCTGCAATAAGCGAGATCGCGCTTGCGCAAGACTCTCGGCAAGCTGCCCTGGTACTGGGCGATCCCGTGCCTGATCGCTGGGCTCGTCATCGCGTGGTGGCAACCGGGTCAAGTTGAAGGCCTGACCGCAGCCCTCGAAGGACGGCTGCTCGACCTTCGTCACGTCGTGCGCGGGCCGGCAGTGCCGCCCGCCGATTTCGCCATCGTGGCGATCGACGACAGGACCTTGGACCGGCTGACGCGCTTTCCCGTGCCGCGCGGCGCGATTGCCGCGACCATCGATCATTTGACCAGCGCGGGCGTCAAGGTGGTCGCGGTCGATCTGCTGCTGCTGGAGCATGAATCGTCGAGCAAGACCGACACCCTGTCGCCGGGTGACGCGGTGCTGGCCGCCGCGATCGCACGCAACGGCCATGTGATCCTGGCCACCACCCAGGCAGTCGATGCGGTTCCGGATAGGGAGCTTGTCAGCCGCAACATTTTCGACCCGGTCAGGTCATTTGGGGCGCAGGAACCGCGACCGGTCCAATCGGTCGGATTCCGGTTTCCCATCGCGGAGTTCGCTGCCGCCGCCAGCCTTGCACACGCCAACCTTCTGCCCGACCCGGATGGTACGTTGCGGCGCATCGCGCTCGCTGCGCCGATCGGTACAGAGGGCTATCTGCCCGCCATGCCGCTGAAAGTGGTCAGCGAACTGCGCAATATTCCGCGCACCGAAGTCGAGCTCACGCTGGGCGAGACCATCCGGCTCGGCGACACCTTCATTCTCCTTGCTCCCGCGGACAATGCGATCAGCATCAATCACTACGGGACGCAGGGAACTTTTCCGACCTATTCGATGATCGATGTCATGGACGGAAAGGTGCCGAATGATCGCTTCGCGGGGCGCGCGGTGTTCATCGGGCCCACCGCGACCGGATTTCGCGATGCCGTCCAGTCGCCCTTTGCGCCGCAACTGCCGGGCGTCGAAGCCCTGGCCACGGCCGCAGCGAATATCGCGGACGGCCACTACCTCCAGCGGAACCTTTCGACCTGGGTCATCGACATTGCCGTTGCGGCGCTGCTGTCGGTCCTGGCGTTCATCGCCGCCAACCAGCGCTCGTTGGCGGTCGCGGCCGGCTGCACCCTACTCCTGTGGGCGGTGACCGCCGTCGGCCTGCAGCTTGCATTCTCGCGCTCATATCTGTGGCTCGACGCCACGACCTATGTTGTTGCCCTCTCCTCGGTGGGATTTGTGATCTTCGCCGCGCGCATCGTGCAGCAGCGCAGCATCTCCGGCCAATTGCAGCACGAGCGTGACAACCTCGCGCGCTACCAGTCGCCGCTGCTGACCGAGGTCCTGGCCGCGCAGGAGAACCCGAGCTTCGACCAGCGCGCCCAGGAGGCGGCGGTGATGTTCGTGGACGTCGCCGGCTTCACCCGCCGGGCTGAGCGCCTCGGCCCGACCGCGACCGTCACCTTTCTGCGCGAGCTGCACGGTCGGATCGAGCGCTCGGCGCTGGCCAACCGCGGGGTGATCGAGCAGTTCATGGGCGACGGCGCCATGATCATCTTCGGGCTGCCGGAACCGAAGGCCGACGACGCCGCCCGCGCGCTGGCCGCCTCCCAGCAGCTGCTCGACATCCTCGCCGACTGGAACCTCGACCTCGAGGCCGCCGGGCGTGAGCCGGTGCGCCTGCGCATCGGCCTGCATTATGGGCCGGTGATCGCGGCCCTGCTGGGCGGCGAGCGCCAGGGCCAGATCACCGTCGCCGGCGACACCGTCAACGTGGCGAGCCGCCTGCAGGAGATGGGCAAGGAGCACAAGGCGGCCATCGTCGCCTCGGCCGAGTTCGTCGCCAGCGTGCGCAAGGCCCACCGCGACGACATGCTGGTCGGCATGCGCCGCCTCGCCGACCAGCTGGTGCGCGGCCGGGAAGAGACCATCGACCTCTGGGTCTGGCCTTAGGCCTTCGCCAACAATTCCGACAAAGATGCCCCTCGCCCCTTGCGGGAGAGGGATACGGAGGCTTAGCGAGCGTCAGCGAGCTTAGCCGGAGTTGGGTGAGGGGTGGCGCACCGTCAGGTGCGCGCCCTCGCGAGAGCGCCCGGCGATTTGGCCATCAATAGCGCTGCCGCGCTGTGCGCCTATCGGCGCGGCCCCCTCATCCAGCTCCGCCTAAGCTCGCTGACGCTCGCTAAGGCTCCGCAACCTTCCCCCGCGAGGGGGGAAGGGGATTTCGATTGGGCAGGAGGGTCGCTGGCACGACACTGAGCGTCGCGGTGGGTGTTCCATTTACACCATCGCGTTCATATGGTCTTCTGACGAAACAATAAGAAAAATCAGGGAGGCGGCCGCTCGGTTAGCGCGGGCCCCGCCGCACAAATCGGAAGGGGACGGATGCTTGCTTTCTTCATGAAGCGGCTGGCGTCGCTGGTTTTCACGATGCTGGTCGTGTCAGCCCTGGTATTCGCCGCCTTCGAGTTCACGCCCGGCCAGGTCGCAACCAAGATCCTGGGCCCGTTCTCCACCCAGGACCAGCGCGACCGGCTGATGGAGGAGCTTGGCCTCAACCGCCCGGTCGCCGAGCGCTACCTGGAGTGGCTCGGCATTCTCCCGGGCTGGACCGCGACCTCGGCGGCGGACGGAAAGCCGATCGGCCGTTGCGTGAAGCCGGGAATTCCACCGGAAGAGACACCCACCTTCTGCGGCGT
>DATEOK010000073.1:0-5538 GCA_035274225.1 Dongiaceae bacterium
GCTCCTTGGTCGCTCCAGGCGTCAGCGCGATCCGCAGCGGCATCCATTTCAGGATCAGCAGCCAGACGATGAACTTGAGGGCGGCGAACACCATCAGCAGCGTCAGCAGCTGGCTCATCGTGGGCTCGGATTCCCAGCCGCCGATCAGGAAATCGTACCACCATGCCAGCGCCGTCGGCCGCCAAGCCGCCCACGCCAGCACCGCGAACAAGGGGATCAGCGCCCAGTGGAGCGCAACGTCGTGGTAGGGATCGCTGATCGGCGTCGCGACGGCGACAATCTCGCCGTTGGTCTGCGCTTCCGCCTTGGCAATCGCGGCCGATACCTTGGCGTGATCGTCGTCCGACAGGCGCAGCATCACCAGCTTCCTCCGGCACCGCCACCGCCGAACGATCCGCCGCCGAAACCGCCGAACCCGCCGCCGCCGCCGCCGCCAAAGCCGCCCCCGCCGCCCCAGGACGAACCACCGCCCCAGCCGCCGCGAGAGCCCCGGCTAAGCTCATTCAGTCCCCACAGCACGACCCAGGGATCGACGCCGCCGCGGCGCCGCGATCGATAGCGACGGCTCGCCGACCTGCGGAAGAAGGACAGCAGGATAAAGCCGATCACGAGTGCCCAGAAGATGATCGGCAACGGGTTGCCGCCGGAGCTGCGGCGCTTCTGTTGCGCCTGACTGGCCGCGGCTGCGTTCTTCGCCGCCTCGTCCGGCGAAAGGCTCATCTGCTTGATGATGGCATCCGCACCAGCCGCGATACCGCCGCCATAATCCGGCGGGTTCTGCTTGAAGTACGGAAGGATCTTCTCGCGGACGATGAGGCCGGACATGGCGTCCGTCATATATTCGCCGGCGCCGTATCCCGTCGCGATCCACACCTTCCGCTCGTTCGGCGCGACGAGCAGCAACACGCCGTCGTCATTCTTGGCGCTGCCGAGCTTCCAGTATCGGCCAAGCCGATAGGCGTAGTCCTCGATCGGATAGCCTTCGAGGCTGCTCACCGTCGCAACCGCAAAGGCGCGGCCCGTTTGCTTGTAAGCCGCTTGCGCCTTGGCCTGCAGGTCGGCGACCTGCTCGGGACGCAAAATTCCCGCCTGGTCGACGACCGGCGATCCCTTGTTCTCAGGGAACGTCTGCGCGGCCACCGGTGTGGCCAGCGCCAGGAGCGCCAGCCACAGGACGGCGAGAAGCTGTTTCACTTCAGCTCGCGTTGAAGTCGACGGTCGGCGCGTCCTGCGCCTTCGTCGATGCCTGGAACGGCACCTTCGGCTTGGCGCCGTAGAAGATCTTGGCGCCGATCGCGTCCGGGAAGGTCCGGATGCGCGTGTTGTAGGCCTGCACCGAGGTATTGTAGTCGCGGCGCGACGCGTTGATGCGGTTCTCGGTGCCTTCCAGCTGGTCTTGGAGCGCGAGGAAGTTCGCGTTGGACTTGAGGTCCGGATACGCCTCCTGCAGCCGCTGCAGCGGGATGATCGCGTTGGAAAGGCGTGCCTGCGCATTCTCGAACGCCTGCACCTTGGCCGGGTCGCTGAGGTCGTCGCCGCTCAGCTTGACGCTGGTGGCGCTGGCGCGCGCTTGCGTGACCTCAATCAGCACGCTCTTTTCCTGCTGGGCATAGCCTTTCACCGTGTTGACCAGGTTGGGGATCAGGTCGGAGCGGCGCTGGTAATCGGCCTGCAGGTTCGCCCACGAAGCGTTGACCTGCTCCTCGGCGGTGGGAACGCTGTTGATGCCGCAGCCGGCGAGGCTGAAAGCGGCAAGCGGCACGAGCAAACCGAAGCGGCGAAGTGCGGTCATCGAAATGTCCCCTCTACTTAGGTCGCGCATAAGTAGAGTTACGGCCGTAGCGATTCAATATGCTGTCTTAAGTATATAAGACACGGGGCGGCGGCGCACCTTTCCTTCCGGCGAAACAGCATTAGTGTCGACGACCAGACAAACCGGAGGGAACGCCGATGCTGAGCGAATTCAAGGCCTTCATCGCCAAGGGCAACGTCCTCGACCTCGCGGTCGCCGTCATCATCGGCGCCGCTTTCGCGACCATCGCCACCAGCTTGACCGACGACATCATCATGCCGATCGTCGGCGCGATATTCGGCGGCCTCGATTTCTCGAGCCACTTCATGCTGCTCGGCCCGGTACCCGAAAGCTACAAGGGGAGCATGACCGACTATGCCGCGCTCAAAGCCGCGGGCGCGCCGGTGCTCGGCTGGGGGCAGTTCGTCACCGTCGTCATCAACTTCATCATCCTCGCTTTCATCATCTTCCTCCTCATCCGCTGGGCGAACAGGGTGATGAAACGGGGCGCGGACGCGCCGGCGGGGCCGAGCGAAGTCGACCTCCTCACCGAAATCCGCGACGAGCTCAGGAAGCGCTAGGCCCAGCGCCTATTCGGGCATCCCGGTCAGCCCGCTCGCCTTGCGCAGCTCGTTCCCATCGAGGCGGTAGCCGTCCTCGAACACGGTCAGGACGCGGCGCAGCTTGCGGATATCTTGCGACACGTCGCCATCGACCAGGATGATGTCGGCGGTCTTGCCGACGGCGATCGATCCGACGTCCGTGTCCATGCCCGTCAGCCGCGCCGGGATGATCGTCGCCGTCTGCAGCGCCTCGGCGTTGGTCAGCCCCGCTTCCTGATACAGCTCCAGCTCGCGAACCAGTTCCAGGCCATAGCCATCGGTACCGGCTACGATCGGCACGCCGGCCTTGTGGAGCCGTCCGACGACGTCGACCATCTTGCGGAAGCTCTTGCGGAAGTCGTCACGGGTCAGGCCGTCGAACAATTTGTAGCCGCTGATCTTCCAGCCGCGCGCCACACCGGGCGGCGAGATCTTCTCGAACGGCGCATATTCAGGCGGAATGGCCGTACCGTCGGAGGTCATCAGCGGCTCCCACACCGTCAGCGTCGGATCGATATAGGTCCCGCGCTTGGCAAGCTCGGCGTAGAACGCCTTCATCTCCGGCGAATCCAGATCGACGTCCTTGCCATATTTGGCCGGCCCCTCGAGCCGCGCGGCGGTATTGGCCTTGTCGACGATCGCCTGCGGCATCGCCTGCATCATGATGAAGTTGATGTGGGTAATCTCGTCATAGCCGGCGCGCACGGCCTCCAGCGGCCGCATGCCGGCCGGGATATGGCCATGGACGTGAAGGCCGAGCTTGTGCGCCTCCGCGGCCCCGGGCGCGATCCACGCCGGATTCATCGAGGTGTAGAACTTCACGCCCCACATCCCCGCCGCCTTCACCTTGCGTACGGCCTCAATCGTTTCCTGCGCGCTCGTGACCGTCAGCGCGCCCTGCGCCGCGAGCGGGTCCTTGCGGTCGATAATGATCGACGTCTTGCCTTCAGGCGCCAGCAGGTCGCCCGCGGCGCGGCGTTTGTAGAGGCTTTGCGTCTCGTCGATCATCGACCCCGGGCTGCGGTAATTGGTCATGCCCGTGGCGAGGTTCTGCAGCAGGTTGAAGTCGTCGCCGCCGGTATGGCGGTGCGCATCCCACAACCCCGGTAGGATCGTCTTGCCGCGGCCGTCGATGACCGTCGCATTGGCCGGAGCCTTAATCGATCCGCCCGGACCGACCTTGGCGACCTTGCCGCCCATGATCAGCACGGCCTGGTCGGGCAGATATTTGCCTGCCACCGAGTCAAACAGGAGCGCGTGGTCGACCAGCGTCGGCGTCCGATTGGCGGGCGCGAGGAATTTGCGCGACACGGTCTTCACCATCTCGGCCGTCGCCGCGTCCTGAATTTCCTTCAGCACGGGCCCTGCGCCTTCATAGCCCGCGGGCAGCAAAGAGATGATGCCGGCACGGCCGAAATAGCGATTCTGCTCGTCGAGCCACACCGGGCTGGGCGCGAAGTCGTAGCCGTTGATGAACGCCAGCCGCACCGTCTTCGGACCGTTCGGCCCCTTGATCTGGTGGGTCGTGCCGAGGCTGATCGAGGCATGGCCGCCCGGCAGCAGGTCGACGCCCTTGTCGCCCGCCGCGACCAGCTCGGCGATGTCCTGCTCGCCCATCAGCCAGGGGCCGCCGTAATTGGCGTAGCTCTTTCCGGCGATCGGCGCGGAGCCCTCGTCCACCGTCGTCTTCCAATGAGCGATGCCCTTGTCGTCGACGCTATAATCTTCGGCAGCGTCGCCACTGTCGGTGAAGCCGCGCACCGCGAGTTTCACCGGCCTGCCATCGGTACCGAAGGTGTAGAGCGCGTCGGTTTCCGTGCGCCAGCCGCGCAGGTTCAGCGACATGCGGTAGGCGGTCTTCCCGTCCGCGGTCTTCCACGACCAGATGTCGCCCGACTTCGATGCCGTCGAGCTGATCGTATAGTGGCGCGCGTCCTTCGGCGGCACCATCAGCTCGTTCTCCGGCGTCGGCGCTGCGAGCGCCGGCACGCTGACGGAAAGCAGTGCCGCAAGAATCAGTCGACGCATTGGAAGCCCCCTTCGAAAAATAGCAGCCGCGACCGTGGCAATCGGCGGCGGCGCACGCAACTACTGTGTTGTTTACAGGCGGATAAGCGTTTCCGGGATCTTGTTTGACGTCGAAGTCACGTCCCAGCGCAGTTGCCGCCCGGTCGCATGCGCGGTCGCGCCGTCCTCGCTATTGTTGGTCAGGATCTCGCCGTCAGTGACGATCGTGAAGCGTCCTTCCGCCCGTGATGACGGACCATCCTTCATGCCGGCAGCAGTCGACTGGCCGGCACGTGCTGCGAGCGGCCCCGAACCTCCAGTGAAGGCGGGCGCAGTCACCATCACAGTGCCATCGGCGCGGCGGCGGATGGCGATGAACGGGATGATCATGTCGTTGTCGGGCAGCGCCGGGAACAGGAAGTCCTGCGTCGCCCGCCCTTCGAAATGATAATCGACATCGAATACGCCCTTCCCGCGATAAGTGACCGATCGCCAGCCGGCATATTTCATCAGCTTGGCAGCAAAGGCGCGGTTGGATGCATCGTCGAGCCCAGGAAGGCCGAACATCTTGGCCATGTCCTCCGTCTGCTTGCGCTTGCTTGATGCGAGCTCAGTCCGCTGCTTTTCGTAGTCGGCGCGCTGACTCGCGATTTCCGCCTTCGTGCATGGCCGGTACTTGGGCCGATCGTCGGCCGCGCGAGTCGGTGTCGGCTTGGTCCCATCCTCGCCCACGAAGCACTGAGCAGTATCGTCCGTCCATGGCCCCATGTCCGGCTTTGAGTCCGAATCTGGCGGAAGCTGCAGCACCATCTCGCCGCGATAATCGAGCACGAACGCCCCGCCCTTTTTCAGCGTCAGCTCGGACGTGAACTTGCCCGGCCCCCACAGGCAGCCGGTGAGCGAAAGCGCCGCGGCCGCGACAAAGGCCAGCTTGAGAAATTGATGCATGGAAGCCCCCTTGCGACGGCTGTTTATCGCATCGTCACTGGGGCTGGAAGAAGGTGGGGGACTTCTGTTGCCCGGCGTCCCCCGTGCCGCTGGAATCCCCTTCTGTTGCCCGGTGGGGTCCGACCGCGCTTTAGCTTTGTAACGTCAGTCCGTTAGGACGTCAGTTACGCGGCAAGAGCGAGCGCCTCG
>DATEOK010000074.1:0-5363 GCA_035274225.1 Dongiaceae bacterium
GACCCATGAAATAGGCGAACGCCATCTCGCCCGCCAGGATAAAGGCGACCGGCCGCGTGACCAAGCCGAGCGCGATGAGCGCGCCACCGACCAGCTCCAGCACGCCGGCAAGGCCGTACAGCGAGAACAATGGCACGGGGCCGCTGGCGAACATCTCGCTCGGCGGGAAGTTGAAGAACTTCATCATGCCGTGCTCGACAAAGAGCAGGCCAGCGACGATGCGCAGCACCGACAGGATGCGCGGTGCCCACGTGGATGCGGTTTGTCCGATACCTGCCATGGCTAGTCGCCCCTTTCGTTGAGCTTTTGTTCGACGATTCGAGATCGAACTGTAACCGCTCTTGTCACGAACGACCACAGCCGCTGCCTCGATGTCGATCACGGGTTCGTGAGCGGGTCAGCGCTCGACGAAGGCCTTCTCGATCACGAAGTGGCCCGGCGCGCTGTGGTTCCCTTCATGGAAGGAACGTTCGGCCAAAACCGTCTGGAGGTCGGACAGCATGTGCGGGCTGCCGCACAGCATGACCCGGTCGTTCTCGGGGTCGAGCGACGGCAGGCCGATATCTTCGAACAGCTTTCCGGTTTCGATCAGCGCGGTGATGCGGCCGTTGTGGCGGAACGGCTCGCGCGTCACGCTCGGATAGTAGGTCAGCTTGTCGCGCACCAGCTCGCCAATCAGGGAATCGCTCGGCAGCTGGTCGGTGATGGTCTCCATGTAGGCGAGCTCGGCGATGCGCCGGCAGCCATGCACCAGCACCACGCGCTCGTAGCGCTCATAGACGTCCGGATCCTTGATCAGGCTCAGGAAGGGCGCGAGGCCGGTGCCGGTACCGAGCAGGTAGAGGTTCTTGCCCGGCAACAGGTTGTCGAGCAGCAGGGTGCCGGTCGGCTTGCGACCGACCAGGATCTTGTCGCCTTCGCTGAGATGCTGGAGCCGCGAGGTGAGGGGGCCGTTCGCCACCTTGATGGAGAAGAACTCGAGCTTCTCCTCGTAGTTCGCGCTCGCCATCGAATAGGCGCGCAGCAGCGGCTTGCCCTCGATCTGGAGGCCGATCATCGTGAACTGGCCGTTCTGGAATCGGAACGCGGGATCGCGCGTGGTCACGAAGCTGAACAGATTGTGGGTCCAATGGCGGACCGCGAGGACCCGCTCCTCATTCAGATTGCTCATCCGGCACCTTGGTCTTGTGATGCGGCCGCGCAGTCGCTCATCGCCAAGCGCCAGCACTCTCATCATCCTATCCGTCGGAGGCCATATCGCGAATTATTCGCATTTGCAATAAGACACGTCCGCCCCGCGGATATGGGGCCGCCTGAAAGGAGAGTCCAGTGTCGCCATATGTCGCAGAGATGCCGCTCGCCGGCTTCAAGAGCGCCGAATTGTTCCTGCTGACCACGCTGCGGCTATGGCTGGCCGCCCATCGCCGCGCGCAGGTTCCGGACTGGCGCCAGGGCCTCGCCGCGGCGGCCTGGCCGAGGATGGTGCGCCTGATCTCGACATGGCGCTGCGGATGTTGCCGTCCAAGCCATTAGGCTGGCTTATGCGCCATGCTCGCAGCTTTGTTGGCGTTATAGCTGCTCAAAAGTTAATTTTGCCGGACAGGATGGTCGAGGAGCGGCCGCACTTTGCGTTACGCTCCAGCCCTGGCGCGTTCCTGGATGGTGGCTATATCTTATTGTATTAGGATGATAATTTCGATTCTGCCCGGCGCTACCGCAATGCGTAATTCATGTTCAATTTTTGGAAAAGTCCTACAGTAGATAGTAAGACTATCTTCACACTTTCTGGATAACACTGACCTATTCTTTCGTATAGATACCGCCGGGTGAGTTGTGATGGGCGAGCGCCGACACCCCACGCTGCTCGAGTCCTTCGATGGGTTCATTTCCACTCCGCAGGCCACGCCTAGCGCCCGGAGCGCGCTCTCAAATGACACAGCGACGTCGCTGAAGCCCGCGCTGCAGCGGCTCGGCCTGTGGCCCGCGCTGGTGCTCGCGCTGCTGGCATTCCTCGGCGTCTCGGGCCTCGAGACCTTCAGCATCGACCCCACGAAGCCGGCCGCGATCCTGTTCCCGGAACAGGTTTCCGCCGACCAGGCGTTCGCGCAGCTGGTGGCGACCGGCGGGCTCCCGATCCGCCCCGCGCGCTCGGCGTTCGGCGACGGCGTGGTGTGGATCGCCGCCGCGGGATCGCCCGACTTCTTCGCGCGCATGAAGGCGGCCGGCGCCTGGGTCATCAATCCGTTCGCGTTCGGCGGCTGTTTCCTGGTGAAGCCGGTATGACCGCCGATGCGCTCTCGCCCTATCCCGATGCGCGGCCGCGCGCAGGACTTGGCCACCGCGCCGCCCAGTTGATGCAGCAGCTGCACATCGGTGAGCTGTGGCACGACGAGGCCGTCACGCCGGCGCGTGTCGCCAACTTCCGCGACAAGGCGGTCAGGTTGCTGCTGCTCGAGCAGTGGGTGCTGCTGGCGCCGATCGCGATCACCGCCTGGTTCACCGGCAATTCCTGGATCGGCCTCCTCATCGTCGGCGGCCTGTTCCACGCCTGCACCAGCTTCTTCCGCAAGGTCGACCCGATCGGCCTCACCACCCGCAGCATGATCGCGACCGGCCTGCTGCTCGACGTGCTGCTGCTGATATACGCGCTGACCGGCACCGGCTCATGGCAGATGGACGGCGGCCACATGTGGGTGTTCGCGGTGTGGGCGCACGCGCTCGGCCTGCTGTGCTGGCGCTCGCTGGTGGTCAGCGGCACGCTCGGCGTGCTCCATCACTTCGTGCTGGTCTTCATCTTCCCGCTCTGGGTTTTCCCCGACGGCGCCAACCTGTGGCGCGTGGTGCTGCATGCCGGCGTGGTGGCGATGCAGCTGTCGGTGCTGTGCGTGTTCGTGTTCCTGATCCGGCGCATGCTCACCAAGGCGGAGGAGCTGGAATCCGCGCTCGCCAAGAGCCTTGCCATGGTGGAGGAGGTGAGCATCTCCAAGTCGCGCTTCCTCGCCCACATGAGCCACGAACTGCGCACGCCGCTCAACGCCATCATCGGCTTCTCCGACGTGATGAAGATGCAGATGTTCGGCGAGCTGTCGCCGCGCTATCAGGACTATGCGGAGAAGATCCACGACAGCGGCGCGCACCTGCACGACCTCATCAACGACGTGCTCGACCTGTCGCGGGTCGAGGCCGGCAAGCACGAGATCTTCGAGGAGGCGGTCGAGCCGGCCAGGATCGTCGACATCTGCCTCGCGATGATGAGCGCCCGCGCGCGGGAGAGCCAGATCGACCTCACGGCGCGCCTGTCCGAGGCGTTGCCCACGCTGCGCGCCGATCCGCGCGCCATGAAGCAGGTGCTGCTCAACCTGTTGTCCAACGCGATCAAATACACCCCCGCCGGCGGCCGCGTGGTAGCGTCGGTGGAGCGCGGCGCGGGCGGCATCGCCGTCACCGTCAGCGACACCGGGTGCGGCATCTCCGAGAAGGCGCTGGCCAAGGTGTTCGACCCGTTCCAGCGCGGCGATTCCATGGTCGCGCGCAAGATCGAGGGCACCGGCCTTGGCCTCGCCATCAGCCGCAAGCTGATGGAGCTGCACGGCGGCACGCTCACCCTCGCCAGCAGGCTCGGCGTCGGCACCATCGCCACTGCACTGTTCCCGGCCGAGCGCCTCATCCTCTCCACCGCCGAAGCGCCGCGCGCGGCGGAATAGAAAGCTGCATCCGACTCCCTGCGCCGCTTCGTAGCACACGCAACGACAGGGCTACCGCATTCGAAGAACGGGAAAGCCGCGTTTCGGTGGGAGCGGTCATCGCTCGCTTCTCCCACCCCGACCCGCCCCCATGTTGGGGGCGGGGCCTCGTGCTTGATCCCGCATATGCGATCGCCCCGCACGCAACGGGCAGGAGTATCCATGACCCAGTACGCCAGGACCGTCGAAGCCGTCTACGCCGCGTTCGGGCGCGGCGACATTGCAAGCATTCTCGGTGCGTTACGCGAGGATGTGGAGTGGGAGCACGACGCCGTCGATCACGGCATCCCGTGGCTGGCGCCGCGCCAGGGCCGGGCCCAGGTGGCGGCGTTCTTCGACGCGCTGCGCGCCCTCGACTTCCGCCGCTTCGAGCCGCGGCGCATCCTCGCCGACGACACCATGGCGGCGGCGATCATCCACGTCGAGCTCGCCGTGCGCGCGACTGGCCGCGTCATCAACAATGTCGAGCTGCACCTGTGGACCTCCGACGCGCAAGGCAAAGTCGCGCGCTTCCGCCACGTCGCCGACACGCACCAGCATTGGCTGGCATCGCGCGGCTAGCATTTCGTCTTGCACACTCCGCCCATCGAGGTGAGGAGCTGCGCCGCAGCTTGGTTGCCCTTGGCGCGCGCGATGTCGAGCGGGGTGGCGCCGTCGAACGCGGCCTGGAGGTTCACGTCGGCGCCGTGCTGGGCCAGCAGGGTCGTGAGCTGTGCCAGCGTTTCCGGTGTCAGGTTGTCGGCGCCGAAGACGAGGTTGTGCAGCGGCGCACCGCCGTTGGGCCGCATCGCGTTGGCATCGGCGCCGGCGCGCAGCAGGGTGGTGACGAGCGCCGTGGTGTATTCGGCCGGCCGCGCCAGCACTGCGCGGTGCAGCGGCGCGGACCCCTGGCCGTCGAGCGCGTTGACGTTGGCGCCGGCCGCGATCAGCTGCTGCACCAGCGCGAGGTCGCCGGACTTGATCGCCATGAAGAGCGGCGGCGCCGGGTTGCCGCCGTCGCCGGCCTCGCTCGGCGCGTTGACGTCTGCGCCCTTGGCGATCAGCGCCGCGATGATCTCCGGCTGCTTCAGGTACACCGCGTAGGACAGCACTGACTTGCCGGTGGTGTCGCGCGCGTTCGGATTGGCCCCGGCGTTGATCATCGCCATGGTGGCCGGCGCGCTGCCCACCGACATCGCGGTGATGATCAGCGGATCGCCGCGATGGTCGTTGGCGTTGGCATCGGCGCCCTTGCCCAGCAGCGTGTCGATCAGCAGCTGGTTCTGCAGCACCAGCGCACGATAGAGAGGCGGCCGTCCTTCGTTGTTCGCCAGGTTGGGATCGGCGCCCTGCTCGATCGCGATCCGCAGCGAGGTCGCATCCTGCGCATTGATCGCCGCCCACAGCCGGTCCTGCGCGGTCTCGGCTTCGGCCGGCACGGCGAACGGGCCGATCATGAGGACGAGGGCGATCAGGCGGCGCAACAGGGTCTTAAGAACGGATTTCATTCTGGTCTCGATGCAGGGAGGCGAACGGTTTCATAGAGCAGACAGCGTCCGGCTGCAACGCACGCCGAACCTCCTCCCCCGAACCGGGGGAGGGTAGGGAGGGGGAAGCGAGTGAAGACTGTCGGGCAACGAG
>DATEOK010000075.1:0-4866 GCA_035274225.1 Dongiaceae bacterium
GAGGGCGAGACGCAGCAAGGTCGCACCGGCGTTGACGGCGCGGGCATCGGTGGTCATCGGAGGTTCCTTGAAGATAGATGCGATTGCATCTATCTAGATGTAGGTGCATCTACTGTCAAGATAGATGCAGACGCATGGAAATGATGTTAGTTTTCAATGATGAACCTTCCCTTCTCCCACGCCTCAAACTGTCATCCCGGGCGAGCCGCGTCAGCGGCACGACCCGGGACCCATGCGATCCATCGGCATCGCGGTGACGGCGCATGGGTCCCGGCTCTCGCTGTGCTCGGCCGGGATGACAGTGTGGGGGTGGCTGAGCGCGGTGCCTCATGGCGGAGCTAGTTTCCGACATCGTGACCAAGGCCTGGATCCGGCTGGTGCGGGCGCGCCATGCGGTGGTGAGCAGGCTCGAAGCCGACGGCAAAGCGGCGGGCACGTTGCCGATCGAATGGTACGACGTGCTGTGGGACCTCGAGCGCCGCGATGGCGGGGTGCGGCCGTTCGAGCTCGAAGAGCGCCTGCTGTTCGCGCAGTACAACCTGTCGCGCCTGATCGACCGCCTGGTGGAAGCCGGCTTGGTGCGGCGCGAGGTCTGCCCCACTGACAAGCGTGGCCAGATGCTGTTCATCACCGAAGCCGGCAAGAAGGCGCGCAAGGCGACCTGGCCGCACTACGCGCGAGCGATGAACAAGCACCTGGGCGACAAGCTGACCGAAGCGGAGGCCGAGAAGCTGGCAGCGCTGCTGGGCAAGCTGATCGAGAAAAGCTGAGGCGCTGGCTGGCGCAGACCAGCGCATGATAGAGTGGCGAATGCAGAGCGGAGATTTCCTGGGGGCCGCATGGACGTTCGCAAACTCGCATCGTGCGTTGCCTCGCTGCTGATGCTGGCCGTCTGCTCCGGCGCGGCAGCGCAGAGCGCCGGCCCGGTCGTTACGCTCTCCGATGCGGATCGAGGCCAGCTCGACGCCTTGCTCGGCAATGGTGTGGTCGGCGAAGCGCTGCCCAGCGCACCGTTGGAGAGCCCTGCGGCCTATCTGCCGCGCCAAGGAAGGACCCTAACATATCAGGTCGTCACAAAGGGCGAGAAGCCGACAATCGAGATTCACGAGGTCACGGAAGCGACCGACCCGGCTCTCAAGCCCGGCTGGCATTATTCGATCGGCGATAGCGCCGAGCTGGATATCCAGAGAGACCCGACCGGCAGCGCATTCACAGTCGCGGAGAAGGACCTCGGCAACAAGGTCCTGTCACGATTCGTCCCCGGCGATCCCCTTGTGCTGACCGGACTGCAGCCCGGGCAAAGCGTCACGTCCAGTCACACGGTCGACGTCTATGACCTGTCGAACCTCAATCAGGTTTCGCATTCGGGCACGCTCGACGTCACCTACAGCCATCTCGGTACTCACCGCGTCACAGTGCCGGCGGGAACCTTCGACGCGGTCCTCGTGAAGTGGAGCTACAGCGGCAAGATCGGGCCGGCGACCATCAAGGATTCGCAATACCGGTTTGTCGTCCCAAACGTGGGCATGGTGGCGATGATCCAGATCCGCAGCATCTCCGCCCTGCTGGTCTACAACGACCACACTAAGCGCGGGAAACTGCTGGCGCGGCAGTAGCGCGCTACAACGAACGCGCTTCCCGTCCTGTCATCCCGGGCGAGCCGCAATGCGGCGCGACCCGGGACCCATACGACCCATCGGCGACGCGAAAAGATGGCATAGGCCCCGGCTCTCGCTGCGCTCGGCCGGGATGACAGTAAGAGAGAAGTGGTGACGGCGAGAGAGAACTACAGCAGATCCATCAGCGTCGGGATCAGCGGCACGTCGGCCGGCGGCATCGGGTAGTCCTTGAGCTGCGCGGGCTTGGCCCAGGCAAGCTCCTGGCCTTCCTTGGCGGTCACCTGGCCTTCCCAGCGGCGGCAGACGAAGACGGGCATCAGCAGGAAGAACTTTTCATACTCATGGCTGGCGAAGGTGATCGGCGCGAGGCAGGCCTGCTTCACGTTGATGCCGAGCTCTTCGCGCAATTCGCGGATCAGCGCCTCTTCCGGGCTTTCGCCGTCCTGCATCTTGCCGCCGGGGAATTCCCACAAGCCGGCCATCGGCTTGCCCTCCGGGCGCTTGGCCAGCAGCACCCGGCCGTCGGTGTCGACCAGCACGACCGCGACCACGGTCAGCACCGACTTGAGGCCGGCGCTCGGCACATGCCAGCGCGCCTTCTTGAGGCGGCGCACGATCAGCTGCAGCGGATGGCCGCGCGCCGGCGCCTCCTCCTCGCGCACGTCGCAGGCGATGAAGCCGGCCTTGGCCAGGACACGGTGCGAAGCCCGGTTCACGGGTACCGCGCCGGCTTCCAGCTCCGCCAGGTTCAACTCGTTGAAGGCGAAGTCGACAACGGCGCGCACCGCCTCGCTGGCATAGCCGTTGCCCCAATATTGCTTGCCGACCCAGTAGCCGAGCTCGCCGTGGTGCGAGCCGGATTCCCGGTGCAGGCCGACGCAGCCGACCAGCACATCATCCTCCTTGCGCAGGATCGCGAACACTTGCGAGCCGTTGGACGGCGCTTCGGCCTGGGCGGCGATGAACTCGTCGGCCATCTGCACGGTGTAGGGATGAGGGATGTGGGAGGTCCAGCGCGCGACCTCCCAATCGTTGACCAGCGGCGCGATCACGGGCGCGTCGCCGGGCTGCAGCCGGCGCAGGCGCAGCCGCTCGGTCGTCAGCTCAGGATCGGTAGTCGGCATTGATCTCGATATAACGATGGGTCAGGTCGCAGGTCCAGACTCGTGCGCTGCCCTTGCCCACGCCGACGTCGACGGCGATGCGGATGTCCTCACCCTTGATATGGGCGGCGACCGGCGTTTCGTCATAGTCCGGCCGGCGCTGGCCCTTTTCGGTGATGGTGACGCCGCCGATCTTGATGCCGAGCTTGTCGCGGTCGGCCTTCTCGCCGGACTTGCCGACCGCCATCACGATGCGGCCCCAGTTGGCGTCCTCGCCGGCGATCGCGGTCTTGACCAGCGGCGAGTTGGCGATGGCCAGGCCGATGCGCCGGGCGGCGCGCGCGGTGGCAGCGCCGGTCACGTCGATGGTCACCAGCTTGGCGGCGCCCTCGCCGTCCTTCACCACCTGGATCGCGAGGTCGGCGAGCAGGTCCTCGAGCGCGGCGCGGAACGCCTTCAGCACCGGATCACCGGCGGATTTCGGCTTCGGGTGCTTGCCCGCCTGGCCGGTCGCCGCCAGCAGCAGGGTGTCGCTGGTCGAGGTGTCGCCATCGACGGTGATCGCGTTGAAGGAGCGGTCGGCGCCGCGGACCAGCAGCTCCTGCAGCACCTTCGCCGGAATGGCGGCGTCGGTGGCGACGAAGGCCAGCATGGTCGCCATGTCCGGCGCGATCATGCCCGAGCCCTTGCAGAAGCCGTTGATGGTGACGGTGACACCGCCGATCCTGGCCTGCCGCGTCGCGAGCTTGGGGAAGGTGTCGGTGGTCATGATCGCCGCGGCGCCCGCGGCCCAGCCGTCGGCCTTCAGGTCCTTGACGATCGCGGACAAGCTGGACGTGATCTTGTCATCCGGCAGCGGCTCGCCGATCACGCCAGTCGAGGCGAGGAAGACTTCGCCCGGCTTGCATTTCAGCGCCGCGACCAGCGCCTTGGAGCAGCGGTCGACCGAGGCGACTCCGGCCTTGCCGGTGAAGGCGTTGGCGTTGCCGGAATTGACCAGGATGGCGCGCGCCTTGCCACCTTTGAGGTTCTTGCGGCAGAGATCGACCGGCGCCGAACGAGTCAGCGACCTGGTGAGCACGCCGGCGATGGTGGTGCCGGGCGCGAACTCCATCAGCATCACGTCGGTGCGGTTCTTGTAGCGCACGTTGCATTCGCGCGTCGCCAACCGCACGCCGGCCAACGCGGGCAAGCGCGGGCTTTGCGCCGGCGCCAATGGCGATACCGGATGACTCATCGCTGCCGTGATCCCCCCAATGCTTTCAAGCTCACATTGAAATTCCCTCCCCCGACACGGGGGAGGGCTAGGGAGGGGGAAGCCGCGTCTCCAGCGGAAGGAGCCATCGCTCGCTTCCCCCACCCCAACCCTCCCCCAGGTTGGGGGAGGGGGAATGTTATTGCGGCGCCGGCTGTTGCGGCTGCGCGGGCTGCTGCTGCTCTTCCGGCAACGGCTTGCCGTCCGGGCCGAGCAGTTCGACCTTGGCATCCTTGCGCAGGGTCTGCACCAGCGCCTGGACCGTCTCCTCCGACAGCTCGGCGCGGATCTGCTCCTTCTGGCTGTCGAGCGTCGGCGCGGGCTGGGTGCGGCGCTCCTCGAGCTTGATGATGTGGAAGCCGAACTGGCTCTTCACCGGCGCTTGGCTGACCTCGTCCACCTTCATCGCGAAGGCGGCGTCGGCGAATTCCTTCACCATGACTTCCTTGGAGAACCAGCCGAGCTCGCCGCCATTGGCGCCGCTGCCCTTGTCGGTCGACTTCTCCTTGGCGACGGCGGCGAAATCGGCGCCGCCCTTCAGCTGCTCGATGATCGCCTTGGCCTCGTCCTCTGTCTTCACCAGGATATGGGCGGCGCGCACTTCTTCCGGCGGCGGGTTGTCCTTCAGCTTCTGCTCATAGCGCGCCTTGATGGCGTCTTCGGTGACGTGCTCGTTGAGATAGCGCGTGACATAGATCTGGCGGATCGCCTGGGTCTCGTACTCGCTCATCAGCTTCTGCACTTCGGGGTCCTGGGCCAGGTTGTCCGCCTTGCCCTTGTCGCCCAGAAGCTTCAGCCCGATGTAGCGGTTGAGCAGCTGCGGGAACACCATGTCGATCTGCTGGCGGATCTGCTCCGGCAGGTCGGCGGCGGAATCGATCACCTCCTG
>DATEOK010000076.1:0-2764 GCA_035274225.1 Dongiaceae bacterium
CCGGCCGCCGCGCGCAGCGCTTGCGCCTTATCCGTGCGCTCCCAGGCGAACTCCGGCTCTTCACGCCCGAAGTGGCCATACGCCGCGGTCTTCTCGTAGATCGGGCGCAGCAGGTCGAGCATCTGGATGATGCCCTTCGGACGCAGGTCGAAGAACTCGCGCACGAGCTCGGCGATCTTGTCGTCAGGAATCACACCCGTGCCTTCGGTGTAGACCGTGATGTTCATCGGCTGCGCCACGCCGATGGCGTACGCCACCTGGATCTGGCACTGGCGCGCCAGGCCGGCGGCCACGATGTTCTTGGCCACGTAGCGCGCGGCGTAGGCGGCCGAGCGGTCGACCTTCGACGGGTCCTTGCCCGAGAACGCGCCGCCGCCGTGCGGGCATGCGCCGCCATAGGTGTCGACGATGATCTTGCGGCCCGTGAGGCCGCAGTCGCCCTGCGGACCGCCGATGACGAAGCGGCCGGTCGGGTTGATCAGGTAGCGCGTGTCCTTGAGCCATTCCTTCGGCAGCACGGGCTTGATGATCTCCTCGATGATGGCTTCGTTGAACGAAGCCTTCATCTTGGTCGGCGTCTCGCTCTGGTCGGGGCTGTGCTGCGTGGAGAGCACCACGGTGTCGATGCTGTGCGGCTTGCCGTCCACATAGCGCATCGTGACCTGGCTCTTGGCGTCGGGGCGCAGGAAGGGCAGGCGGCCGTCCTTGCGCAGCTGGGCCTGGCGCTCGACGAGGCGGTGCGCGTAGTAGATCGGCGCGGGCATCAGCTCGGGCGTTTCGTCGCAGGCGTAGCCGAACATCAGGCCCTGGTCGCCGGCGCCGGTGTTCAGGTGGTCGTCGCTCGCGTGGTCCACGCCCTGGGCGATGTCGTTGGACTGCTTGTCGTAGCAGACCATCACCGCGCAGCCCTTGTAGTCGATGCCGTACTCGGTGTTGTCGTAGCCGATGCGCTTGATGGTGTCGCGCGCGACCTGGATGTAGTCGACGTGCGCGTTGGTCGTGATCTCGCCGGCGAGCACCACGAGGCCGGTGTTGGTCAGCGTCTCGGCGGCCACGCGGCTGCGCGGGTCCTGCTCGAAGATCGCGTCCAGGATCGCGTCGGAGATCTGGTCGGCGACCTTGTCGGGGTGGCCTTCGGAAACCGATTCGGAAGTGAAGAGGAAGTCGTTCGCCATTTTTAAAACTCCTTGAAGTTGAGATTGGCGCGTTGCCAACTCTGCGGAGCCCTGGCGAACGCTTTAGCAGATGTCGATGGATCGACGGGGCACAATCGCTTCGCGCTTGTGTTTGTCGCCCTGCAAGTTGTTCCGTAACTCGGCGACAATTTGGATTCTATTCGAGCCGTGCATAACATGCGCGCGCGTCCGTTATTTGACCCTCCCGCTTTCAATGATCACCCTGTTTCGCCTGCTTGCCCGCGTGCCGATGCCGCTGATGCATCGGCTCGGCGCCATGCTGGGCTGGCTGGTCTGGTGGAGCGCGCCGGACTACCGCCGCCGCTTCAAGGCCAATGCCGAGAGCGCGGGCTTCGCGCCCGGCCAATACCGTCCCGCCATTGCCGCCGCCGGCAAGATGGCTTCTGAGCTGCCCTGGCTCTGGCTGCGCCCGCATGGCGAGACCGTGCTGCATCGCGTGGTGCGCTGGGAGGGCGTCGAGGCCTTCGAGGCGGCCATGCAGGCGAAGAAAGGCGTGATCCTGGTGGCGCCGCACCTCGGCAGTTGGGAGATGTGCGGCCAGGCCATCGGCGAGCGCTTCCTGTCGGCCTACGGGCCGATCACTGCGCTGTTCCGGCCGGCGCGCAAGAAGTGGATGGCCGACCTGATCGCCGCCGGCTCGCGCGACCGGCCCGGCCTGCAGACGCTGCCCACCAACAACAGCGGCGTGCGCGGCCTGATCCGCACACTGCGCAGCGGCGGCTACACCGGCATCCTGCCAGACCAGGTGCCACCGATGGGGCAGGGCGTCTGGGCGCCGTTCCTGGGCCGTCCCGCCTACACCATGACCCTCCTTCCCCGCCTTGCGCAACAGACCGGCGCGGCCTGCTTCCTGAGCGTCTGCGAGCGGCTGCCGAACGGCGCCGGCTACGTGGTCCGCTTCGAGCCGATCGTCGGCACGGCGCTGACCGACCCGTCGGCCTCCATCGAGGACGCGGCCGCGGCCATGAACGACGCCATCGGCCGGTTGATCCACAGCCTGCCGGGCCAGTATGTGTGGGACTACGCCCGCTACAAGGAGCCGCGCGCCGAGCGCGTGGCCGCAGCCACCGGGGAGGCTGCATGAGCCTCGGTTCCCGGCTCGGCATCGGCTTCATGCGCGTGATCGCGCCGCTGCCGCTGCCGCTCGTGCGCGGCTTCGGCGCGTTCCTCGGCCGCATCCTGCACACCGTCGCGGTGCCGCGGCGGCGCGTGGTCGACACCAACCTGGCGGTCTGCTTTCCCGGGAAATCGGAGGCCGAGCGCCGCGCCATCGCGCGCCAGACCTTCGTCTACGTGGCGCAGTCCTGGCTGGACCGCAGCTGGCTCTGGCACGCGCCCGAGAAGGTGGTGGCGAGCCGGCTCAAGGTGGTTGGTGCGGCGTCGGAGATCCGCGAGATCGCGGATGGCGAGGCGCCGATGATCCTGTTCGCGCCGCATTTCTACGGCCTGGACGCCGCGGCCACCGCGCTGACCATGCACACCGCGCGCCCCTCGGCCACCATCTACACGACCCAGCGCGATCCGATGGTCGACGAGTGGATCCGCGAAGGCCGCACGCGCTTCGGCAA
>DATEOK010000077.1:0-4013 GCA_035274225.1 Dongiaceae bacterium
CGCTGCCCAGTCCAATGGACATGGCGGCAACTACGGCAACTACGCCGCCCGCGACGAGGCCCAGCCCTCGTATCCCCCACAGAGCGAGCCCGCGCGGCCCGCGACGCCGACGCCGAGCGAAGATCAGCCGGATTATCCGGAGGAGCTGCTGCAGCCCGGCGCACCCGCTGCTGCCACCACTGCCGCCCAGCCGGAAGCGCCGGACGATGCCCAAGAGGGCGTCCAGCGCACCCTCAGGGCCCCGCGGCCCAGGCTGCGCGGCCCACGCCGTGGACCGCGGCAGGGTGATGGACGCCCAGGCGGCGGCTCGGGTCAGGCCGACCCGGAATAGGCAAGAGCGACGACCCCGGCCGCTGCGCCGGGGCGCCACACCTCTTGTTTATTAATTAGGCATTCCCATATCGTTCTCAGGGCTTAGCAATAGCTTTCCCGGAGCATCCAAGAGCGTGTGCTGTTGAACGGGCACGCTTGAGCGAGGGCGAATATGGATTTGGAAAAGTTCACCGAACGGTCGCGTGGATTCCTGCAGGCTGCGCAGACTCTGGCGCTGCGGTCCGGCCACCAGCGACTCACTCCCGAGCATCTTCTGAAAGTCCTATTGGACGACAGGGACGGCCTCGCCGCGGGCCTGCTGCGCAATTCCGGCGCCGACCCGGCGCGCGCGCTCAGTGCCACCGAAAAGGCGCTCGACAAGCAGCCGAAGGTCGAAGGCTCCGGCGCCGGCCAGGTCTATATGGCCCCCGAGCTCGCGCGCGTCCTCGACCAGGCGGAGAAGCTGGCGGAAAAAGCCGGCGATGGCTTTGTCACGGCAGAGCGCCTGCTGCTGGCGCTGGCGCTGACCAGCGACGGCACCACCGGCCGCATCTTGAAGGACGCCGGCGCGAGCGCGCAGGGCCTCAATGCCGCAATCAACGACGTGCGCAAGGGCCGCACCGCGCAGAGCGCGAGCGCCGAAGACAGCTACGATGCGCTGAAGAAATACGCCCGCGACCTGACCGCGCAGGCGCGCGCCGGCAAGCTCGATCCGGTGATCGGGCGCGATGAAGAGATCCGCCGCACCATCCAGGTGCTGGCGCGCCGCACCAAGAACAACCCCGTGCTGATCGGCGAGCCCGGCGTCGGCAAAACTGCCATCGTCGAAGGCCTCGCGCTGCGGATAGCCAACGGCGATGTGCCGGAGGGCCTCAAGCACAAGACGCTGATGTCGCTCGATCTCGGCGCGCTCATCGCCGGCGCGAAGTATCGCGGCGAGTTCGAGGAACGCCTGAAGGCGGTGCTGCAGGAGATTTCCGCGGCCGAGGGCGACATCATCCTTTTCATCGACGAGCTGCACACCTTGGTCGGCGCCGGCAAGGCGGAAGGCGCGATGGACGCGTCTAACATGCTGAAGCCCGCTCTGGCGCGCGGCGAGCTGCATTGCGTGGGGGCCACCACGCTCGACGAGTACCGCAAGCATATCGAGAAGGACGCGGCGCTCGCCCGACGCTTCCAGCCGGTGTTCGTGAGCGAGCCCAACGTCAACGATACCATCTCGATCCTGCGCGGCCTCAAGGAGAAGTACGAGCTGCATCACGGCGTGCGCATCACCGATGGCGCGATCGTGGCCGCGGCGACGTTGTCCAACCGTTACATCACTGACCGCTTCCTGCCCGACAAAGCCATCGACCTGGTGGACGAAGCCGCCAGCCGCCTACGCATGGAAGTGGATTCCAAGCCAGAGGAGATCGACGAGATCGACCGCCGCCTGGTCCAGCTCAAGATCGAGCGCGAGGCGCTGAAAAAGGAGAGCGACGAAGGCTCGAAGGAGCGGCTGAAGACCCTGGTCGACGAGATCGAGGAATTGGACGAGCAGTCGCGGCGCCTGACCCAGGAGTGGCAGTCGGAGAAGCGCACCCTGCAGGATGCGCAGGCGCTGAAAGGACAAATCGACCAGGCCAAGCTGGAGGCCGAGCAGGCCCAGCGCCGCGGCGATTTCGCCCGCGCGGGCGAGCTCACCTATTCGGTGATCCCCGGCCTCGACAAGAAGCTGAAGGACGCCGAGCAGGCCCAGCAGCACCGCATGCTGAACGAGGTGGTGAGCGAGGAGGATATCGCCTCCGTCGTCTCGCGCTGGACCGGCATTCCGGTCGACAGGATGCTGGAAGGCGAGCGCGACAAGCTGTTGCGCATGGAGCATGTGCTAGGCGACCGCGTTATCGGCCAGCAAGAGGCGGTGGTCGCGGTCTCCAACGCCGTGCGGCGCGCCCGCGCCGGCCTGCAGGATCCGAATCGCCCGATCGGCTCGTTCCTGTTCCTGGGGCCCACCGGCGTCGGCAAGACCGAATTGTCGAAGGCGCTGGCCTCGTTCCTGTTCGACGACGATCAGGCGTTGCTGCGCGTCGACATGTCGGAGTTCATGGAAAAGCACGCGGTCGCGCGCCTGATCGGCGCGCCTCCGGGCTATGTCGGCTACGAGGAAGGCGGCGTGCTGACCGAAGCGGTGCGGCGCCGGCCGTACCAGGTCATCCTGTTCGACGAGGTGGAGAAGGCCCATCCGGACGTCTTCAACGTCCTCCTGCAGGTGCTGGACGACGGCCGCCTGACCGACGGCCAGGGCCGCACGGTCGACTTCAAGAACACCATCATCATCCTCACCTCCAACCTCGGCAGCGACATCCTCGCGGCGCAGAAGGACGGCGAGGATGTCGAACTGGTGCGCGCGCAGGTGATGAACGTGGTGCGCCAGGCCTTCCGGCCCGAGTTCCTCAACCGGCTGGACGAAACCGTCCTGTTCCACCGCCTGTCGCGGAAAAACATGACCGGTATCGTGGCGATCCAGCTGAAGCGCCTGCAGGCCCTGCTGGCCGACCGCAAGTTGGAGCTGCAGCTGGACGACCGTGCCAAGGAGTGGCTGGCGGAAGCCGGCTATGACCCGGTCTATGGCGCCCGCCCATTGAAGCGCGTGATCCAGCGCGAGCTGCAGAACCCGCTCGCCAGCCTGCTTCTGGAAGGCCGCTTCAAGCCCAACGACGCGATCCGCGTCTCCGCCGACAAGGACGGCCTCACCATCGACGGCAAGAAGCTATCCGAGGCGGCCTGAGAAACTTGACCGCCTGCGCATCCGTGATGTGCTAGCGGTCAATTTTCCTATTATTCCAGCTGCTTGAACATCTTCAATCAGCACTGCTTGACGGATTATTTACCCTAAACGGCTTACACCGACAGACATGTCCGTTACCCAGAGGGAACACATGTCTTTGCAACGAAGCTTGGGGGTCGCAGCGATCCTGACGCTCGGCCTTTCCAGTCACGCATTCGCGCAAGAAGCCGCTGCGCCCCCGACAGCGCCGGCAGCGGCGCCAGAGACAGTCGCGGCGGCACCTTCTGCGCCGATCTCCGCCGACATCATCAAGCCGGAGTTTGTGGAGACGCTGCGCAAGGAATTGCAGCAGCCGGTGACCATCCTCTCGGTGGACGCTTCCAACAAGCGCCACGAGGGCGTGCAGCAGGCTGAGATCGACAAGCTCGACGAAGCCTGGAAGACGGAGGCCAAGTCCGACGACCAGCCGCTGATCGCCGAGATCCTGAGTAGTCCGCTCTCCAGCTACCTGCTCTACACCCAGGCGAAATCGGCCGGCCTCTTCACCGAGATATTCATCATGGACAAGTTCGGCCTCAATGTCGGCCAGAGCTCGGTGACCTCCGATTACTGGCAGGGCGACGAGGACAAGTTCCAGAAGACTTTCCAGGTCGGGCCTGACGCCGTCTTCATCGACGAGCCGGAATACAACGATGAGACCAAGACCTGGCGCGTCCAGGTCAACCTCACCATCGTCGATCCGGCCAGCAAGGCCGCGATCGGCGCGGCCACCGCGGAAATCAACCTGACAGAGCTGCAGCGCCGGCTCCAGACCGGCATCTAGGGTATTTCGACAATGAACCTCTCCAATCTCTCGGTCGCCAAGAAGCTGATTGCGGCGTTCTCGATCCTCGGCATCGTCATCATCGTCGCGGGAATGGTCGCCATCCTGCAG
>DATEOK010000078.1:0-11784 GCA_035274225.1 Dongiaceae bacterium
TGCGACTTCCGAGATCATGCCCGGCTGGTGACTGTTAGACCAAGGACGTGCTCGTAAATGTTGCCGTAGGGTACACCAGCGTAGCATCGACTTCCTTGTTTCTTAATGGAGGGTCGCTGCGTGCTGTGTTCTAAGTCGCTGAACAATAACAAAAATAACAACAGAAAGATAAGAAACATCTATGAATGCGATTTGGTCGCGCGTCGCCTGCCCCCGTTGGTTTTAGATGGCCGAGAAGGACCCACGAGACCGCCGGCACCCTCATGTTGCGGCGGCGTCGATACTTCCGAATCAGAACGGCGCCGCGCTCTAAGCTTGTGCATCACCGGCCTCATCAGCATGCGACCGGTCATCGCGCCGCGCCAAGCGGCATCGATCGCGCGCCGACCTTTCGCGCAACAAGCTGTTTCGAAATTTCTTTTTGCCAATTGTTTCCCGTGAAACACTCGTCCGTTGATGTCTCGCCAGGACGCCACCGGTTCTGACCGCGAAGCACCGCCACGGAAGCAATGTGAAGGATGTGATGTTGTGATGTGTTATCGCCGGGCGCGCGCCCGTGCGCGTGTATGCGCGCGCGTAAGGGATATCAGTTTCTTCCTCCACATCCTTCACAGACCGATTCATGCCGCATTCTCGTCGCCGGAGTTTCCTGCAGAGCGATCCGGCCTGACGCGCACGCCGATCAGCATGGCGGAGCCCGTTCCGCCCTGCCGGCTTGGGGCGAAACCGCGGTCACGCATGCGCTGCGAGAACCGCTTCAAGCTGCCGGAAAATTCGCCAGAACGGTCGCACCATCCGCGCCAGCTGGCAACGAGGATAGCCACCAGGTCAGAGGCCGCCATCGACTCTTCGCAACTCTCTTCCAGCCAGGTTTGCAAACTGTCCTGAGACCACAGGTAGTCGTCTGTGGCAGCCCGTACAGCGGCAGGAGCAGTCAATCCTTCGGCGAGCCAGCGCGCCGCCCCAGCTAGCGCCCAATGGAGAATGCCGGGCCATTCTGCTTTCAGCTTCTCGCTCAGTTCTGGATCAACATCAGATTCCGGGATCGTCACCTCGAACGGGATCAGGTGGATGCGGCGTCTGATGGCTTCGTCGACGTTCCGGAGACCGGGTCGATGATTGCCGACGACGAACAGCTTGAACTGCGGAATGAACTGGAAAAAGTCCTGCCGCATGAAGCGTGCGGTCACCGGATCGCCGCCGGTGAGTGACTTGATCCGGCTCTCGTTCCAGCGCTTGCCATCCTCGACTTCGCTCGCAATCACGAGGCGCTTGCCGACCAAGCCGGCCAATTCGGTCGGATGCCTGTTCCCGTCATTGACTGTGAAGACCTCCATCGGAGCCGTGGAGGCGTAATCGCCCGTCTTGTCCAGCGCCGATAGCGGGCTACGCATGGGTGCCGACTACTCGTGGAGCAGGGGCGCCGTCCGGCTGATCAAAGATCGGCTGCTGGAGAAGGCCCAGCAATAGGCGCCATCGACGCGCGTGATTGCCCGGTAGCGCACCGATCACTACACTCCATCGCAGCTCATTCTGGAGAAGGGCCGCGATGCCGGAATTCACGCAACGCTTCTCGCTGTCGGGCAAGGCCGCGCTAGTGACCGGCGCGTCCAAGGGCATCGGCAAGGAGATCTGCCGCGTGCTGGCCGATGCCGGCGCCGATATCGCCGCGGTGGCGCGCGACCGCAACGGCTTGAGCGAGGTGACGCGAACCGTCGAGGCGATGGGCCGGCGCTGCCTCGCCATCGAAGCCGACCTCGCCACCGTCGAGGGTCCGACAAGGGCCGCGTGCGCGGCGCTCGATGCGTGGGGCGCCATCGACATCCTGGTCAACAACGCCGGCGTGACCGCGATCGAGAGCATCCTCGAGGCCAAGGTCGAGAGCTGGGACTGGATCATGGCGGTCAATCTGCGCGCGCCGTTCCTGCTGGCCCAGGCGCTGGCGCCGCGCATGATCGAGAAGCGGGCCGGCAAGATCGTCAATGTAAGCTCGCAGACCAGCGAGGTCGCGCTGCACAACCACGCCGCGTACATGGCGTCCAAGGCCGGGCTCAACGCGCTGACCAAGACCATGACGGTGGAGTGGGCGCAATACAACATCCAGTCGAACGCGGTCTGCCCGACCGTCATCATGACGCCGATGGGCGAGATGGTGTGGGGCGACCCGAAGATCGGCGACCCGATGCGCGCCAAGATCCCGCTCGGCCGCTTCGGCAAGGTGGTGGAGATCGCCGACCTCGTGCTGTTCCTCGCCTCGCCGGCCTCCGACCTCATCACCGGCCAGTCGATCTTTGCAGATGGCGGCTACACTGCTGTCTGAACCCGGCAGTAAGGGGACAATCTAGCGATTGCGACCAAGCCATCGGTGGGATAGTTCTCACCGCGTCTTAACCCCGATCTCCGCACGCCGACATGAGCACCACCACCATCGCGGAACTGGATAGCGGCGCCGCGTGGCGGCGGCTGGCGGCTGCGGTTGCGCTCGCGGCGATCGGCGGCGTGGGATTGTGGTCCAGCATCGTGGTGCTGCCGACCGTCGAGGCCGAGTTCGGCGTCGACCGCGCCGGCGCCTCCATTCCCTACACCGCGACCATGGTGGCCTTCGCCATCGGCGGCGCGGTGATGGGCCGGCTGGTCGACCGTTTCGGCATCATGGTGCCGCTGATCTTCGGCTCCGTGATGCTGTGCATCGGCTACGTCCTCGCCGCGAGCGTGGACTCCTATTGGGGCTTCGTGGCCGTGCACGCGGTTCTGATCGGCGGTCTCGGTGCGTCCTGCACCTTCGCCCCGCTGGTGGCCGACATTTCGCACTGGTTCGTGAAGCGGCGCGGCATCGCGGTGGCGATCGTCGCCAGCGGCAACTATCTCTCCGGCACGATCTGGCCGCTGATCCTACAGCCGGCCATCGAGACCGTCGGCTGGCGCTATTCCTTCATCGGGATCGGCGTGTTCTGCGTCGTGACCATGCTGCCGATCGCCCTGCTGATGCGGCGCAAGGCGCCGGTCGACCACGGCACACCGGCCGGCAACGGCGCACACGCCGTTGCGCGCATGCCGGCGCCGCCCGCGGTGCTGCAGGGCGTGCTGGTGCTCGCTGCGATCGCGTGTTGCGTCGCCATGTCGATGCCGCAGGTGCATATGGTCGCGTATTGCGGCGATCTCGGCTACGGGCCTGCGCGCGGTGCGCAGATGCTGTCCCTCATGCTCGGCTTCGGCATCGTCAGCCGCCTTGCGTCCGGCTTCATCGCCGACCGGATCGGCGGCGTCGGCACGCTCATTCTCGGCTCGACCCTGCAGTGCCTCGCGCTGCTGCTTTATCTGCCGTTCGACGGCTTGATGTCGCTCTATGTCATCTCTGCGCTGTTCGGGCTGTCGCAAGGCGGCATCGTGCCGAGCTACGCGCTGATCGTGCGGCAGTATTTTCCGGCGCGCGATGCCGGCGGGCGCATCGGACTGGTGCTGATGGCGTCGGTCATCGGCATGGCGATCGGCGGCTGGATGTCGGGCGAGATTTACGATCTGACCGGCTCCTACCAGGCGGCGTTCCTCAACGGCATCGCCTGGAACCTGCTCAACATGAGCATCGCCGTCTGGCTGCTGCTAAGCCGGATAAAGCCCGGGAGATCGAACGCCTAGGCGGCGCCCGAACCGAGCCGCACCGCGAGCGCGACCAGCTCGGCCTGGCGGTGGGTGCCGGTCTTCTGGAAGCAGGATTTGATCTGCGACATCACCGTCGAATAGGAGACGCCGACGATCTCCGCCGCCTGCCGCAGGGTGGCGCCGGTGGCGAGCAGGCTCAGCAGTCGCGCTTCGGCCGCCGACAAGGCAAAGGCGCTGCGCAGCGTCTCGACCGACACCGTCGCCGGCACGAACTCCCGGCCCAGGATCATGATCGAGCCGTCGCCGACGCTACTCCGCGCGGTCGCTTCCCGGCGATGCAGGGGCAGGACGCTGAGCGACAGCAGCGGCGTCTGGTCGCTGCCGTTCACGATGATGTCGCGGGCCTGTTGCGCGCCGGCCTGGTGAGCGGGACGCGCCGCCGCTTCCAGCGCCTCCCACAATTCCCGGGTGGCCTTGGGCGAGCAGGTGACGATCTTGCCGCTGGAATCGATGCCGAGGATGCGGGTCGGGTCGAACAGCCGGCTTGCCGCCTCGTTGGCGATCACCAGGCGCCCCTCCGCGGTCGCGAGGATCGCCGGCTGCCGTATATGGTCGAGGGCGTCGGACAACTGGCTGACGCGCGTCTTGACGTCGTTCAGCTTCATGTGGAGTCGCCCGGCGCGCCGCAGGTGCGGGCTCAATGAACTCAGGATCTCGAGCTGCGCGCTGTCCTCGGGGTCGGCCCGGCGCGAGCGGTGGATGCCGATGCCGAGCCCGAGGCCCGCGCCGCGATCCAGCGTGATCCAGGTGGCGGCGCTCCAGTATCCCTCGGTGATCTGCCGGAAGAACTCGTTGTAATAGTTGGACTGAATGAAGCGGTCCTGCGGCATGTAGTGATGCAGCAGGTGGACCTCATCGGCAGGGAGGCCCATCAGCACCTGGGCGCGGACATCCTGCTTGGCATATTGCTGCTCATAGAGCTTCGGGTTGAATTCCTTGTAGCCGGCGGCGCCGACGATCTTGGCTTTGCCACCGCTGCGCACCTGGAGCGAGCACGAAACCGCCCCCGCCGCGTGCGCGATGTCGCCCGCGACGTCGTTCCAGAGGATGCGTTCGTCCACTGCCGCGTAGATCTTGTCGACGATATCCTCAAACCTGGGCACGGTCCCGAAGCCCAAGTCCAGCACCTAGGTGGAATGCATAAAAAATGTCCCCACACACGCAGTCGGTTCTTTGAGGATAGACGACCGATCCGCCGCCGTCTTGCGCGGATTTCCACAGGCGGATGGAAAATTGCTCTAAAATCAATCGTGTAACGCGTGTCACCTTAGCTGACAGAGCAGTGGAATTGCCAGCGTTTTCCGTCGCTTGGCGGTTACCGAGCCGGCTCGGCCTTCGATCGGTCACACCCGATTGGTGGAAATGCAAATTTCCGGAAACGCCCCAGTGTTCCCCCAATTGGGGGATGAGGAATCGGGCCATTTCTCCAAAATCCGTCCTGTCACGAGCCAACACACCCTTTGGAATTTTGGCACATCGGCGAAGACGTCATGTCCCAGATGCGAGCACAAGTATCGCTACCAGCGGTCGCCGAGACACGGCTTGGCGTGGTTCGGATGGCTGATCGGGTGTGCGAGGCGACGCGTCAGGCAGCGCTGGAGGGGGCCGGTTCAGCGTTATTGATCCTCGCGGCGAACCAATCGCCAGCGCTGCCTGATGCGATCCGTGACCTGGCCAATCGGGCGCTGGCCCGCACGGCCGTTATGCAGTCGGAATTCGACCGCTTCCGGGCGGTCACACGTCACGCGGCGTCGGGGTTGATGGCGCCCCAGGTGGAGGAACCGGCTCAGAAGGCCGCGTCCTTCGTCGACTTGGCCGAGCGTCGCACCAGGTGCCACGGCGATCTGCGCCGGACGGCGCACACGAAGTGACGCGAAGCAGGAGTTGCATCGTGTGGGAAATGAATTCGTATCGGGATTTTCTGAGCGAGAACACCGGTCACCACAATGTGGTCGGCAGCGGATTGCTCGTCGCCGCCGTGGTCGGCCTGCTGTTCGTTCTGTTGGCGTGAGGAGGTTTGTGTTCCCTTAAGTGTCTGTGACTTGCCTGTCAGCATTTAGAAACTGGACCAGCGATCCGTCCCCACTTTCGTTGGTCGGTGGCGGCGAGGCCCCGGTCCCGGGGGCTTCGCCGCCGAATTTTTTTCCGCTGCGGCCGCTCTATCCGTCCAGTGTCTCCCTGACCCGCGTCGCCAATTCGTGCTTGCGATAGGGCTTCGACAGCAACCGCACGCCGGGATCGAGCTTGCCCAGCCGCAGGATGGAATCCTCCGTATAGCCCGAGGTGAACAAGGTCTTCATCCCCGGACGCTGCGCCTTGGCGGCTTCCGCCAGCTGCCGGCCGGTCATGCCGCCCGGCATCACCACGTCGGTGAACAGCAGGTCGATCGAAACACCGCCGTTTAGAATCTTCAGCGCCTCCGGTCCATTGGCCGCCTCGATCACCTCGTAGCCGAGCTCGCGCAATTGCCGCAGCACCAGGCGGCGGACGTCGGGATTGTCCTCGACCACCAGGATGGTTTCGCCGCCACCCTTGTGCGATGGAACAACCGGGGCAGCTTCCGAGGTTGACTGATTGGCGAGGCGGGGGAGATAGAGTCGCACCGTCGTGCCGTGCCCGACCTCGCTGTAGATCTTCGCATGTCCGCCCGACTGCTTGGCAAAGCCGTAGATCATGCTGAGGCCGAGGCCGGTGCCCTTGCCGACCTCCTTGGTCGTGAAGAACGGCTCGAACACGTGCGCGAGCACATCCTCCGGCATGCCGGTGCCGGTGTCGGTCACCACCATCATCACATAGTCGCCCGGCACCACTTCCGCGTTGTGGCTCGCGTAGTCCTCGTCGAGATGCACGTTGGCGGTCTCGATCGTCAGCTTGCCGCCCTCCGGCATGGCGTCGCGCGCGTTGATCGCGAGATTGAGCAGGGAATTTTCCACCTGGCCGCTATCCGCCAGGGCCGGCCACAGATCGCCGGCCAGCTTCAGCTCGATCTCGACATGCTCACCCAAGGTACGGCGCAGCAGCTCGTCCATGTCGCCGATCAGGCGGTTGAAGTCGACACTGCGGGTGACCAGCATCTGTTGCCGGGAGAAGGCAAGCAGGCGGTGGGTGAGGGCGGCGCCGCGCTCCGCGGCGCGCAGGGCCTGCTCGACCGCGGGGCGCATCTCCGCCGGAATACGCTGCGGATCGAGGTCGAGCGCACCGATGATCACCGTGAGCAGGTTGTTGAAATCGTGCGCGACGCCGCCGGTCAGCTGGCCCACGGCATCCATCTTCTGGGCCTGGTGCAGGCGTGACTCCGCGTCACGCAGGGCCGTCACATCGCGGCCCGAGGAGATGACATGCAGCACGCCGTCCTGCACGAACGGTGCCGCTTGCAGCTCGCCGATCCGGACCTTGCCGTCAAGGCCGAGGATGCGCATTTCCGTCAGCGGCAAAGGCTGAAGCTTGTCCCTCAGGTTGCGGGTGCGCTCCTTGGCGCGCTCGCGGTCATCCGGATGGATGATGTTGAAGACCGGCATGCCGATCAGGTCTTCGGGACTCTTCGCGCCGAACAAGCGCGCGGCGGCCGGATTGGCGAATTGCACCTTGCCGTCGACATGGATCCAGATGCCTTCCTGGACCAGGTCGAAGACACGGCGGAACCGCTGCTCGGTCGCCTGGCGCTGCGCCTCGCTGGTCGCGAGGGCGAGCTCGACCCGCTTCTGCTTGGTGGTGTCGATGTCGAAGCCGCCGATGGCAACGACCTTGCCGCTCTCGTCGCGAATGGGGAACTTGATGACCATTGCCCACTCGTACCCGACTTCGTGCGGGAAGCGCATCTCCCTGACCATCGGCTCGCCGGTCGCCACCACCGTGCGGTCCATTTCGGCAACGATGGTGGCGAAGTCGGGTGGTGTGACGTCGCGGATGGTCTGTCCGATGTGCTGGCCGGATCCGATCCGGAAGACGCGCTCTGACTCGCGATTGTAGAAGACGTAGCGCCCTTCGGTGTCTTTCACGTAGGTGACGAACGGTGCGTTCTGGATCAACGCCTGGAACCGCCCCTCGACCTCGCGCAGCTTCGCTTCGACCTGCGCCTGCTGCGTGATGTCGCGCGCCACCACCAGGACAGCCGGGCGGCCGCCGAATTCGAGGGTGGAAGAACTGATGTCGACGTCGATGATCGCCCCCGACCGGAGGCGATGGCGCCATTTGCCGACGTAACGCAGGCCCGGCGGGCGGTTCGTCGTCAGGTCCAGCAGCTTCGGCACGTCCTCCCGCGGGCGGATGTCGGTGATTCGCATGCCGAGGAACTCGGCGCGGCTATAGCCGTAGTGCTGGATTGCCGCCTGGTTGACCTCGAGGAACGCCAGCGAGCCCAGCTCGTAGACCCACATCGGGGTCGGATTCTGGTCGAATAGGTAGCGGAACGGACCATCGCCATCGAAGGCCGCGGGCCGTTGCGCGGCGCCGCGTGCGATCCGGACAGCCTCATCCAGCGACTGCGCACTCTGGATGCGCAGCAGAGCGTCCGCAACAGAAGCGAACCGGTCGTCGGCCATCAAGCCCTCTGGAGGATCCGCTCGGGAGCAAACGGTCGAATATGCGCGGCATCCCCGGCGGCGCCATCATAGCGCGTCCGGAGCGGCCCGGAAGGGCCGTTTTTGCCGAAGATCCGGGAGAGTCGGCGAGCGGCTATTCGGCCGCTTCGGCCTTGGCGATCACCGCGTGGATGGCGTCGTAGGCCACCGGCTTGCGCGCGGTGCCGATGACGTGCAGGCCGCGCATCTTGCCGGCCTGGGCGGCGGTGTCGAGGTCCTGCTGGGAGACGCCGCTGATCATGATGACGTCGCCCTTGAACTTGAGCGAGCCGAGAACGCCGAGCAGGGCATAGCCGTCGCGATCGGGGATGCCGATGTCGAGCACGACGATGTCGGGCTTCCAGTCGGTGACCAGGCGTTCGAACGCCTTGGTGTGGTCGAGCGTTGCGACCTCGAGGGAAAGCGAGGTCCCGGCGCGCTCGATGGTCGCGACGTCGTGGGGCTCGTCATCGACGATGAGAATGCGCCCCGTCTTCTTGCTCATGATCCCGGCTCCAATCTTCGGAATGGCGCTATCCGAGACCAGAAGTGGTTAAGAATCTGTTGAGAACAGACTGGTTAGGCCGTTTCGACCACGTGGCGGCCAAACTCCTCCAGGGCGGGCTGGAGGGTGACGGTGGGCGCGCCAACCGGCTGGATATGCTGCTCGCGCATGGCGGCATCGATCGCGAAGTTCACCGCGCTCAGGGTCGGCAGGTAGAAGTCCGTGTCGGAGACAAAGCAGCGCAGTTCGAAATCCAGCTTCTCCTGCCCGATCGAGCGGAAAATCACGCTGGGAGCAGGATGCTTCATCACATGGTCGGCCGCGCTGACGCAGCCGAGGAGGATGCGCTCCATCTGCCGCGCGTCGGTGCTGGGCAGCACGCTCAGCTTCACGATCACGCGGGCGATCCGGTTCTTGTGGGTCCAGTTGGTGACGGGGCTCGCGATCAGGGCCGAGTTCGGCACGATCACCGAGGCCCGGTCGAAGGTCTCGATCTCGGTCGAGCGCACGGAGATGCTCTTCACGATGCCCTCGGTGGTGCCGACCACGATCCAGTCGCCGGTCTTGATCGGCCGCTCGATCAGCAGCAGCAGGCCGGCGACGAAATTCTCCACCACCGTGCGCAGCCCGAAACCGATGCCGACCGACAGCGCGCCGGCCACCAGGGCGATCGAAGAGAAATCGATGCCCAGCACCATGATCGCGATCATGGTCACGATCAGGCCGCCGACATAGCCGATGCCGGTTGCGATCGAATTCTGCATGCCGAGATCGAGCTGGGTATTCGGCATCACCCGCTCGCGCACCCAGCGCTTCATGCCGCTGACGACCAGGAGGCCGAGGACGATGGTGAGGATGGCGACGGCCACGTCGACCAACGACAGGCTCATGCCGCCGAGGTGAATCTGGGTGAAGAAACGCACCAGCCATGCGTTCAGCAACGTGGGCGATATCTTGCAGGCCAGCAGCACGCCGTAGATCACCGGCGGCCAGAGCAGGACGTCCGTGGCGAAGCGCACCCAGAAGGTCAGGCGCCGGCCCGATTCCGGCGAGAGGCGGGTGACACGCGATACGACATCGTAGAATCGGCGGCCGGGCGTCATGAAGGCACGGATGCCTTCGCCGATGACCTCGCGCAGCAGCAATGCGCCGCCGATCAGCAGCGCGGACTGGAACAGGGCACTCAGCAGGTCGGCGGCGAGCGACGAGAATCCGGTGAATGCGGCGACCAGCGATGCGAGGAACACCAGCGACGCCAGCGAGCGCAGCAGCCAGGAAAGCCGGGAACGGAAGTGAGTATCGCTAACCCAGTATTTGCTGCGCAGGCATGGCAGATAGACGACCGCGGCAATCACCGCAGCGATGAAGGTTAGGATCGAGGCGAAGCCTGCCGAGGGTTGTGCATCGCGCGCATCGGAGACGGCTGCGCCGACAATGGCGACGATGGTCAGCAGACCCGCACCGGTCACGATGCGGTGGCCGAGCCTGGCCGCCGCTTTCGCCGGCACCGGCACGATGCGCCAGACCGGCATGTCGGGGGAAAGGCAAGCGATACTGAGGCCCGACACGGCGCAGAACAGCATCAGGTTGATGCCAGTTGCGAACGCGAACCTGCGGAAGGCTGGATCGTACTCTTGCTGCGTCAGCGTGAAGCCAAACAGGCCCAGCAGCGCTGCCATCGCAAGGACCGGCAACAGGATGCGGGCCACAGTGCCGGCGACGGCGGCGATGATACGGCGCGAATAACTCGGTTCGGCGGTCGCCGCGGTCGGTCCCCATTGCGCCAGCACCCACCGTCGCACTGGAAAGGCGAGCAGGCCCGCTACGATCAGGATGCCGATGCCAAGGCCGATCGCCAGCTTGTCCATCTCGGCGATCTGCAGGTTGCGCCACCATTGCATCGCGCCGTGCGGGAGGATGCGATAGACGGCGTTCTGGTCCGACAGCGCGGCGTGCCATGTCGAGGGTAGCCAGGGCATCGGCCCCTGGACCGACAGCTTTCGCTGGGTGTTGGCCTGCTCGCGCTGGCCGATCTCGTCCTGGACAGCCTGGGCGCGCGTGATCGCCAGCTCGGCGCGCGTCACCCGCGCCTGGGACCGCGAGATCTCCTCGGCCAGGCGAGCGCGGGTCGCGGCAATGTCCGGATCTTCCGGCGCCTCTCCGGCGGCGGGTGCCGGACCGAGCTGGCCAAGCTGGTTGCGGACAGGTTGGGTCTGCTGCTGCTCGGCGCTGCGCAATGCGCGCGCGTCGGCGATGAGTGCCGAAGCGCGCCGCAGAATTTCGCCGTATCGCTGCTCCGGCATGTCGGGGTCGATATTCAGATCCCGCTCGATGTCGGTCAGTGTCGCTTCCCAGGTCTGGAGCTTTTCCGCCGCGGACTCCTGGGCGTGCGCGGGCACGATCCATGCCAGGATCAATACGCAGAAAAGAGCCGCTAGAATTCGCTGCATGGATGACTTCGAGAAAACCACGCTGAAAGATGGCCGCCCCACGGCCCGATTGCGGCGGCTAGACTAGCCAAGATACGCCCCATGTCCAGCGCCGACTCTGCGGGTATTCTCAATAGATTGCGGCTAATTGAAGGCGACAGTCACCTGGCCGAAGCCGATGAATTCGGCGGTCACCTGATCGCCCGGTGCGATGGTCGGCGGCGTGAAGCAGGTGCCGGTGGTGACGATGTCGCCGGCCTTGAGGCCAATGCCGCGCTGGGCGAGGTGATTGGCGAGCCACGTCAAGGCGATGCGTGGATCGCCCAAGACGTTGGCGCCGGTGCCTTCTGCGGCCACTCTGCCGTTGTTCACCGCACGCACGCGCTGGGTGGCAAGGTCGAGGCGGCGCCAATCAGTGACTTGCTGACCGAGCAGGAACCAGGAGGCGAAGGCGTCATCGGCCGCGATCTGCGCCGGCCCGATTTCGGCAAAGCGCTCGAATCGCGCGTCGGGCACTTCGATCGCGAGATGCAGCGCCGCTACCGCGTCGCAGACTTCGTCCTGCTGATAGGCGGCGGGGCGCGGCGGAAGGTCGCGCGCCATGCGAAAGGCGAACTCCGCCTCCATCACC
>DATEOK010000079.1:0-17560 GCA_035274225.1 Dongiaceae bacterium
TGCGCGGCCTTCCTGGCGGGCTGCCTCACCGCTGACGAACAGAACCGATTCCAGTTTAGGGAACACCGCTCTAGTTCGAATATTGGCTGATGTAGGCGACGAGCTCGGCCAGATCGATCTGGTGGTCCTTGTCCTTATCGATCGCGTCAAACGACGCGACGTCGGCGGCGATGAATTCCTCACCGTCGACCACGCCATCGTCGCCGGCCAGCTGCTTGAATGCCTCCGGCGTCAGGCGCATTTCATTCTGGCTCAGGGTCATGCTGCCGTCCTCGTCGATCGCGAGGAAGACGGCGCCTTTACCTGATTGGAATTCCGGGCGGGAGATCAGCTTGTCGCCATCGGCATCCAACATCGTGAAAAAGCGCTGGAGCCTGGCTTCATCGACCGCCAGCGCCGGCGCCGCTGACAGGACGCAGAGCGCGCCGACGATGAGACCGCCGATCCATGCATTCTTCATGATCCACCCCCGCAAGTGACACATCGCAAATAGCACACGACAGGTGCCGGACGAATACGACCTAGTACTTATACGGATTGCGCCACCCGCTCGCGCAGGCCGGGGATCAGATCCGGATCGGCGGTGAGGTGCGGCGCCTCGGACTCAAGGATGGCGCGAAACAGGTCGGCGCGCAACCGGTCGGCGTCGAGCGGCTCGGACAGGCGCGGGCCGATGGCGGAAACCAGCACGTCGATGCAGCGGTCGGCGGCGTTGAGCCGACCCCACAGATAGTCGTGCTCCCGCCAGGCGCGGTTGAAGAAGGCGCCGAAGCTCATCAAGGCCGTGCCCTTCAGGATCACCTTGTCGGCGCCGAGCTGGTGCGCGTCCGCCGGGCTGATGCGGTCGACCAGCACCTCGTTGATCTCGTCCATGTCGGTCCATTGCAGGATCGGAAAGGTAATGAGGTCGTAGAAGGCGAAGCCGACATAGGACATGGTGACGGCCCGCCGCGCCATCGGCGGCAGGAAATTGAGGCCCATCAGGGAGATGATCTCGTCGAGGTCGTGATCGATCTGGATCAGGCCCATCGAGCGCTCCAGCGGCGCGAACATGTCGAAGCCCGGAGTCTCGAACGCAGCGGCCGCGCGCGCGATCTCGACTGCGGCATTGGCGGCCTCGGGCCCGTAGCAGCGCGTCTCCCAGCGCCGCGTCAGGCGCTCGATCAGCTCGTAGAGCGCGGCCTTCAGCTCGTCGAGCGCGCCAGATTCGAGCCGCAAGCCGGCATCCTCCATGGTGCGGTAGAGCTCGTTCAACCGGCGGATCACGAAGCGGATGCGGCGTACGCGGAAATCGACGTCGAACGCCCGCAGGAACGGCACCAGGCGGCTGGAAGCATCGTCGCCGTTGGGCGCGACCATGCGGTCCAGCAGCAGGCTCACCTGCGCCGCCTCCGCAGTTGCGCCGCTGCCCACCGCCAGCGCCGCGATCAGCGCCGACAGCCGGTCGATCAGGCGCCGCAGCTTCAGCGTCTGGTAGCTGAGATAGGCGAAGCCGGCGCCGCCATGGGTCTTCTCGTTGGCTGCCGTGCGGTAGCGTCTGATCTCCTCGATGGTCGGCGGGTTCTCCGGATCGGCGTGGACGATCTCGTCCACCAGCTTCTCGACCTGCGGGTCGGCCGCCGCCAGGATCTCCGCCATGCGGCGCGCGCGCTCGTTCCACTCCTGGATCGCGCGCAGATCGTCGGCGATCGGCTCGTTGCGCGGGATGAGCGCCATCGCGGTCAGGATGGTGCGGAAGAATCCGGGTGTGCCCTGGTCGCCGCGCTGGTTCGTTTCGCGGTGCGGGTTGGGGTCGACATAGATGATGCGGCGCACCACCTCGCGGCTGGCCGGCCGGTTGCCGAGCGCCTGGATGACCGGCGAGAACGGCTTGTTCATCACCACGCTGCCGTCGATGAAATAGCCGCCGCCGCGTGGATCGCCGACCGCCAGCTTGCGGTCGATGAAATGCTGCCGGGTCGGCCAGTCGCGATGGCGCGCGGCGAGCAGGCGGTCCATCTCTGCGATCGTCGCCGGCGGAAAGGCGCCGGGAAAGGACGCGGTCGCACGCGCGGAGAACACCAGCGAGGGAGCGTCGTCGTGGGTAAACTCGCTGGTCATCTCGCCCGACAAGGCGCGCCGGCAGGTGAAGGAGACGATGCGGCGATGCTCGGTCTCGTCGACCGACGGCGGGTCATGCAGCAGGATGCGATGACTATGCCCGCGATAGTCGGTGAGGGTGACGAACAGGTCGAGCCGGTGTCCGGGCGGCAACAGGGTCGCGTTCCGCTCGGCCGTCTCCTCCATCGCGTCGCACGCATCCAGCATCCAGCCGGCGAAGCGCTCGCCCGAGAAGGGCGGCGTGAACCATTGCGCCTGGATGAACTGGCGCAGCTTGGCCCGGGTCTCCGGGTCGGCCACCTGCTTGCCGAACTGGCGGATCAGGAAATGGTCGAACAGCGGCGCCAGCGCCGCCTTGGTCACCCGGCCGAACGGACCGCCGCGCGCCGACAGGCTGGTGACATCGGCGTTCTTCAGCCACAGGTCGCGGTGCGGCTCCAGCGGCAGGTCGTGCGCCAGCGCCTTGCCCAACATGACGCCGTTGATGCCGCCGGCCGAGGCGCCGGAGATGAGATCGACCACCACCCGGAGGTCGAGGCTGGGAGACAGCTTGCGGAACAGCTCATGATAGATCGCGGTCGAATCGCCGGCCGGCGGCGTCGCCTTGGCGCCGGCATGAAACAGCTTAGATGCGCGGACCAGATTCAGGATCTCGCGCGTGACGCCGTGGATGTAGACGGCCAGCGAGACGCCGCCGTACAGCACGACCGCCAGGCGCACTTCGATCTGCTTCATGAAGCGGGAGTCCCCCGAGTCGCGACACTGGTCATGTTACAAGGCCGGACGCCCCTTGCCACGCCCTCCCCAGCATGGCCTGATCGCACCCTGAGGTGAGATAAGCATAGAGTCTTGGGAGGACGGTCGCGTGAACTACTTCGACAATCCGGACTATGTGGTCGCCATCGTCGGCGCCGGGCGCGGCATCGGCAAGGCAGCCGCCTTGCATGTCGCGGGCCATGGCGTGCGGGTGGCGTGCCTGGACCGTGACGGGGAAAGCGCCGAGGCGACCGCAGCCGAGATCGGCCGCGGTGCCGTCGCACACCAGCTGGAGGTCGCGGAGGAAGCGTCTATCCCGCGCGCGATCGACGCAGTCGCGCGGTCGTTCGGGCGGATCGATGCCTTGGTCAATTGCGCGGGCATCACCGGACGCACCAACGTTCCCAGCCACGAGGTCGACCTGGCGGATTTCGACATGGTCTACCGCGTCAATTTGCGCGGTGCGTTCCTCCTCTCCAAGGCGGTGCTGCCGCACATGCTCAGCCGCAAATATGGCCGCGTGCTGCATGTGGCCTCGATCGCCGGCAAGGAAGGCAACGCCGGCATGACCGCCTATTCCGCGACCAAGGCCGGGTTGATCGGCATGGTGAAGAGCATGGCCAAGGATTATGTCGAGCAGGGCATCACCATCAACGCCCTCGCTCCCGCGGTCATCCGCACGCCGATGGTGGAAGCGCTGCCACAAGCAACGATCGACTACATGACTGCGAAAATCCCGATGCGGCGGTGCGGCGAATTGGACGAGGCGGCGCAGATGATCGCGTGGATCGTTTCACCGGCCTGCAGCTTCACCAGCGGCTTCACCTTCGACCTCAGCGGCGGGCGTGCGACCTATTAGCCGGGTCGACGCGAGCGCCCCTTGCGAACGGCGATAGCAAGACTCATTTGATCCGCAATGCGTCGCCGACCATCTTGCTTGTGACGCACTTCACATTGGGTCGCAAAAAATGACCGCGTTTGACATCTGCGTGCAATGCTCCGGACCTAAGCTCTGTTAGCGGCGAAACGTGTCGCGGACGAATTGGATTTTTCGCAATTTCGATTTTAGCAGACTGCATATGCCAAGGAGAGCTACCATGGCCGCCATCCAGCAACCCGCGTTCGAGCTGACGCAAGGCGCGACCAAGGTCGGCGTGCTCGTGCCAGAGAATGAGCGCGCGCTGCGCTTCGTCGTGATCGACGCGCGCTATCGCCTGCTGGACGGCAGCCGCTTCCCGAGCGTGCGCCAGGCGGAGATGACAGTGCAGCGCCTGTCCAATTTCGTGGATCATTCCCCCACGGCCAACGCGGCCTAAGACAGGGCATTCTGCCTTCGCGCCACTTTGTGCTGGCCCACCGGCGCATCGTGTCCCATATCGGTGTCGAGAGCGCGTCGATATGGGATAGTTCATGCCTAGCTTGAAAAACCACAAGGTCGTCCTGGCTTCGCGGCCGGTGGGCGAACCCAAGCCTGCTGATTTCCGATTGATCGAAGAGCCGGTTGCAGAACCGGGCCCAGGCCAGATCCTGCTCAAGACCCTATGGCTGTCGCTGGATCCCTATATGCGCGGCCGGATGAGCGCCGCGAAGTCCTATGCCGACCCGCTCGAGATCGGCCAGGTGATGACCGGCGGCGCCGTCAGCAAGATCACTGCATCCAACAATCCGGCGTTCTCGATCGGCGATATCGTGGTCGGCAATACCGGCTGGCAGGAACATGCGATCTCCGATGGCACAGGGCTGCGCAAGGTCGACCCGTCGCTCGCGCCCATCTCGACCGCCGTCGGTGTTCTCGGCATGCCCGGGATGACGGCCTACACCGGCCTGCTCAACATCGGCCAGCCCAAGCCGGGCGAGACCCTGGTGGTTGCCGCGGCCAGCGGTGCGGTCGGCTCGGTCGTCGGGCAGATCGGCAAGCTGAAGGGCTGCCGCGTGGTCGGCGTCGCCGGCGGCCCGGACAAGGTGCGCTACCTGACCGAGGAGCTCGGCTTCGACGTCGGCCTCGATCACCGCGCGCCGGATTTCGCCGGGCAGCTCCGCGCTGCCGTACCGAACGGCATCGACATCTACTTCGAGAATGTCGGCGGGCATGTGTGGGACGCGGTGTTCCCGCTGTTCAACAAGTTCGCGCGCATTCCGGTCTGCGGGCTGATCGCGCACTACAACGACATCGAGCCGCGGCAAGGGATCGACCACCTGCCGATCCTCATGCGCTCGATCCTCAGCAACCGGCTGACGCTGCGCGGCTACATCGTCCACGACTTCGCCGACCAGCAGCAGGACTTCCTGCGCGACGTCGGCGGCTGGATCAGGTCCGGCAAGCTCAAATACCGCGAAGACGTGGTGCACGGGCTCGAGAAAGCGCCGCAGGCGCTGATCGGCCTGCTCCAGGGCCGCAACTTCGGCAAGCTGCTCGTGCAGGTCGCCGAGACCTAGACGCCTACCGGTGGTACTGGTCGCGCTGGATCACCCGCACGCCGTACCAGCCCCAATAGACGCGATGGCGCTGGATGAGCCCTTGCTCGTTCAGCTCCATCGCCTCGACGAAATCCATCTGCTCGCCATCGGGCGTCTCGCGCGGATATTCCCAGATCAGGCGCTTGCCGTCGGTCAGGTAGCCGGTGCGGTGGAACTTGCGCACCGGCGGCTTGCGCGCCGCGACCTCGTCAAGCAATGCGCGAATCTCCGCCTCGCCGCGCGCGATGCCGCGCTCGCTCTTGAGCACATGGGGGATCAGCGGGCTTTCGATGACGGCATCCGGGGCATAGAGCGCCAGCAGCGCCGCTTTGTCGTTGCGTGACAGCGCATCGTCCCAGGCGAAATAGACCCGCTCGACCGGCGTCGTCGCGGAGGTGTTGGTGCGATCCATGGCTGTTCTCCATCCATCAGTCCCATGAACCGAGTGTACCGAGGGATGTTGCACGGCTTGAAGCGCGAACGATTTGGCCGGAAGCGAAGCGTGATTGCGCGCTAAGCGCGCCAGAGCTGGCCGCGGGATGTCACTTTGTCCAGGCCGCGCCAGCTCGCATCGTTGTTGGGTGCGACATCGTGTCCGTGCGGCTGCGGTGGCGCGATGCGCCAGCCCAGGGCGGCGGCGACCGGCGGAGATTCGTAATACAGGATCATCGCCTCCGCCAGGAGCGCCTTGAACGCCTCCGGCACGTTGGTCTCGACGATGCGCAGCTGCGCCACGCGATCGGCCGGCGCGGCCATCAGGAACGCATCACGGTCGGCCAGCGCAGCCACCACCGGCTCGCCGAGCCGCTCGAGCTTGCTGACATCGAGAATGGCGTCCGACGCCGGCGGCAACGGCGGCTCGCCCGCGTCGCCGGGGAACATGGTATCGAGCATGGCGAGCAGCAGCACGCGGCTCATGCGGATGCTCCGACGAACGCGTCCGCCAGCTTCAGCGCCAGCGCGCCAATGGTCGAACCGGGGTTGCAGGCGCCGACCGTCGGGAACAGGCTGCCATCGGCCACGATGACGTTGGGCACGGCGTGGAGACAGCCGTTGGCATCGGTGACGGAAGTCGCCGGGTCGCTGCCCATGCGCGCCGTCCCCAGCAGGTGCCAGCCGGTGTAGGGCGCCAGCGGCACCCGGACGATGCGGTGCGCACCGGCCGCGCGCAGCATCTCCTCCGCGCGCGCCATGCCGAAATCGAGCGCGCGGCGCGACTCGCGCGACAGCGCGTATTCGATCCGCACGCCGGGCAACCCATCCGCCTCCAGCTCCTTGGTCAGCGTGACGCGGTTGTGCAGCTCCGGCAGGTCCTCCGCCATCACCAGCACCGCCATCGAATGGCGGAACTCCTCGCGCAGCAGGCGCTGCGCCTCGCTGCCCCAAGCGGGCTCGAGCCGCGATGCCTGGACCAGCAGCGGGTTCTCGCGCGTCACCTGCAGGTGGATGCCGCGCTTGAAGCCGCGCGCCTCGTCAGTCTCGTAGAATTCGTGCGAGTAGACCGCGCAGCCGACCGGCCCGACCGGACCGTCCAGCTCCTCCGCGAACACGCCGCGTACATAGGCGGCGGGATGGAACATGAGGTTGCGGCCGAGCGCCGGCGACTGGATACCCGACGCCAGCAGCAGGCGAGCGGTGCCGATGCCGTTGCCCGCCACCACGACGGTCGAAGCCGGCTGCCAGCAATCGCGGCCGGCGCCGTCGCGATAGCGGATGCCGGTCGCGACGCCGCCTTCGACCACGATCTCCTGCACCACGCAGTTGGTACGCAGGGTAACGCCGCTGGCGATGGCGCGCGGCCAATAGGTGAGGTCGGTCGAGGATTTCGCACCGGTGGCGCAGCCCTGCTGGCAGGGGCCGCAGTGATTGCAGGCCGCGCGGTCGCCTTCCGCGACCGTGTTGATTGCCGCGTCGACCGGCCACCAGTGCCAGCCGAGCTCATCGAATGCCCGCGCCGCCTTGGCGCCCATGCGGCCGAGCGGCAGCGGCGGCATGCGGCGCGATTTCTTCGCCGGATAAGCGGGATCGCCGGGCAGGCCGGCCACGCCGAACGCCTCGTCATTGAGGTCGTAGTACGGCTCGAGGTCGAAATAGGGGAACGGCCAGTCGTCGCCCACGCCGTCGAGCGTGCGGGTCTTGAAGTCCGACGGATGCAGGCGCGGGAAATGCGCCGCCCAGTTGACCGTCGAGCCACCGACGCCGCTCCACATCAGCGGCTTGAAATCGGACCTGGAATCGTCGATCGGATAATCGGCCGAGGCCGCATTGCCGCCGGCCTTCAACCGGAGATTGGGCGACGTCGCCCATGGGCCGAGCGCTCGGCGCTGCCAGTCCGGTTGCTGCGCGGGAAGGTTGGCGCGGTCGAGCCAACCGCCACGCTCGAAGCACATGATGCGCAGCCGCGGCGCGCGGCTGGCAAGGCGCCGCGCGAACGCCGCGCCGCCCAGGCCCGACCCAACGATGGCCACGTCCACCGGACCGAATTTGATCTGCTCGCTCGTCGCCATGCTGCTATCGCGCGGGTGATCTCGAAGGCGCGGATCATGCGGCAAACGCCCGCATTCGGCAATCGCGAGCTGTATCCGGTCGGGCCCGCTAGGCCGATCGGTAGGCCGGGCGATGGCCGCCGCGCAGCTCCGCCGAACGCGAACGGACCAGGGCCGGATGCAACAGCGGCTCCTTTGCTTCGAACAAATAGTTCCGGACGAGTTGCGCGTAGTTGGCGATCAGATGATAGCGGCTGGCCCGCAGCAGGTCGGTGCGTATGGCGCGATAGCGTGCCGGACGGCGATGCCAGGCGAGCGTCGGCTCGGCGTGATGCAGGGCATCCAGGTTGTTGTGCAGGAACAGGAAGCTGAGCGCCGGCCCGGCCTCGACGGTGGCGGTGCGTGCCGCCACGTCCGGCGCGGCGCGATGCTCGGCATAGCCGCGCAACTGCGCCAGCGCGCTGCCCGGCCAAGCGAACAGCAGCACGTAGGCCCAGAGCGGGATGCCGCAGATCCCGACGACCCACCACAGCAGGCCGGCCAGCACGATGCCGTGCAGTGCCCAATGCGACAGCACGGACCAGTCGCGGCTGCGGCCGGCGCGCGCCAGATCCGCCAGCGAGCGCGCGGCTTCGTAGACCGGTCCGATCACCATCCGGCCGGCAAGGCTCATCATCACTTCGCGGAGCGCCTGGTGGATAGGTGACATGGCGAGCCACGCCTCCGGCGTCAGGTAGTGCGATTCGGGGTCGCGCGCCGGGTCGGTCAGATGCTCGTCGACGTGATGCTTGAGATGGATGCGGCGATAGAGGCCGTAGGGCAGCCACAGCGTGAGCGACGGCGCCGCGATCAGGGCGTTAAGCCAGGACCAGCGGGTCGGATAACCGTGCACCGCCTCATGCTGCAGCGATCCTTGCAGGCAAACCAGCGCCGCGCCCAGGGGCAGCACCAGCCACCAGGGCAGATCGGCATAGAACCAGGTCAGAGCCGCGAACGCGCCGTAGATCCCGACAGCCAGCGCCAGTGTCGGCCAATCGACGCCGACCCGCGCGATGACGCGGGACGGATCGGCCGCCGCATTCGTCCGGGCGTCGGCGATCAGCTCGGCCAGGTGCAGCGAGACCGCGTCCGGCTCCGTCTGCAGCCAGCTCTGGTACTAGAGGGGCCCCTTGGTCCGTTCAAGCATCGGGCGTCCTTTCGGCCGTCAAAGGGGAGCGCCGGCACCATGGCGGTCTGGGAGAGTCCACGGTGCCGCCGCGTCCTGGTCCCCGCCCTACCCGACGACTGGCAAAGCGGACCCAAGGACGCGGCACGCCGGGATCGGATGACGGAGGGGAGCACCGGGTTCTGGGATCCGTCGCCTGCCTCCGGAAAATCCGGCGTGGCAAGTAGGATGCTAGCCACCGGGCGAACCAACGGCGAACGAGATCATCTGGGGCGGGGCGCGAGGAGAACTCGCGGGCTGAGCGGAAAAAGGCCGCACCCTTGCGGATGCGGCCCTTCCCTAGGCGTTCTCGCTCGCCTTCAGGCGGACGAGCTGGCTGAGCAGGGCGTCGAGGCCCTGCCCCTCGCCGGCGTGCAGGTCGATACGGCCGACCTTCTCCACCAGGCGCTCGAGGCTCTCGAGCTCCTTCAGACGGAGCAGAAGCGGGTTCTCCTCCATCAGCTTGGCGGTGTTCAGGAGCGAACGCGTCGCCGCGGTCTCCTCCTGGCGGCGGATCAGGTTGGCCTTCGCCGTCCGCTCCGCCTCCACCACCTTGTTCACGAGCTCGCGGATCTCGCCGGGCAGGATCACGTCCTTCACGCCGAGCTCCTCGACCTCGATGCCGGTCTCGCCGAGGCGCGCGCGCACGAACGTGCGCAGCTCCGCGTCGAGCGCCGACTTGGCCGACAGCACCTCGTCCAGGGTGCGCGCCGCGACCGCCTCGCGGATCGCGAACTGCACCAGGCGGTACAGCCAGCCATCCACGTCCACGACCGCGCCGACCGCGCGCTCGGGATCGACGATGCGGCGCAGCGCCGTCAGGGTCACACGCAGGGCGATGCGATCCTTGGTCAGCATCTCCTGCGCGGTGATCTCGACCGCCTGCGGACGCAGGTCGACCCGGTTCACCTCGACCTTGCGGCCGACCGTCCAGAAGGCGTGACGGCCCGGCGCCAGGCGCTCGACCAGGCGACCCTCGACGTACAGCAATCCCGCCTCGTGGTTCTCGACCACGGTCTCCGCCACGTGCGGGTTGCGCGCACGCTCGATCAGCGACAGGTGGCGCGCCGAAACCTTCGGATCGCTGGTGACGTCGATCCGCTCGATCGTCACCGCAGTCGCGACCTTCCAGTAGACGCGCACCTGCCACGGCGTCATCAAGTGTGTCGGACGCCCGTCGAGGCTGACGATCGCCAGCTCATCGGCGCGGGTCTCGACCGCCTCGAACAGCTGTGCCGCCAGCTCCGGACGCTCCGCCTTCAGCACCGCGTAGCGCTCCGCCGGGAACTCGGTGCGCACGACGCCGAAGCACTCGGCCTTCAGCGCGCCGCGCGGATCGAACAGCCGATGCAAGCCCGGCTCCAGGGCACGCACGCTGCGCCCGTCGCGCAGCAACAGTGCGCGCTCGCCATCCTTCACCAGCACACGCAAGAACAAACCAAGACGAGTCATTTCTTCCCTCCATCCATTCGCCGCGTGGCCCATGCCGCACAGCGTCGTTTCGAACCGAGGAGCCGGGTTCCGGACGCGTCTTCCCTCGAGAGCAACGGGCCGAGGCTTCAGCCCGGCGGAGCGCAAGCACAGGAATCTCGTTCGCCGAACTTGCGTTCGACGTTGGAGAGCTGGATTTGCGACCCGCGCGGGCGGTATCCGCCACGGAGCAGAGCCGGTCTCAAAGTGTCTGGTTCGTTCGAGAGGCCTTTCGGCCAGACGACCGGACCGCGACTGAAGCGCGCGTCCGGTTCCCTTTCAGGAGTATCAGCGTAACAGGCTGAACCGGAGCGTAGGAGCTGGATTCGAACCAGCGACTCGATGCTTACAACACATCTGCTCTACCCAACTGAGCTATCCTCGTTTTGTGCACCCGACCGGACTCGAACCGGTGACCTCCGGATTGCTCCGGCGCTCTCACCAGACTGAGCTACGAATGCCACATTCTTCGTTCGGCGGAACACGAGATGCGCAAAGCGCACCGCGCCGGCCGGGACCAACAGCCCGAACCCAAGGCCAAGCGAAGGAGCGCGCTTATGACGCAGGTCGAATTTTCGCGCAAGCGGAAATTGCGGATGATGGTTGCATTGAGTCGTTCTCTGTGTCCGGCTGGACACAACGGTTGCTTCGGCGCAGCTTGCGTTAAGCGTAGCCGGCCCCATATCCCGTTCAGGGAGGACGCGATGGCGATCCATGGTTCAACTCGTCGCGGCGTGCTCGCCGGTGGCGCCGCGCTCGCCGTGTCAACGCTGGCATCGCCGCTGCGTGCGCAGACAGTACAGATCGCGCAGCGCGCCATTCCATCGACCGGTGAAACGATTCCGGCGATCGGCCTCGGCAGCTGGATCACCTTCAATGTCGGCGATGACTTGGTGCTGCGCGACGAGTGCGCCGCTGTGATGGCGGCGTTCTTCGAAAGCGGCGGGCGGATGATCGACTCCTCGCCGATGTATGGCTCGTCGCAGCCGGTGATCGGCTACGGCCTTGCGAAGCTGGGCGCGCCGCCGGTCTTCGCGGCGGACAAGGTGTGGACCTCCGGCGACGGGCCGGAGCAGATCGAGCAGTCGCGGCGCTATTGGGGCGTGCCGCGCTTCGACCTGCTGCAAGTGCATAACCTGGTCACCTGGCAGAATCACCTGAAGACGCTGTATGCGATGAAGGAGGCGGGCCGGCTGCGCTATGTCGGCATCACAACCTCGGAAGGCCGGCGCCACGACTTGTTCGAAGAGATCATGCGCAACGAGCCGCTCGACTTCGTGCAGCTGACTTACAACATCGTCGACCGCGAGGCCGACGAGCGCCTGCTGCCGCTGGCGCGCGACCGCGGCATGGCGGTGATCGTCAACCGGCCGTTTCAGCAAGGCGACCTGACACGTGAGCTCGAAGGCGAACCGCTGCCGGACTGGGCCGCGGAGATCGGCGCCGCTAGCTGGGCGCAATTCATCCTGAAGTTCATCCTCGCGCATCCCGCCGTCACGGTCGCGATCCCGGCCACCAGCCGGGTCGACCATGTGCGCGAGAACCTGGCCGCGGCGACCGGTCCGCTGCCGGACGAGGCGATGCGCCAGCGCATGGCAGAATACGTGGAGCAGCTGTGATGCCGCGGCGCTGATGCTCGACTGGAGCTACCGCCTCTCCGACTTCCTGCTGTTCTCGCCGCGCGTCTATTGGCGGATGTTCGAGCTGCACAACCAGGCGCTCTGGCCGCTGCCGCTCGCGACTCTTGCACTCGGCATCGCGGCGCTGGCCCTCGTGCTCCTGCGCCCACAGCAGTCGGAGCGATGGATCGCCATCCTGCTCGCCATTCTGTGGGCGTGGGTCGGCTGGAGCTTTGTGTGGGAGCGCTATGCGACCATCAACTGGACCGCCGCCTACGCTGCGCCGTTCTTCGCGATCGAGGCGGCGATGCTGGCGATCGTTGGCGGCCTCGGTCGCTTTGCGCTGGATCCGCGCGGCGCACGTGGCATCGGCGGTGTCCTGCTCGTCACCCTGGCGCTCGGCTATCCGCTGCTCGCACTGGTGTTCGGCCGATCCTGGCAGGGCGCCGAGTTCTTCGGGACCGCCCCCGACCCCACCGCCATCGCCACCCTCGGCTTCCTGATCATGGCACGCGGCCGATCCGTCCTGGCGTTCTATCCGATCCCGCTGCTCTGGTGCCTCATGAGCGGCCTCACCTTGTGGGCGATGGCCGATGTCGCGGATTGAGTGAATGGCGACCCCGAGAGGATTCGAACCTCCGACCTGCGGTTTAGGAAACCGACGCTCTATCCTGCTGAGCTACGGGGTCGCATGGGTAAGGCAGGGTGCGGTCGGCAGCCCTTATAGCAGAGCCGCCGACCCCTGGTAAGGGCCCCGCCGGTGGCCCTATTCCGCCTCCAGCGCCTTGCTCACCGCGTCGCTGACGGCGCCCAGGGGCGCGGTCTTGAGCAGCGGGTCGGGCGCCGCGGTCAGCAGGACAGTGACCGTGCGGTCATAGGCAGCCGGGTCGAGGCGGCCAAAGGGAATGCGGCCGACGTCCACCAGGTCGTTCGCCGCCCAGATGCCGCGCAGCAGGGTCGCGAGATCCGGCGCCGGCGGTGTCGTCTTCTCGGCCAGGAACTCCGCCGCCTTGCGTGCCTCGTCGGCGGCGCTTTGCCAGCCGTTGCGCGCCGCGGAGAGGAAGCGCGCAATGCGCTGGATCCGGTCGGGATATTTGAGGTCCTCGCCGCGGGCATAGACGCCGTCCTCCAGCGTCGCTGTGCCGACCTGCTCGTACGAGAAGATCCGGTAGTCGAACGTCGTCTTGCCCTGCACGGCGAGCTGCTGGGGCAGCGCGTAGGTCTCGCCGGTGAAGCAATCGCTGGTCCGGTTGCGGTAGGAATCGGGATCGAGCCCTTCGCGCAGGATGGTGACGCCGTCCACCTCGCCGTAGATGCCGAGCCCGACCTTCGCCATCCAGGCGTAGAACGGACCCTCCTGGCCGCCGGACCACAGCGAGATGTTCATGCCCTTGAGGTCCTTCGGCTCCTTGATGGAAGGACGGCACGCCAGCACCAGTCCGGATTTCTGGAAGATCTGCGCGACATGCCGGATGTCCGACCCCTCGGCCCGGGTTCGCAGGGCATTGGGCATCATGTCGATGGCGAGATCGGCGCCGCCATCCGCCAGAACGGCAGCCGGCTCGCCGACCACCACGAACGTGGGAGCGAGCCCCGCGCGAGCGAACCAGCCGCCGGCTTCCGCCAAGTAGTAGCCGATGGTGCGGGCCGACGGCCCCTCGGGCAGCGCTACGACGATCGGCGTCAGCTCGGTGCCCTGCTGGGTGCTCTGGGCGGCGGCGGGCGGGAGCGCCGCGAGCAGCAGGACCGGCAGGGCCGCACAGATGCGGTTGAAGCGCTGAAAAGCCACCGCCGCCTGCACGACCCATCTCGCCTTGCGTTCCATTGGGGAGCAGATTACAGGCGCGCGCTGGCGGCGCGCAATCCGGCGCGCAAGGCAACCGAAGCAACAGGCGAAGGCAAAGTTTTTCATGCAGATCCGGTCACTCGGCGTTGCCGGCGCGGGCGCCTGGGGCACGGCCCTGGCGATGCAAGCGGCGCGCGCCGGTATCGCCACCACCTTGTGGGCGCGCCGGCCCGAGGCGGCGGCGGCGATCGCGGCCAGCCGCGCCAATCCGGACTACCTGCCCGGCGTCACGCTGCCGCCGGAGATCGCCGTCACCGCCGGGCTGGCGGCGGCGCTGGCCGGCGATGCCGTCCTCTATGCCCAGCCGGCACAGCATCTGCGCGCCTTCTGCACCGCCGCGCGTGGCAGCTGGCGCGCAGGCACGCCGCTGGTCCTGTGCGCCAAAGGCATCGAGCTTGGCAGCGGCCTCCTGCTCACCGACGTGGCGGCGGAGCTGCTGCCGGAGGCGCCGGTGGCGGTACTGTCCGGACCCAGCTTCGCCGGCGAAGTCGCCGCCGGCCTGCCGACCGCGGTGGTGATCGCCAGCCCCGATGCCGCGCTCAACGAAACGCTGATGCAGGCGCTGTCGCACGGCGCCTTCCGGCCCTACGGCAGCCTGGACCCCGTCGGCGTGGAGCTGGCGGGCGCCGCCAAGAACGTGCTCGCGATCGCTTGCGGCGTCGTGATGGGCAAGGGCCTGGGCGAGAATGCGCGCGCCGCGCTGGTCACGCGCGGGTTGGCCGAATTGGCGCGCCTTGCCCACGCGCTGGGAGGCCGGGCAGAGACCATGCTGGGCCTCGCCGGCGTCGGAGACGTGGTGCTGACCTGCAACTCGATGAAGTCGCGCAACGCCTCGCTCGGCTTCGAGCTGGGCCGCGGCCGGGCGCTGGCGGAGATCCTGGCGGAGCGGCGCAGCGTGGCGGAAGGCGTGCCGACCGCCGCCGCGCTCGAGGCGCTGGCGGCGCGGCTTGGCGTCGACATGCCGATCGCCAGCACGGTCGCCGCGATCCTCTCCGGCCGCGCCGCGATCGACCAGGCGATCAGCGCCCTGCTGGCGCGGCCGCTGAAGCACGAAGCCTAGCCGCGCGTTGAGACCCATCGGTATCCCTAACGAATGACTAACGGTGCAGGATCGCGCTAACGCGGGCGGAACGCATGCGCTCTTTCGCCGCGACTCCGGCACGCGGTATCATGGGTGCCGAGCCGCAGAAGCGGGAGGATCAATGAACACGGAACGTCTGCTGTGCGCCACCGACGGCTCGCCGCCGTCCGAGAAGGCCGTGCACTACACCGTCACCCTGGCGGAGGAGCTGGGCCGGCCGATCACCTTCCTGCTGGTCGCGGACGGCGAGCTCGAAACGGTGCCCGCGGTGTGGGACGAGGCGCGCGTCAAAGCGGAGGACCTGCCGCCGGACAAGGAGCTGCTGGCGGCGCTGAAGACGGCCTTGCAGCACAAACTCCTCCGCATCCGCCTGGTGCGGGCCTACGGCAGTGACCCGGCGGAGGCCATCGTCAGCTACGCCGAGCGCAACGGCTACCGCCACATCATCGTCGGCTCGGAAGGGCGCACCGGCGCCAAGCGCATGCTGCTCGGCTCCGTCGCTGAGGACGTCGTCACGCGCGCCCACTGCCCCGTCACCGTCGTGCGGTGACACACAGGCCCGTCACCGTGGTGCGCTGAGCGGCACTCGCGCCCGCGGCGAAGGCCGCGAATCCGACGGCACTCGCGCCGCCTGTCGGCGGCTCGGTAACCATATCGAAAGCTTTGCAAACGATTCTGCGAGCAGCCCCTTGTGCCGGCGCTGAAATTTCCTATTTCATCTGTCGGCGCTTTGATGTATTTTCCGCGCCCAGTCGAAACTGCTGACGAGTGCTTTGATGTACGCCTTGCGTCACCGACGACGTATCCCCAAGACCCTGCCGGGCGGGATGGTCGTTCGTACGCAAGGATCGGAGCACTTCCATTAGCGAAGTGATCCTCCAGGCGACGGACGGTCGGGGCAAACCGGCGAAACGTTCGAAGACCTGTTGAGAAGGATCACCACCGATGAAACTCATCAAACCCGAGTATCTGATCAAACCTGAACCGGCCGTGCTGGCTGGCGCCGTCGAACGTCTGTACGACGAGGTGTTTGGCCCGGCACGGTTCCACAAGGCTTCCTACCTGTTCCGAGAGGGTGTCGACCCCGTTCGCGAGCTGAGCTGGATTGCGCTGGAAGGCGACCGCCTGGTGGGCGCCATCCGCTACTGGCCGATCCTGGTCGGCGAGACCGGCCATACGGCCCTTTTGCTCGGCCCGCTCGCGATCGCGCAGGACCGCGCCGGCAAAGGCATCGGCCGCGCCCTCATGTTCAAGACCCTCGATCTTGCCGCGCAGCTTGGCCACGACCTCGTGCTGCTGGTCGGCGACGTCGACTACTACAAGAGATTCGGGTTCGTCCCGGCGACGCCGCACGGCTTCGTCATGCCGGGCGAGTCACGGCCGGATCGCCTCCAAGTGGCCCCGCTGAAGGACAATGTCCTGGGCCGGATCGCGGGGGAGGTTCGCCACCTTCACACCGGGCTGCCGGCCATCGCCGTCGCCAAAGCCAGGCGCGCGCCCCGCAGAGCCCGCGCCCGCTGATCCCGTCACCTTGAAATGAAACCGCCCGCCGGAGCGATCCGGCGGGTGGTGAGTTGCCGTCCGCCGCGCTTACCCGCGCAGCGTCACGCAAGATTGTGCGATCAGATCGATCGAGGAGTCGAATCGCTCGGGCGCGCCCACGCCGAGCTTGAGGCTGGCTGCCGTGCTCGCGGCGCCATCGCTGATGATCGTCAGCAGGTCCCTCCGCTCCGGCGAACCGGCGAGGGCGTCGATCGCTTGCGAGAAGTAGCGCTGATGGCCGGCCGGCACTGGATCGTCCAAGCAGGCCGGGCGCGGTGAGCCCGGCTTGGAGATCCAGTCCTTCCTGGACGCCGCGCATTGCTGCAGGTCCTGGAGCACGAGGTCGCATGCGGCGCTGACATCGCCGTCGCTGGCCCTCGCTTCCAGGCCGCGATCCGGCTGCGACGCTTCGCAGCCGCTAAGCGCCAGCGGAATTGCCAAGGCGCAGAGCCAGCGCATCTCAATACCCGCGGACAGAAAAAAGGGCGGGAGTTGCCTCCCGCCCTTCGAACCCTAGCGCAACACCAGGCCTCAGCCCAGGTGCATCCACACCGACTTGGTCTGGGTGACGGTGGTCAGCGTCTCCAGGCACTTGTCGCGGCCCATGCCGGACTGCTTGAAGCCGCCCCAGATCGAGGTCATGTCGCCGTGGTCGAAGCAGTTGACCCACACGATGCCGGCTTCGATGTCGCGCGCCGCCTTGTGGGCGACCGAGACGTCGGAGGTCCAGATCGAAGCAGCGAGACCATAGATCGAGTCGTTGGCCATGGCGATCGCGTCATCCAGCTTCTTGTAGGTGAGGACGCCGGTGACCGGGCCGAAGATCTCTTCCTTGGCGATGCGCATGTCGTTCTTCACGCCGGTGAACAGCGTCGGCGCGACGTAGCAGCCCTTGTCCAATCCCTTCGGCGTCGCGCCGCCCATGGCGAGCTTGGCGCCTTCCTTCTTGCCGATGTCGATGTAGGAGAGCACGCGCTTCTGCTGCTCCTTGGTGACCAG
>DATEOK010000080.1:0-4286 GCA_035274225.1 Dongiaceae bacterium
CCCTTGGCGGCGTCGTAGGCGGTCTCGCATTCCTCGTACGCGAGCTTGACGCCGTTGACGCCACCGTCGCGCGCGTTCACCAGCTTGATGTAGTCCTGCTTGCCATCGGCCCACGGGATGCCGAGCGGCGCGAACTGTCCGGTGCGGTAGACCAAGAGCGGGATGAACTGCTCGCCGGCGGCCTGCGCCCGGGCCGGCACCGGCAGCATCGCCGACGAAAGCCCGGCCGCCGCGATGGCCGCCGCGAGAGCGATGGACTGGAACTTCATGCTGTGTCTCCTGTTGTTGAATGGACGGGTCAATGGGGGAAGGGCCACAGCCGCAGCTTCTGCCGGGCCGTGGCCCAGAGGGCGGCGAGGCCGTGCGGCTCGACGATCAGGAAGAACACGATCAGCGCGCCGAAGATCATGTGTTCGAGGAAGCTCGCGGTGCCGGTCGAGATCGCCAGCCCGAGCCAGTGCGGCACCAGGTTCAGGAACAGCGGCAGCAGCACGATGAAGGCGGCGCCGAACACCGCGCCGACGATCGAGCCGAGGCCGCCGATGATCACCATGAACAGCAGCTGGAAGGACTTGTCGATGCCGAAGGCGGCCGGCTCCCAGGCCCCCAGGTGCACGAAGCCCCACAGCGCGCCGGCGACGCCGACGATGAAGGAGCTGACCGCGAAGGCGCTGAGCTTGGCGTAGACCGGCCGGATGCCGATCACCGCGGCCGCCACGTCCATGTCGCGCATCGCCATCCATTCGCGGCCGATCGCGCCGCGCACCAGGTTCTTGGCTGCCAGCCCCAGCAGCACCAGCAGCGACAGGCACAGCAGGTACTTGCGCGCCGGGCTGTCGAGCGCAAGGCCGAAGAACTGCAGCGCCGAAACGCTGACCGAGCCCGACGAGGAGCCGTTCGTGACCCAGGCCACCCGGTTGGTGAACCAGTCGACGAAGAACTGCGCCGCCAGCGTCGCCACCGCCAGGTAGAGGCCGCGGATGCGCAGGCTGGGGATGCCGAACAGGATGCCGAAGACCATCGCGCAGAGTCCGCCGCCGATCAGCGACAGCAGGAGCGGCATGCCTTCGATGCGCGCGTTCAGGTTGTAGGCCGCATAGGCGCCGACCGCCATGAAGGCGCCGGTGCCGAGCGAGATCTGGCCGCAGTAGCCGACCAGCACATTGAGCCCGATGGCCGCCAGCGACAGGATCAGGAAGGGCACCAGCACGGCGCGGAAGAGGTAGTCGCTGGCCAGCATCGGCACGGCGACGAAGGCCACCAGCGCGAACAGCGCGAGCGCGATGCGGTCCTGCGCGATCGGGAAGATCTGCAGGTCGCTCTGGTAGCTGGTCTTGAACTGGCCGTTTTCGCGGTAGAACATGGTGTTGTCGAAGCCCTAGACGCGGTCGATGATCTTGTCGCCGAACAATCCCTGCGGGCGGACCAGCAGGAAGGCGAGCGCCAGCACGTAGGCGAACCAGTTCTCGATGCCGCCGCCGACCATCGGCCCGAGGTAGATTTCCGACAGCTTCTCGCCGACGCCGATGATCAGGCCGCCGAGGATCGCACCGGGCACCGAGGTCAGGCCGCCGAGGATCACCACCGGGAAGGCCTTGAGCGCCACCAGCGAGATCGAGTACTGCACGCCGAGCTTGGAGCCCCAGATGACCCCGGCCACCAGCGCGACCAGGCCGCCGACCGACCAGACGATGACCCAGATGCGGGCCAGCGGAATGCCGATCGACTGCGCCGCCTGGTGGTCGTCGGCCACCGCGCGCAGCGCCCGGCCGGTCTTGGTCTTCTGGAAGAACAGCGACAGCAGCACCACCAGCAGGGCGGCCATCGCCGCGGCGTAGAGGTCTTCCTTGCTCAGCAGCAGGCCGCCCTGGAAGGTGTTCTCCAGCACGATCATCGGGTCCTTGGGCATGCCGACGTCGATCTTGTAGGTGCTGCTGCCGAAAAGCAGCTGGCCGGCGCCGTCGAGGAAGTAGCTGATGCCCAAGGTCGCCATCAGCAGCGTGATGCCTTCCTGGTTGACCAGGTGGCGCAGCACCAGCCGCTCGACCAGCCAGGCCACGACCACCATCGCCGCGGCCGCCACGCAGGCCGCCAGCAGGTTGACCAGCAGCATGTTGTCGAGGCCGGTCCAGCGCGGGATCCATTCGGCGAAGCGCGCCATCGTCAGCGCCGCGAACAGCACCATCGCGCCCTGCGCGAAGTTGAAGACGCCCGAGGCCTTGAAGATCAGCACGAAGCCGATCGCGACCAGCGCGTAGAGCATGCCGGCCATCAGGCCGCCGAACAGGGTTTCGAGGAAAAAGCCCATCAGTGTTCCGTCCCCAGGTAAGCCCGGATCACGTCCTCGTTGTTGCGTACCTCGTCGGGCGTGCCGTCGCCGATCTTCTTGCCGTAGTCGAGCACCACCACGCGGTCGGAGATGTCCATCACCACGCCCATGTCGTGCTCGATCAGCACGATCGTGGTGCCGAACTCGTCGTTGACGTCGAGGATGAAGCGGCTCATGTCCTGCTTCTCTTCGACGTTCATGCCGGCCATCGGCTCGTCGAGCAGAAGCACCTGCGGCTCCATCGCCAGCGCCCGGCCGAGGTCGACCCGCTTCTGCAGGCCGTAGGGCAGGCGGCCCACGGGCGTCTTGCGGTGCAGCTGGATCTCGAGGAAGTCGATGATGCGCTCGACGAACTCGCGCTGCGCGATTTCCTCGCGCGCGGCCGGCCCCCAGCGCAGCGCCTGCGCGAGGATGCCGCTCTTCATCTTGAGGTTGCGCCCGGTCATGATGTTGTCGAGCACGCTCATGCCCTTGAACAGCGCCAGGTTCTGGAAGGTGCGCGCCACGCCCATCTCGGCCACCTGGCGCGAGTTCATGTGCCTGAAGTGCTGGCCGCGGAAAGTGATCTGGCCCTGCTGCGGCTGGTAGACGCCGTTGATGCAGTTGAGCATCGAGCTCTTGCCGGCGCCGTTGGGGCCGATGATCGCGCGCACCTCGTGCTCGCGGACATCGAAGCTGATGTCGGTCAGCGCCTTGACGCCGCCGAAGCTGAGGGAGATGTTCTGCACGTCCAGGATGACGTCGCCGGTCTTCCTGCTGCTCATGCGGCTGCTTTCAGCGGTGGGAAACGTTTGGCATCGACGATCTTCAGTGTCGCGCTGACCGCGCCCGTGCGGCCGTCCTCGAACTTGACCTGGGTCTCGATGAACTGCTCCGTCTTGCCGCCGTACAGCGCCTCGATCAGCACCGCGTACTTGCCGGCGATGAAGCCGCGCCGCACCTTGCGCGTGCGCGTGAGTTCGTCGTCATCGGGGTCGAGCTCCTTGTGCAGCACCAGGAAGCGCGCGATCTGGGTGTCGCCCATGCCTTCTTCGGTGGCCAGGTCGGCGTTGACCTGGGCGATGCAATCGGCCACCAGTCCCAGCACCTCGGGCTTGGCCGCCAGGTCGACATAGCCGCCATAGGCCAGGCCGCGCCGTTCGGCCCAGTTGCCGACGGCCTCGAAGTCGATGTTGACGAAGGCGCAGACCTCGTCGCGGCCGTCGCCGAAGCACACGGCTTCCTTGATCTGGGGAAAGAACTTGAGCTTGTTCTCGATGTAGTTGGGCGCGAACATCGCGCCGCCCTGCATGCGGCCGACGTCCTTGGCCCGGTCGATGATGCGCAGGTGGCCTTCGGCATCGAGCACGCCGGCATCGCCGGTGTGGAAGTAGCCGTCGGCGTCGAGCACCTCGGCGGTGGCGTCGGGCCGCTTGTAGTAGCCCTGCAGCACCGACACGCCGCGCACCAGCACCTCGCCGTCGTCGGCGATCTTGAGCTCGATGCCGGGCGCCGCGCTGCCCACGGTCTGCAGCTTGACCTTGCCGTCCTGCTGCAGGCACACATAGGCGCAGGTCTCGGTCTGGCCGTAGAACTGCTTGAGGTTGACGCCGATCGAGCGGTAGAAGCGGAACAGGTCGGGCCCGATCGCCGCACCGGCGGTGTAGGCCACGCGGATGCGGCTCATGCCCAGCACGTTGCGCAGCGGCCCGTAGATCAGCAGGTCGCCGAGCTTGTACAGCAGCCGGTCGCCGAGGCTCACCGGCGCGCCGTTCAAGATGTCCGCGCCCACGCGCCGCGCCAGCGCCATGAACTTCGCATACAGCCAGCGCTTGGGCGCCGCCGCGTCCTCCATGCGGATCGACACGGCGGTCAGCAGGCCCTCGAAGGTGCGCGGCGGGCCGAAGTAGTAGCTGGGTCCGATCTCGCGCATGTCGTTCATCACGGTCGCGGAGGACTCGGGGCAGTTGAGCGTGAA
>DATEOK010000081.1:0-4878 GCA_035274225.1 Dongiaceae bacterium
GTACGCGGAAGCGGCGCAGCACCCCAACATCGTTGTCGACGGGTCTGCGAATGAAGGCAGCGTGCTGACGCTGTCGCACTGGCCGAAGAGCGGCACGCCCTGGCCGCTCAAGGCCGATACCTCCGTCGGGGTCGTGTTCAACTATCTCGATGATCCGGCGTCGCACCGCGACGTGCCGGCGGTCACCAACAATCATTTCGACGAGGACGGCTTGCTCGGGATCTATTGCCTGATCGAGCCGGAGCACGCGCTGGCGCGACGGGCGTTGCTGCTCGACGCTGCGAGCGCCGGTGATTTCTCCGTATCCCGGTCGCGGGATGCGGCGCGGATCGCCTTCGCGATTTCGCGCCTTGCCGACCCGAAGCTCTCGCCCTGGGGTGCGGACAGCTTCCCGCAGGACTATGATGATTACTGCACCTTCGTCTATACGCGCCTGCTCGCACAGCTCCACAGCCTGATCGAGGATGTCGAGGGGCACCGCGCGCTGTGGGCCGATGAGGACGCGCTGCTGTCAGCCAGCGAACGCGCGATCGCTGCGGGCGAAGCGACGATCGAGGAGCGCACGGAGGTCGATCTCGCGATCGTGCGCGTGCCGGCCGATTGGCCCGATCGGGCAGCGCATCGCTATGCGCAGCATCTCAATGTGCCGATCCATCGGATGGCGGTGCATAACCGGACATCCTGCAACCGCATCGTGACGCTGTGCGGCGCTCGGATCGGCTTTTCCTACCGCTACGAAAGCTGGGTACAGCTGATGAGCCATCGCCCGCCGCAGCGGATCGATCTCGCTCCGCTGGCGGCCCAGCTATCCGAAGCGGATCATGCCCCTTGGCACTTCGACGACGTCGCCGAGATTACGCCTTCCTTGCGCCCTGAAGGCGGCCATAGCGATTTCGATCACGATCGCTTTCTGGACGCACTGGTTGCTGCGCTCCGGAACGGCAAGGAAGCCTGGAACCCCTACGACTAGTCCAGCGCGGCATTGCGGGGCTACCGCAGCCAATCCCCCTCCACGATCCCCTCCGGCGCCATCGCCTGCCGGACGCGGTCGTGGAAGTAGCGGACGCCGACCTCGTGCTTCGGGCTCAACGGCCCGCGCTGGAAGATGCCGGCTTGCAAGTTCGCCTGCGAGCGTTCGCAGATGCCGAAGTCCTCGCGCACGATGTCGCAGTTGGTCTCGATGGTGCGCTCGTTCTGCTCTTTGACCGCGTCGCTCGTGTCGCGGAAGAAGAAGCTGTAGACGAGGCGCGTGCGGTTCTCCGCCACCGGCACGATGCGCGAGCAGTTCATGCCGCCGGGATAGACCGACAGGGTGAAGTTGGGCCAGCCCCACAGCCACAGCCCTCCGTAGATCGAGCCGTTCTTCTGCGGCGCGGTCATGATGACCAGCGCATCGCCATGGGTGGTCTCGAACTTCGAGAAATCGATCACCGCGTGGAAGCTCGGGTGGATGCCGGGGATGTGATAGCCCTCGACGAAATTGTCGGTGTAGTTCTTCCAGTTGGTGTGCATCTCGAACTCGGCCTGGCGCACCTTGGTGAAGGTCTCGATCGGATAGTCCTTCACCGTCTCCGGCAGGCTGCCGAGCGCGTCCGCCAGCGGCGGCGCACTCTTGTCAAAATTCACAAAGACGAGTCCCCGCCAGGTCTCGACCCGAATCGGCATCAGGCCGTTGTCTTCCTTCTTGAACCAGTCCGCTTCGCCGAAATCCGGCGCGCGCTTCAGGTTGCCTGCCGTGTCGAACACCCAGCCGTGGTAGCGGCAGCGCAGCACCCCGCAATGGCCGTGACCGTCGTCCAGCAGCTGCGAGGCGCGGTGCGGGCACACGTTGTGGAATCCGCGCAGCTGGCCGTCGCGGTCGCGGATCACGAAAAAGCGGTAGCCGGCAACCTCGGCCGCCGTGTAGTCGCCGGGATTCGGCAAGTCGCTCGCCGGCCCCACCAGCTGCCATTCGCGCGCGAAGATCTGGCGGCGTTCCGCCTGATAGATGTCGCGCTCCCAGTACCAGCGCGCCGGCAATCCGTAGACGCCACGCACCGCGCTCTCGGGTTTTTTGTCCTGAAGATCGATCTCAGTCATCGCTGCCGGCCATCCTGATTGCGGCAGCGATGGTGCTGGAGCGGCTGGGGAAACTCAAGAGCGACTGAAACGTGCAGCGCCGCTTAGTAATACTCGATCTCGAACGTGCCGACCTTGTCCACGCCCTCGAACAGGATGCGGCAGCCGCCGCCGCACTGCGACAGCGCCGCCTTCTTGGCGCCGAGGCGCGTGTCGTTGAAGCCGCCGCAGCCGTCCCAATAGCCGGTCTTGTCGCACTGGCCGATGCCGATGCGGCTGCCGTCGGTGTTGACCGCGAGGAACCGGTGCTTGCCCACGAATTTGCGTGAGTTGGCGATGAAGCGCTCGATCTCTTCCTTGAAGCCGCCGGCGATGCGCACGATCGTGACGTTGCCGGCTGGCGGGGTCACGGCCGCTTGCTGGGTCTGGGCCGGCGCGACCGGCTGCGGCGCGATCACCGGCGCCGGTGCCGCTTCGGCGGTCTGCGTCATCTCGACCTTTTTCTTCTCGGCCTTCGGCGTCTGCAGCTTCGCGAGCAGCGCTTCGGCCTTGGGCCGGAAATAGCCGCTCGGATGATCGGCGATGAAGCTCTTGGCGCCCGCCTCGCTCGGCGCACTCTTCAGCGTACTCCAGGCCGCGACCTCGGCGGCGTCGCTCGGCGCCATCAGCTTGCCGCTGACGAAACCCGTGTTGCCCTTGACCGACACGCGCAGCCATTCGCCGCCGGCAACCTGCCCGGTCGCATCGACCGCCTGATCGGCCGCCAGCTTGGCGATGATCTTGGCATCGGTCGCGGGCGCAACGCGCACGTTGGCAGACTTGGTTGCGACGTAGACGCCGGATAGTTCCTCGACCGCGAGCGGCGTGGGTGCTTCCGGTTCCGCCGCAGCTTCGGACTCAGGCGCGGCCGGCTGGATCTGACGCGCCGCGCTCTGGGTATCGGTGCTCCCGGCCTTCAGTTCGTCGACCTTCGCCTGGGCGAGGCCCGCGAAGATGCCGTTCGGGAACTGCTTGAGATAGGCCTCGAAGGTCGCTGGATTGTCGCTGTTCTTGATCGAATCCCAGAACAGCAGCTCGGCCTGCTGGGTGGACGCGCCGGCCGATGGTTGCGCCGGCGGCGCCATCGCAGCGACCTGCGGCTCTTCGGCAATCTCGGCGCTTTTCAGCACCACCGGGCCGGTGAGCGAGGAGGAATCCCACGGCGTCTGGCGCTGATTGGTGGCGGCCAGCACCTTGCCGCGCACCGCGCGGTGCGCTTCCTCGATCGAGAGGCCGGGCATATTCAGCTCTTCGACCAACGCCAGGGCGTATGGACTGTTGTTGCTCTCGCCATCGACCGAGACGTCGCCCGGCGCGGTCGAGTAGCCGACGAAGCTGCCGCGCGGCGCATCGACCCGCGCCAGTCCGCGCGCGCCGGAGCGGAAGCTGCGGGTCAGCGGATTGTTGCGGCAGGCATCGAGGAACGCCAGGTTGACCGCGTTGCCGGCGAACTGCATCTGGCTGAGGACGCTGCTGGCGCTGACGGCTTCGAGCTCGACGTCGCCCTCGGCCTGGATCTCGGCGCCGATCGGCAGCAGGAAATTCTCGCCATCCACCTGCACGCCGTGGCCGGCGTAGTAAAACAGGCCGATGCCGTTCGGGCCGGTCTCGCGCAGCTTCTGGCCGAACTCGCGGATAGCGCGCTTCATGGCCTTCTGGTCTGCATCGGTCACCAGCGAGACCTCGAAGCCAAGGCCTTTCAGCGTGTCGGCCATCAATTGCGCGTCGTTGACCGGATTCTTGAGCCTGCCGATCTCCGGCGCGTAGTCGCCGTTGCCGACCACCAGCGCCACCCGCGCCGCCGCCCCAGAATCGCCCAGGGCCTCGCCCGACCACGCCAGCCAGAGCGCGACGCTCAACAGCGCGAACACCCGGCTCATCCGACCCATCATGGTGACCCTCCCGCACGGCACCGCGCCCCCGCGATACCGACTGCCATCCCACTGCAGCCCCGGAATGGAAGCAGCGCCCGCTTGCCGCGGCGCGCGTGCTTCTATCATGCTTATAGCATGTAGGTCATGTTTGGCTGGAGGCCAGGATTTGTCCAGGCGGACAGGCGCTCAAGTGACACACGTCACGCCCGGAGCAAGATCTCGGATCAGGCGGCGGGCAGGGCGATCGGGCAACTCACGCCGGTGCCGCCAAGTCCGCAGTAACCATTTGGATTCTTTGCCAGATACTGCTGATGAACGTCTTCGGCGTAGTAGAACGGCGGCGCATCGACGATCTCGGTCGTGATCGTGCCATAGCCGGCCTTGTCCAGGTTCTTCTGGAAGGCCTTGCGCGACTCCTCCGCCGCGCGCCGCTGCTCCAGAGAAGCGACGTAGATGCCGGAGCGGTATTGCGTGCCGACGTCGTTGCCCTGGCGCATGCCCTGGGTCGGGTCGTGGCTTTCCCAGAAGGTCTTCAGCAGCGCTTCGTAGCTGACTTTTTTGGGGTCGAACACCACCAGCACTACCTCGTTATGGCCGGTCATGCCGGTGCAGAGTTCCCGATAGGTCGGATTGGGCGTCGGGCCGCCGGCATAGCCGACCGCTGTCACCCACATGTTGGGCATTTGCCAGAACTTGCGCTCCGCGCCCCAGAAGCAGCCGAGCCCGAAGATCGCCGTCTCCATCCCCGCCGGGAACGGCGGCTTGAGGGGGCTGCCGTTGACTACGTGGGTTGTGGCGGTCGGAATCGGCGTTGGCCGCCCGGGCAAAGCCTCGGCGGCGGTGGGGATATTCATCGGCTTTTGCTTGAACGAGAACATGATTTTTCGTCCCGTGATGGAAGTTCGCA
>DATEOK010000082.1:0-3826 GCA_035274225.1 Dongiaceae bacterium
GCAGCGCCCTGGCTTTAGCCGGCGGCGCGGAGGTTGTCGGCCGAAGACTTGCCGGAACGACGATCGGCCACGATCTCGTAGGAGATCTTCTGGCCTTCACGCAGCGTTCCGAGGCCGGCACGCTCGACCGCACTGATGTGCACGAACACATCGTTGCCGCCGTCATCCGGCTGGATGAAGCCGTAGCCCTTGGTTGCGTTGAACCACTTCACAGTTCCCATGCTCACGGGGTAGTCCCTTCTCAGGTATAGAGCGTCGAAGCCCACTTTCGATGGGCTGGTGAGATCGAATTTTTGGAAGGGTCGTCAGCGTCTGAACCGGCTGTACCGGTGTGGTGCTAATGTCGTCCGGCCGAAAATCGATGGCCGCCATATTATGCGAAGGCAGCCCCCAAAACAATCCTGAGGCGCGCGAATTTTTGTTGCGCGAGGCTGCGCGCCGTCCACGGCGACCGCGCAAGGCCGTGGTTTGCCATGCGCGGTCCGTGTCGTGGTGCTTAGCGGCGACGGAACTGGCCGCGCTGCGGCCCGCCGCGCGGCGGTCCGCCCGGAGTGCTGGGACGCTCGTCCTTGTGCCGAAAGATCAGCCGGCCCTTCTCCAGATCATAGGGCGACATCTCGATCGTCACCCGATCGCCCGCCAGCGTCTTGATGCGGTTCTTCTTCATCTTGCCGGCGGTGTAGGCGACGATTTCGTGTCCGGCATCTAGCTGCACGCGATAGCGCGCATCGGGAAGGATTTCGGTCACCAGTCCTTCGAACTGGATCAGCTCTTCTTTAGCCATGGTTCTCTCCAGTCGATCGACGGCTAGTGCTGGGGTCTCTGGTTGCGGTTGGGTTTGGTATTTGGGCGGCTTTCGCGATGCAAAAAGGCAACCCCTTGCATCCCGTCAGCCTGGCCGCCCTGCGACGGACGCGCCGACTCATGGCGGGTCGCTTGCGGCGCGCCATGATTACCACCACCACGGCGGCGTCGGCGAGGGCCTTTTGAGGAACCGGGCGCGGCGTCATTGGGCCGTGAGGCATGGACGCGCGGCGCAGGCCGGCCGGCGCGATGCTGGCTGATGGGAGGCGCCGCGTCGCGGCTGCCCGGTGTGCGGCGGTCTTCACGCGGCAATGCCACGCGGATCAGCCGTTCGATGTCGCGCAGATAGCCCATTTCCTCGGCGCCCGCGATCAGCGAGATGGCGACGCCGTCGGCGCCGGCGCGCGCGGTGCGGCCGATGCGATGGACATAGGTCTCGGGAATGTTGGGCAGGTCGAAATTCACGACATGGCTGATGCCGTCGACGTCGATGCCGCGCGCGGCGATGTCGGTGGCGACCAAGGTGCGGATCGCGCCGGTGCGGAACGCCGCCAGCACGCGCTCGCGGTGGTTCTGCGACTTGTTGCCGTGAATGGCGTCGGCGGGGATGCCGGCCTTGGCAAGGCCCTTCACCACCTTGTCGGCGCCGTGCTTGGTGCGGGTAAACACCAGCGCGCGATCGACCGGCTCCTGCTTCAGCAGCTGGGCGAGGAAGGCGGGTTTGTTGGAGTGATCGACCTGGATGATGCGCTGGGTGATGCGCTCCACCGTCGATGCCACCGGCGTCACGGCGACGCGCGCCGGATCCCGCAGCATCGCTTCGGCAAGCTCGGCGATGTCCTTCGGCATCGTGGCCGAGAAGAACAGCGTCTGCCGCTTGATCGGAAGCTTCGCCACGATTTTGCGGATGTCGTTGATGAAGCCCATGTCGAGCATGCGGTCGGCTTCATCCAGCACCAGGAATTCGACCTGACCAAGCTTCAGTCCGTTGCTCTGCACGAGGTCGAGCAGGCGGCCGGGAGTGGCGACCATCACTTCGACGCCCTGCATGACGGAGCGGACCTGGCGGCCCATCGGCACGCCGCCGATCGCCAGCGCCGAGGTGAGGCGGATGTGGCGGCCATAGGCGTTGAAACTGTCGAGGATCTGCCCGGACAATTCGCGGGTCGGCGACAGCACCAGCACGCGGCAGGTCTTGGGCTGCGGCCGGATGCGGTGCTCGAGCAGGCGGTGCAGGATCGGCAGCGCGAACGCGGCGGTTTTGCCGGTGCCGGTCTGGGCGATGCCGACGACGTCACGGCCGGCGAGAGCTAGGGGGATGGTTTGAGCCTGGATGGGCGTGGGCGTCAGATAATTCTCTTCCTTGAGCGCACGCGAGATGGGATCGGCAAGGCCGAAATCCTGAAAGGAGGTCAAAAGGGTGGTTCTTTCCATGAAACAAGGCAGGCGCCCGGCCTTGGTGGCTGGGAGCGCGCGGGGCGTCGGAGACACCCGCGTGTCTGGGGCGTCGGTTGCGGTTAGCTGAAAGGGCAAGCCAGAGGCCGTTGGAAGGGCTCAGAACACGCAGCTTGCAATGACCCGATGACCGCTCATGGCGATTCGCTGGGTCGTGGCGCTGATATGGAACATGAAGGCGGCACTTTCAAGGTAAAATCCGGTATTGGGCCTATGTAGTTGCCAGGACGCGCGCATTTGCTTGGCGCAAATGCGGTGGCGCTTGCGCCGGAATTTTAGCCAAACCCACGAATTTGCCCAATAATTACGCATTTTGCCGATAAAGCATACATTTTTTCAGCTCAGGGAATGGGCAGATGACTCTTTTTTTCTCGCCGTCGACGAAGGATTCTTCAGAGGTCCCATAGACTTAGCGTGGTCGTACCCCGTGGCATGGTTCTTGCGATTCCGTTAACGCAGGCGGCCACGGGGCCGTTTCGCAGCGTCAAAACGTCTGCGTCAGGGAGATGATACCTCATGCTTATTCAATTGACCCAAGATTTAGCGACGATGAGCCGCCGTCGCTGGCTGGCGGCCACCGCCGGGCTGGTTCTCGGCTTGGCCGCATTTACCCAGGCCAAAGCGGCCGACGACACCATCAAGGTCGGCGTGCTCCACTCGCTGTCGGGCACCATGGCGATCAGCGAGACCACGCTGAAGGACACCATCCTCTTCCTGATCGATGAGCAGAACAAGAAAGGCGGCGTGCTCGGCAAGAAGCTCGAGGCCGTCGTCGTCGACCCCGCGTCGAACTGGCCGCTGTTCGCCGAAAAGGCGCGCGAGCTCATCACCAAGGACAAGGTCGCGGTCGTGTTCGGCTGCTGGACCTCCGTGTCGCGCAAGTCCGTGCTCCCGGTGTTCAAGGAGCTGAACTCGATCCTGTTCTATCCCGTGCAATACGAGGGTGAGGAGAGCGAGCGCAACGTGTTCTACACCGGTGCCGCGCCGAACCAGCAGGCGATCCCCGCGGTCGACTACCTGATGAAGGACGAAAAGGTGAAGCGCTGGGTGCTGGCGGGCACCGACTACGTCTATCCGCGCACCACCAACAAGATCCTCGAGGCCTACTTGAAGTCGAAAGGCGTCAAGCAGGAAGACATCATGATCAACTACACGCCGTTTGGTCACAGTGACTGGCAGACGATCGTGGCCGACATCAAGAAGTTCGGCTCGGCCGGCAAGAAGACCGCCGTGGTCTCCACCATCAATGGCGACGCCAACGTTCCATTCTACAAGGAGCTCGGCAACCAGGGCATCAAGGCGACCGACATTCCCGTGGTCGCGTTCTCGGTCGGTGAAGAAGAACTCGCCGGCATCGACACCAAGCCGCTGGTCGGCCATCTCGCCGCCTGGAACTACTTCGAATCGATCGATACGCCGGCGAACAAGGAATTCATCGCGAAGTGGAAAGCCTTCACGAAGAATCCGAAGCGCGTCTCCAACGATCCGATGGAAGCGCATGTGGTCGGTTTCGCCATGTGGGTGAAGGCGGTTGAAAAGGCCGGCACGGTCGATCCCGACAAGGTCA
>DATEOK010000083.1:0-4303 GCA_035274225.1 Dongiaceae bacterium
GCGATCTGGCGCGACAGCACGGTGGTCGCGTCCAAGTGCGAGAACGAGGTCGCCGGCGCCGGGTCGGTCAAGTCGTCGGCGGGCACGTAGATGGCCTGCACCGAGGTGATCGAGCCCTTCTTGGTGGTGGTGATGCGCTCCTGCAGCGTGCCCATGTCGGTGGCAAGCGTCGGCTGGTAGCCCACCGCCGAAGGAATGCGGCCCAGCAGCGCCGACACTTCCGAGCCCGCCTGGGTGAAACGGAAGATGTTGTCGATGAAGAACAGCACGTCCTGGCCTTCCTCGTCGCGGAAGTATTCGGCCTGGGTGAGGCCGGTCAGGCCGACGCGGGCGCGGGCTCCCGGGGGCTCGTTCATCTGGCCGTACACCAGGGCGACCTTGGACTCGCCGTCGAGCTGGATGACCTTGGATTCCATCATCTCGTGATAGAGGTCGTTGCCTTCGCGGGTGCGCTCGCCCACGCCGGCGAACACCGACACGCCGCCATGCGCCTTCGCGACGTTGTTAATCAGCTCCATGATGGTCACGGTCTTGCCGACGCCCGCGCCGCCGAACAGGCCGATCTTGCCGCCCTTCGGATACGGGGTGAGCAGGTCGATGACCTTGATGCCGGTGACAAGCACCTGCGGCTCGGTCGACTGGTCGACGAATTCCGGCGCGGGGCGATGGATCGGATAGCTGGTCTTGGCCTTGACCGGGCCGCGCTCGTCGACCGGCTCGCCGATCACGTTGATGATCCGGCCCAGCACTTCGCGACCGACCGGAACGGTGATGGCGTTGCCGGTATCGGTGACTTCAAGACCGCGGACAAGACCGTCGGTCGTGTCCATGGCGATGGTGCGCACCGTGTTCTCGCCCAGATGCTGCGCGACCTCGAGCACCAGCAGCTTGCCCTGGTTCTGGGTGTGCAGCGCGTTCAGAATCGCCGGCAGGTCGCCTTCGAACTGCACGTCGACAACGGCGCCCAGCACTTGCGTGATCTTGCCGACCAGGTTCTTGGCCATCGATCTCTCCTTCAATCCATCCCTTGTCTCACAGCGCCTCGGCGCCGGAGATGATTTCGATCAGTTCCTTGGTGATGTACGCCTGACGCGAGCGGTTGTAGGTGATGGTCAGGCGGTTGATCATGTCGCCGGCGTTGCGGGTCGCGCTGTCCATCGCCGACATGCGGGCGCCCTCTTCGCTGGCCGCGTTCTCCAGCAGCGCGCGGAAGACCTGCATGCCGATGTTGCGCGGCAGCAGCTCCTCCAGGATCGCATCCTCTTCCGGCTCGTACTCGTAGCTTGCCAGCTCCGGATCGGCGTTCTGGTTGGCGGCGCCACCCGGCGCGAACGGAATCAGCTGCTGGGTCGTGACGATCTGCGTGATCGCCGACTTGAACTTGTTGTAGACGATGGTGCAGACGTCGAACTCGCCGTGATCGAACATCTGGCGGATGCGCGTCGCGATCTTGTCGGCCGCCTCGAAGTTCAGCTTCGGCTTGCCGACGCCTTCGAACGTCGCGATGATCTCCTGCGGGAACTCGCGGCGCATCTGGTCGCGGGCCTTGCGGCCGACGCACATGATCTTCAGCGTCTTGCCCTCGCGCTTCAGCTCGCGCGCGAGCCGGCGCGCCTGGCGGACGATTGAGGAGTTGAACGCGCCGCACAGGCCGCGGTCGGAGGTCATGACCACGATCAGCTGGACCTGGTCTTTGCCGGTACCGGCCAGCAGGGCGGGCGCGCCGTCACGGCCGGCGACGCTCGCCGCCAGCGAAGCCAGCACCTTCTCCATGCGCTCGGCATAGGGACGGGCCGCTTCCGCCTTCTCCTGCGCGCGGCGCAGCTTGGCCGCCGCCACCATCTTCATGGCGGAGGTGATCTTCTGCGTGGACTTCACGCTGTTGATGCGGACCTTGAGGTCCTTGAGGCTTGGCATGCCTTAGGGCCCTTCAGGTCAAGCGAACGACTTCACGAACGCGGTCAGGATGCTGTTCAGCTTCTCTTCGGTCGCCTTGCTCAGCTCGCGCTCCTTCCGGATCGCTTCCAGCACGTCGGCGTGCTTGGCGCGCACCTCGTTCAGGAACGCCGCCTCGAACCGGTTCACGTCCGTCACCTGGATGGTATCGAGGAATCCGCGGACGCCCGCGAAGATCGAGACCACCTGCTCCTCGACCGGCATCGGCTGGAACTGGCCCTGCTTCAGCAGCTCGGTCAGGCGCGAACCGCGCGCCAGCAGCTTCTGGGTCGAGGCATCGAGGTCGGAGGCGAACTGCGCGAACGCCGCCATTTCACGATACTGCGCGAGCTCGAGCTTGATGCGGCCGGCGACCTGCTTCATCGCCTTGATCTGGGCGGCCGAGCCGACGCGGCTGACCGACAGGCCGACGTTGATCGCAGGACGGATGCCGCGATAGAACAGGCCGGTCTCGAGGAAGATCTGGCCGTCGGTGATGGAGATGACGTTGGTCGGAATGTAGGCCGAGACGTCGCCGGCCTGGGTTTCGATCACCGGCAGCGCGGTCAGCGACCCGTTGCCGTTGGCGTCGTTCATCTTCGCCGCGCGCTCCAGCAGGCGGGAGTGCAGGTAGAACACGTCGCCCGGATAGGCTTCGCGTCCCGGCGGACGGCGCAGCAGCAGCGACATCTGCCGATAGGCGACCGCCTGCTTGGACAGATCGTCGTAGAAGATGACGGCGTGCATGCCGTTGTCGCGGAAATACTCGCCCATCGAGGCGCCGGTGTAGGGCGCCAGGAACTGCAGCGGCGCAGGCTCCGACGCGGTGGCGGCCACCACGATCGTGTATTCCATCGCGCCGGCGTCTTCCAGCGTCTTCACGATCTGCGCCACGGTCGAGCGCTTCTGGCCGACCGCGACATAGACGCAATACAGCTTCTTCGACTCGTCGCCCGAGGCGTTGATGCTCTTCTGGTTGATGATGGTGTCGATGATGACGGCGGTCTTGCCGGTCTGGCGGTCGCCGATGATCAGCTCGCGCTGGCCGCGTCCGATCGGAACCAGGCTGTCGATCGCCTTCAATCCGGTCTGCATCGGCTCGTGCACCGACTTGCGCGGGATGATGCCGGGCGCCTTCACTTCCACGCGCTCGCGCTTCACGTTGGTCAGCGGACCCTTGCCGTCGATCGGATTGCCGAGGCCGTCGAGCACGCGGCCGAGCAGGCCCTTGCCCACCGGCGCGTCGACGATGGCGCCGGTGCGCTTGACGGTGTCGCCTTCCTTGATCGAACGGTCGTCGCCGAAGATCACGACGCCGACATTGTCGGTCTCGAGGTTGAGGGCCATGCCGCGGATGCCGCCGGGGAACTCGACCATCTCGCCGGCCTGCACCTTGTCCAGGCCATAGATGCGGGCGACGCCGTCGCCCACGGACAGCACGGTGCCGACCTCGGTGACATCTGCCTCGTTGCCGAAATTCTCGATCTGTTGCTTGAGAATGTTGGAGATTTCGGCGGCGCGGATTTCCATTATCCAACCCCTTTCATCGCGAGCTGCAGCTTCTGCAGCTTCGTTTTCACGGAACCGTCGATCATGCGGCTGCCCACGCGGACGATGAGTCCGCCGAGCAGGCTGGGATCGACCTTCATATCGATTGAAACCTTGCCGCCCACCACGCGCCGGATGGCGTCGCTGACGGCGGATTTCTGGGCATCGGTCAGCGCGTGGGCGGCGGTCACTTCCGCCTGCACTTCGCCGCGCTTGTCGGCCAGCATCTTCTGGAACGCCTTGACGATCGCCGGCAGGGCGAACAGGCGCCGGTTGGCGGCGACGAGGCCGAGGAACCGCTGCGTCAGCTCGCCAAAGCTCGCCGCCTTGGCGACCGCGCCAATCGCGCGCGACTGCTGGTCGCGGTCCATCAACGGGCTGGTGATGAGGGTCTGCAGATCGCCGCTGTCGGCGATCATGCGGCCGAGGCTTGCGAGATCGCCGGCAACGGCGTCGATCGCATGCTTCTCGTCAGAGAGTTCGAGCAGCGCCGCGGCATACCGCTGTGCCAGGCCGCCTTGCTCAGATGTCTGGGCCAATCTCCGCCCCCTGCCCTGTTTTCCGACCGGCGACTTGCTGCCGCCGACCGCTGTCCACGCCTAAACTTTTGTGCTGATCGCGCGAGAAACCGCGACAATCTCCACGGCTTCGGCACCATCCCGCCAACGCCACAGACACCCTTCGCAGCCACTCCCGGCCGCAAAAAGCGTGCGGTGTGTAACATAGGTGGCAGGGGTGTGCAACAGCACTGGGACAAGCCGCCGCACAGCTATACAAACCGCTGAAAGCACTGGAAAAAGCGAGTCTGATTGCAGTTCGG
>DATEOK010000084.1:0-2093 GCA_035274225.1 Dongiaceae bacterium
CGCGGTGAACCGGCAGACCATGCCGGTGCTGAAGCGGAACTGCTCCGACGTTTCGCGCCGCACCGCGACGCCGTTGGAAAACTGAACCCAGCCGAGCGAATCCATCTTGGCGACGATTCCGTTGGAGAATTGCAGCTCTCCCTTCGGTGATCCGCAAATCCGGATCAAGAATGATGAGGTTCCCCGTTGGCCTTGATGGATCAAGGAGATAGGCTGTGATTGCGAAACACGGAACCATCACCAACGGGGTGACCGAAGCATGGCACAGGGTGCACTGCCTTTCCAGTACGAAGCCGAGACGGCCGCCAGCGGGGTGACGGCGCTCGGCGGGTTGCCGGTCTACCTGGATCTGATCAAGGGCTGGATGTCGCGATCCGCAAGCATGTCCGGGTCGCCGGGGAGCAGGGCTGGCTCGATCTTCAGATGATCGTGGCGCTGATCGTGCTGAACTTGGCGGGCGGCGACGGTCTGGAGGATCTGGAGCGGTTGGAGCAGGACGCCGGCTTTGTCCAGGTGATGCGCGAGGTCGAACGCAGATTGCTGCCGCGCGCCGGGCGCTGCGGACGCGCTGGCGCAAGCTTCGGCGACGCGCCGTGCCGTCGCCCTCGGCGATGGCGGACTGGCTGGCCCGGTTCCATGATGCCGCAGCCGGCCAGCCGCGCCCGCCCGGCAGCGCGATCATCCCGGCGATGGCTGAGCCGGTCCGCGCCCTGTGGCAGGTCAACCAGGCGCTGCTCGGATTTCTCCAGACGCACCGGCGGCTGGCGGTGGCGACCTTGGACATGGACGCCACGCTGATCGAAACCCACAAACGCGATGCCCTGCCCTGCTACAAGGGGTTCAAGGCGTACCAGCCACTGAACTGCTGGTGGGCGGAACAGGGCGTCGTGCTGCACTCGGAGTTCCGAGACGGCAATGTCCCGGCTGGTTATCAGCAGCTTCGGGTGCTGAAGGATTGTCTGGCCACCGCCGCAGCTACCGGCGTAACCAAGGTTTATCTGCGTCGGCGGGCTACCAGCAGGACCTGCTGCTGTACTGTGGGGAAGGCAAGGACGCGCGGTTCGGGGTGATCGAGTTCGCGGTCAGCGCCGATGTGACCGAGGAGTTCCGCAAGGCTGCCCGGGCCGTGGCCGAGACGGACTGGCAGCCGCTGTACCGGACCGTCGAGGGCCAGCGTTACAGGACCGATCAGGAGTTCGCCGAGGTCTGCTTCGTGCCGGCCTGGGCCGGGCACAGCCGGCGGCGGGCCGACTACCGCTTCCTGGCGATCCGCGAACCCTTGCGGCAGTTGGACCTGGCCGACGCCGCGCAATTGCCGTTTCCCACCGAGGAGTTTGCCGCCAGGGGTCGCTTCAAGCTGTTCGGCCTCGTCACCAACCGCACGCTGCCGGGCGACCAAGTAATCTGGTGGCTGCGTGAACGCTGCGGCAAGAGCGAGGAGGTTCATGCGGTCATGAACTGGCCGGGGGCCGGATGCCCAGCGGGCTGTTCGGGGCCAACGCCGCGTGGATCATGATCCTGGCCCACAACCTGAATGCCGTGATGAAGCGGCTGGTGCTGGGGCCGGCGTGGGTCGCACGGCGCATGAAGGCGCTGCGCTTTTCCGTGATCAATCTGCACGGCCGGATCATCCGCCACGGCCGCCGCCTGATCATCCGGGTCGTCGGCGCCGGCGAGACGCTGGCGCTGCTGCTGTCCGCCCGCCGCACCATCCTTGCCCTGGCGGTCGCGCCGAGCGGATGACGCTCCACCCCAACCCTGACTCCACTGATGATGCATCGGCTGCAACGCTAGCATTCCCGGCGCTTGCCTCAGGGCCAGCCGACCCACCCGCTTCGCGATTGGTGCCGGCCACAAAGACCCGCAAGATGCGCAGCCGAGCATCACACTGCCTCACAATGCCGGCCCCACGCCCTGCGCCGACCGAAGAGAGAGCCCTCAATCACCTTACCACGCTATCGCTGCCAGCGGTGATCCGGGATCCTGGTTGTTGAGTTCCGGCGCAATTCACGCTATAAATCCTCTAGAACCTGTAGGATCAGGAGTCTCTCATGGCAGGCAAGACGATTTCGGCCTGGGTCGATAGTGAGGTG
>DATEOK010000085.1:0-2134 GCA_035274225.1 Dongiaceae bacterium
AATGGCCGGGCGGTCCCGGCCATTTTTTCTCCAGATCATCTTCGGAAATCTATTCCGCCGCCTCGCGCTGCGGACCGCTCGCCTCGACACGGGCGGCGCAGTACTTGAACTCCGGAATCTTGCCGAACGGATCGAGCTTCGGATTGGTCAATAGGTTGGCGGCCGCCTCGACATAGGCGAACGGGATGAACACGACCCCATCCGGTATCGCGTCGTCCTGACGCGAATACAGTTCGACCGTGCCGCGCCGTGTGGTGACGCGGATCATGTCGCCCGCCTGGATGCCGAGCTTGGCGATCGTGCCGCGCGACACCTGCGCGATGGCCGAGGGCTCGATCGCGTCGAGCACCATGGCACGGCGCGTCATCGAGCCGGTGTGCCAATGCTCGAGCTGGCGGCCGGTCGAGAGGATGAACGGATACTCCTCGTCCGGCACCTCATCGGGCGGCTGGAGCTTGGTGGCAACCAGCTTGCCGAAGCCGCCGGGTCGCGGGAAACCGCTTTCGAACACCACATCGCGGCCCGGCTGGTCGGGCCCGTCGGTCGGGTAGGTCACCGCGTCTTCGCGGGCGACGCGATCCCAGGTGATATTGTCGAGCGCCGGCATCATCGAGGCCATCTCGTCGAACACCTCGCCGACATGCTTGTAATTCCAGCCGCAGCCAAGGCGGTTGGCGATTTCAGTGATGATCCAGAGATCCTGGCGGGTGTCGCCCGGCAACGGCAGGGCCTGGCGCCCCATCTGCACCTGGCGATTGGTGTTGGTGACGGTGCCGTCCTTTTCGGGCCAGCCCGAGGCCGGCAGCACGACATCGGCATACATCGCCGTCTCGGTGAGGAAGAGATCCTGCACGACGAGATGTTCGAGATGCGCCAGCGCCTCGCGTGCGTGGTTCAAGTCCGGATCCGACATCGCCGGGTTCTCGCCCTCGATGTACATGCCCTTGATCTCATCGGCATGTACCGCGTCCATGATCTCGACCACGGTCTTGCCGCGCTTGGGCGGGAGCTTCACGCCCCACGCCTTCTCGTACTGCGCGCGGATTTCCGGGTCTTCGACCGACTTGTAGTCCGGGAAGAACATCGGGATCAGCCCGGCGTCGGAGGCGCCCTGCACGTTGTTCTGGCCGCGCAGCGGATGCAGCCCGGTGCCGGGGCGGCCGATCTGGCCGGTGATCAGCGACAGCGCGATCAGACAGCGGGCATTGTCGGTGCCGTGGGTATGCTGCGACACGCCCATGCCCCAGAAGATGATGGCGCTCTCGGCGCGCGCATAGGCGCGGGCGACTTCGCGCAGCGTGTCGGCCGAGATGCCGCAGATCGGCTCCATCTCCTCCGGCGTGAAGTCCTTGATGTTTTCCTTCCAGGCCTCGAAGCCCTCGACGTAGGTCTGGATGTACTGCTGGTCGTAGAGCTTCTCTTCGACGATGACGTTGAGCATCGCATTGAGCATCGCGACGTCGGCGCCGTTCTTGAACTGCATCATCTTCCAGGCGTGGCGTTTGAGCGCCTGGCCGCGCGGATCCATCACGACCAGCTTGGCGCCGCGCTTGGCGGCCTGCTTGAAGTAGGTCGCCGCCACCGGATGGTTCTCGGTCGGGTTGGCGCCGATCACGATGATGAGGTCGGAGTTCTTGCACTCATTGAACGTCGCGGTCACTGCGGCGGAGCCGACGCCTTCGAGCAGGGCCGCGACCGATGAGGCGTGGCAAAGCCGGGTGCAGTGATCGACGTTGTTGGTGCCGAAGCCGGTGCGCACCAGCTTCTGGAACAGATAGGCCTCCTCGTTCGAGCCCTTGGCCGAACCGAAGCCGGCCAGCGCGTCGGGACCGTCGCGGTCGCGGATCTTCTTCAGGCCGCCGGCGGCTCGGTCGAGCGCCTCGTCCCATGTCGCCTCGCGGAAGTGAGTCCAAGGGTTGGACGGATCGATCTCCTCGTGCGGTACCTTCGGCACGCCATCCTTGCGGATCATTGGCTTCAGGAGGCGCTGCGGATTGTGCACGTAGTCGAAGCCGAACCGGCCCTTGACGCAAAGCCGGTTCTGGTTGGCCGGGCCGTTCTTGCCTTTAACGGCGACAATCTTTTCATCCTTGATCTGATAGGTGAGTTGGCAGCCGACGCCGCAGTACGGGCA
>DATEOK010000086.1:0-16814 GCA_035274225.1 Dongiaceae bacterium
GATGCTTTCCAGGAACGAGGAGGTCGCGATGAACATCAGGATGGCTGGCATGCCCGGCGCGAATGCCAGCATGACCTCGCCGCCATGGACCGCAATGTCGTCGCTCTGTCCGGCAAGCTGCAGGATGGCGCGGCCCCATAGCAGCATGACAGCGGCACCGGTTCCGCAGGCTGCCGCCGCCAGCAGGCCCAGGCGCCAGATGCGGCCGCACTGCTGAGCGTTGCCGGCGCCGTTGGCCTGGGCTGACAGCACGGTAACGCCGGCGACCAAGCCCATGCCGAAGACCAGCACCAACATCTGTGGCGCGAAGCCGGCGGCGAAATAGGCCTGATCGTTTGGGCCGGCGTGGCCGACAACCACCAGGGCCACGGTGATCGCCATCAGCAGCCCGGCGCGCCCGAACATCACGGGCAGCGCGAGCGCGAAAGTGCGCGTGATGTGCTGGGACAAGGTGCGCGCCGGAGGGCGCAGGGGCCGGGCGCGGGCAGTCATGACGGTCATGTGGGCAGAATGCTGTTGTCGCGTGAACCTAGCGATGGCGGTCGCGCCAGGCAATGGGACTTCAGCGGGACGCACGCTTCTCCGCTGCGAGCGCGGCGACATACCGGCGAAGGCCTTCCGCCAGCGTGACCTGAGGCCGGTAGCCCAGGTCCCGCGTCGTGTTGGCCAGACTGTAGCCGGCCGCCGCGGCGCTGCGCGGTTGCTCCCGGAAGTTCGCGCGGAGCGTAGGCAGAACGGCTTTCAGCGTCTCCACCACGCTTCCCATGGCGACCGATGCGTCGGCCGCGATGTTGTAGGCGCGGCGCGGCAGCGCTCCGGCTGCCCGTGCCGCGGCGAGGACGCCGCCAACGACATCATCGATGAAGACATAATGCGTCAGCTCTGCAGCGTGACCGTCAAGCACGATCGGCTGGTCCGCAAGGCCGGCGCGGATCAACTGCTCTAGCGTCGTGGGGGTTCGTCGTCCGGGACCGTAGATCCAGGCAAGACGCAGGGCGACGCCGTCGATGCCATGCTGGCTGGCGTAGCCCGCCAGAGCAGCTTCGGTGGCGACCTTGCTGGCACCATACACGCTGCGGGGAGCGAAGGCGGCATCTTCGTCGATCAAGCCGACCGGATCCGGGCCATAGACATCGACCGATGAGCACAGCACGAACCGGCCGACCTTGCCGAGCAGGGCGGATTGCAGGAGATAGGCGGTGCCGGTCACGTTGATCTGCCAGATGTCGAGCGGGCGATCGGCCATCACCATCGGACCCGAAACCGCGCCAGCATGGATGATCGTGTCGACCGGGTGATCGCGCAGGAGACGTTCGACCTCGTCCTGCCGGGTAAGATCGCAGGCCTGCAATCCGGCATCGGCTGTGCGCTCCTGGGCACGATCGCTGAAGACGACATGCTCCCCGTCCGCGACCAGGCGTTTCACCAGAGCGCTGCCCAGGAATCCGGCCGCCCCGGTCACCAGCACCCGGCCGAGCGGGCGTTGTTCGCCACGCTGTCTGTCCTGAGCCATCGTCAATCCTTGGTCTGTATCGATACAGGCCGTAACTTGTAACAAATACGAGGGGCAGGCTAGTCTTCTGCCGCGCACATCGGATTGGACATTGCGTGAGATGATGGACAGGTTGCTGGCGCCCGACGAACCTGAAGCTGTGGCAATGCAGAACCCGCACGCCGGCTCGCCGATCCTGTTCATCTCCGATCACGCCGGCCGGCGCATCCCGCGACGGCTTGGCACGCTCGGCCTCGGCGATGCCGACCTGGAGCGCCACATCGCTTGGGACATCGGCATCCAGAGCGTCACCACCTCGCTCGCGGACAAGCTCGGCGCGACCTACATCTACCAGCGCTATTCGCGCCTGGTGATCGATTGCAACCGCCGACCGGGGGTTTCTCAGTCAGTCATGCTGATGAGTGACGGCACCGAGATTCCCGGCAACCGCAATCTCACGCAGGACGAGCTGCGCGCGCGGGAAGCCGAGATCCTGGAGCCCTATCATAGGGTCATTGTCCAGGAGCTGGAGCGCCGAAAGGCCGCCGCAGGCCCGACCGTGATTTTCGCGATGCACAGCTGCACGCCGGTGTATGGCAACGATCCGCCTCGACCCTGGCACATCGGGCTCATTGCCCATAGCGATTGGCGGATCGGCGATCCGCTGATCGAGCTGCTTGCCGCCGAGACAGGTCTGTGCGTCGGCAGGAACAAGCCTTATGAAGTGAACATGGAAACGGACTATACCGTACCCATCCACGCCGAGGGCCGCGGCCTTCCGTATGTCGAGATCGAGATCCGGCAGGACCTCATCGGCGACGAGCGGGGCCAGCGTCAGTGGGCGGAACTGCTGAGCACCATCGTGCCGCGGGCGGTCGAACGGTCGGGAGTCCTTCCGCAGTGAAACAGGCGAGCGGGAAAAGGGGAGGTCTTGCGTCATGATCCGGGAACCGCTGACGATGTTCTGCTACACGGACATCTCGGGAACGGTGCGTGGCAAGGGTTTCCCCAGCCACCTCCTCGACAAGCGGCTGGCGAGCGGCGTCGGCTGGACGCCCACCAACATCATGTTCACCGCGCTCGGCACGATCGCGCCGTCGCCCTTCGGTCCGTTCGGCGACCTCATCCTGAAACCCGATCCGAAAGCCGAGGCCAATGTCGATTTCGGCGACGGCTCGCCTAAGGAGCACTTCTTCCTGTGCGACCTGCTAGAAACCGACGGCAGTCCGTGGGTCTGCTGTCCGCGCACGCTGCTGCGCAATGCCGCCGATGAATTGAGGCGCGAAACGGGCATCACCACGCGGGTCGCGTTCGAGCATGAGTTCTTCTATTCCGGCGCCCGCGGCCGGGTCGGCGACATGTATGCCCTGGATGGTGTGCGGCGCCATGGCGCCTTCGGCGAGACCTTCCTGGCGGCGCTGGCGCAGTGCGGCATCGAGGCAGACAGCTACCTGTCAGAGTTCGGCGAAGGCCAGTTCGAGGTGACATTCCCGCCGGAGGAGCCGCTCGCCGTTTGCGACAAAGCGGTGATCCTGCGCGAGATCGCGCGCGGCACCGCCTGGCGCCTCGGCCACACCGTCAGCTTCTCGCCGCGCATGAACCCGACCTCGATCGGCAACGGGCTCCACATTCACGTGAGCCTGTGGGACGAAGCGGGCAAGCCGATCAGCCATGACCCAAAGGGGCCGCGCGGCGTTAGTGCGACCGCCGGCAAGTTCCTGGCCGGTGTGCTGCGGCACATGCCGGCGCTCTGCGCCTTCACCGCGCCGACGCCGGTCTCCTACCTGCGACTGGTGCCGCATATGTGGAGCGCGGCCTGGTCGAGCCTCGGGCACCGGGACCGCGAGGCGGGCATCCGCATCTGCCCGACCTTCGCGACCTCCGAACGCAGCACGGCGGAGCAGTTCAATTTCGAATACCGTGCAGCTGATGCGTCGGCCTGCCCCTACATCCAGGTCGCTTCCATCCTGAAAGCGGGCCTTGTCGGGCTCAAGGAGAACCTGTCGATGCCGGAGCCGCTGGCCGAGCAGGACCCCGGCACGTTCAGCGAGGCCGAGCGCCAGAAGCGCGGCATCGTCCGGCTGCCCGCCACACTGGGCGCTGCGCTTGATGCGCTCGACGCCGACACGGTCGTGCAAGGGTTCCTGCCGCCGCGCCTGCTCGAATGCTACCGCAGCAACAAGCGCGCGGAGCTGGCCGTCGGCAAGGACTGGACGCCGGAAGAGCTCTGCAGACGCTACGCCGAGGTGTTCTAAACTTTTTAAAACTGTCATCCCGGCCAATCCACGCAATGGCGCCGAGCTGGGACCCATAGGACATAGCCGCGCGTTTGATGGATCGCGTGGGTCCCGGCTCGCGCTGCGCTTGGCCGGGATGACAGTGGGAGCAGATGACGTCGGCTATCGCGTCGCTTCCTTGATCGCCGCAATGAGCTGCGCCGTGGTCAGGGTGCGGCAGTAGCCCTTGAAGGCATTGAGCGCGTTCTCGTGGCGCGGCGCGCTGTGAGTGGCGCACGCGTCGGACACGCAGACCGGATAGAAGCCGCGATCGGCGGCGTCGCGCACCGTGTGATCCACGCACTGGTCGGTGAGGAACCCCGTCACCACCAGCGTATCGATGCCGATGTTGCGCAGCAGGTATTCGATGTTGGTCGAGTTGAACACGCCTGATGAGGTCTTGGGCAGGACGATGTCGTCGTCGCCGGGCGCGACGGCATCCAGCACCTTCGCATCCCACGAGCCCTTGGCGATGAAGAACTTGGAGAGCTTGTAGTCGAGGCTGCGGTCGCGGCCGTCCTTGGTGTAGTTCTCCATCACGGTATACATCACTTCGCCACCGGCACCGCGGAACGCGTCGATCAGACGGCGCAGGTTGGGCAACACCACGTCGCGCACCTGGGCGTCGAAATAGGGCAGGCGCCGCGCGACATCCGGGTTCCACACGTAGTTCTGCGTGTCGATGAGCAGAAGGCAGGTCCGTTTCGGCTCGAACGGGCGTTCGCGGGTCAGCGATGCATCCTCGGGACGTTGCATGATGGTCTCTTCAAGTGTTGCGTCAGGCGCCGGGATAATGCCACACGCCCTTCTTCGCGAGCAGTTGCTCCAGCCGCACGGCGATGGCGAGCAGCCGAGCCTCGCTGCCAGGCGCGCCGACCAGCTGCAGGCCCACCGGCATCCCCGCGGCGTCGCGGCCTGCGGGGATCGTCACCGCGCAGAGGCCGAGAAAGCTGATTGGCGACGTGTTGCGCAACGCCAGCAGGTTGGTCCGGACATAGGCGTCGTTGTCTGCGACATCGGCGACGGGCGGCGGTGTGATCGGCACCGTCGGGCTGACCAGCGCGTCGATCTCGGTCAGGGAGTTCGCGGCGTCCGCAGCCAGCGCCGCATAGCGCGCCTGGCGCTGGAGATAATCCCAGGCCGGCAAGTCCTTGCCGGCGTCCATGCGCCGGCGCACGCGCGGATCGAGGATCTCGAGCCAATCCGGCAGCTCGGCGGACAGGAAGGCGTAGAGCTCCGCCGAGACGATGCCGCCCTTGTGATAGAGCTCGAACAACTCCTTGAGTGCTGGCAGCGTCGCATCCGCGACGCCTGCGCCGTCCGCTGCGGCAAAGCGGAAGGCTTCGTCGATCCGTTCTGGCACGCCGGGCGAGGTATCCTCCCAGAAGTAACGTTCTGCCCGGCCAAGCCTGATGCCGGTCAGGTCTGCGAGCGTGGGGACGGCTGCGCCGTCCAGGTGCCGGAAGGCAAAGGCGAGGTCGGATGCGCCGCGCGCAAGCACGCCGGTGGTGTCGAAGGTCGGGCTCAAGGGCACGACGCCATCGGTGGACCAGCGCCCCTTGGTGGTCTTGATGCCGGCATGGCCGGTCATGCTGGCGGGAATGCGGACCGAGCCGGCGGTATCGGTGCCGAGCGCGATGAGGGCCGTGCCTTCGCCAAGGCTGACTCCCGCGCCGCTCGACGAGCCGCCAGGGGTGCGATGCACCTTGCGGTCCTGCGGGTTCCACGGTGCCGACCAATGCGCGTTGAGGCCAAGGCCGCCGAACGCGAACTCCACCGTGTGGGCCTTGCCCATGATCACCGCGTTCTGGCTGCGCAGCACGCGCACCAGCGGTCCCTCGCGGCGCCAGCTTGCAGGCAGTTCGCGCGCGCTGCCGGCAAAGGTCGGCAATCCCTTGACGCCATAGAGATCCTTGGCCGAGACCGGGATGCCTTGCAATGCGCCCAGCCGGTTGCCGGCGGCGAATGCGGCATCAGCGGCATCGGCTTGACGCAGTGCAAACTCGGGCGCCCATGTCTTGTAGGCGTTGAGCGTCGGATCGTGGCGCGCCTGCGCCTCTTCGATCAGCGCTCGCGCGCGCAGGCGGCCATCGGCAAGGCGGGCCGAGATCTCGGAAAGCGACCAATCCAGTGGTGAGGCCATCACCAGGTCTCCTACGCCATGATGTCGCCGCCGTTCGGATCGAACACCGCGCCGACATAGAAGCCCGCATCATCGCCGGCGAGCAGCAAGGCGGTGGGCGCGATCTCCTCCACCTTGCCTTGCCGCTTGAGGATGAGCTCGTTCTGCTTCTTGGCTGCCCATTCCGGTGGCAGCTTCATGTCGGTGTCGAGCGGCCCGGGGCAGATCGCATTGACGGTGATGTTGTCCCCAGCGACCTCGTAGGAGAGCGAGCGCGTGAGGCCGAGAATGCCGGCCTTGGCGGCGGCGTAGTGCGCCATGCCTTCGCCGCCCTTGTGCGCCAGCTGCGAACTGATGTTGATGACGCGGCCGTAGCGGTTGCGTTTCATGGCGGGCAGCACCGCGCGCGTGCAGAGGAAGACGCTCTTGAGGTTGATGCGCAGCATCTCGTCCCACATCGCGGTCGGCATCTCTTCGAGCAGCGAGACGGTGGCGATGCCGGCATTGTTGACGAGGATGTGCGGATCGCCGAGTTCTGCCAGGATCGCGGCGAATGCACGGTTGACGGCGCTCTCGTCGCCTACGTCCGCTGCGACGGCGAGGCTTCGCCGACCTTGTTCCTTGATCTGGGCGGCGATGCGGTTCGCACCGTCCGCATTGCGATCGATGATCGCCACGTCGGCGCCCTCTCGCGCATAGAGCACGGCGATCGCCTTGCCGAGGCCGGTGGCGGCGCCAGTGACAACCGCGATCCGTCCGTCCAGTTTTCCCATCGGGTTCCTCGCTCACCGCAACAGAGGGGGCGGCCTTGCGGGCCACCCCCTCGGATCGTTCGCGGACTAACGCGTGTCAGCTCGCCGGCTTGCGATTGCCGACCGGCATGAATTTGCCGTCCTTCACCGCGATGATCGTCACTTCCTTGTCCGGCGCGCGCGTCTTGTTCGAGAAGTCGGCGTTGCCGGTGACGCCTGCGAAGGTCGTAATGGTGAAGATGGCGTCGTTGATGGCCTTGGAGCTGAGGTCGGAGGCCTTGTTCATCGCCTCCACCATCAGGTTGACGGAGTCGTAACCGAGGCCGGCGAACGCGTTCTCCGGCGGGATGCCGTATTCCGCCTTGTAAGCGTCGATGAACTTGGCGACCAGCGGATTGTCCGTGCTCATCGCCATGTGGGTCGTGAAGTAGACATCGACCGTGTTGTTGGCGCCGGCATTCTTGACCAAGTCCGGATTGTCGAATGCATCGCCACCGATGATCGGGATCGTCACGCCGGCTTCGCGTGCCTGGCGCACGAAGGTCGCGTCGTCACCGGGGTTCATCGCTGCATAGATCACGGCCGGCGGCGGATTGGTGCCACGGATCTTGGTGATGTGGCTGGAATAGTCGGTGTCGCCGGTGTGGTAGCTGCTCTCCTCGATGATCTGGCCGCCATCTCTCTTGTATCGTTCCTGGAAGAACTGGGCGATGGCACGGGTGTAGTCGGTATCGCCGTCACGCAGCAGGAACGCGGTCTTCGCACCCAGGTCCTTCAGAGCGAACTCGGCAGCGACATAGGCCTGGTAGTCGTCGCCGAACGGCATCATGTGCGCGAACTCGCCGATCTGCTCCGGCAGATTGGGCACCGTTCCGCCGGTATCGAGATAAGGTATGCCGGCATCCTGGGCGATCGGCGCACTGGCCAGGTAGAAACCCGAATCGCAGACGCCGATGATCGCCGTCACCTGGTCCTCGTGAACAAGCCGCTGAGCGGCATTCGCGATATCGGCCAGGGTGCTCTTGCCGTCATACTGGATGAGCTCGATTTTCTGCCCCTTCACGCCGCCCGCGTCATTCACCTGCTTGACCGCGAGCTTGGCGCCCTTGAGCGCCGGATCCTCGATCGTGGCATAGGACCCGGTCAGGCTGTAGATCGAGCCGATTTTCAGTGGGTCCGCCGCGCGTGAGATCCCGGGCAGGAAACTGGTGCCGACGGCCGCCGTGGTGGCGACCAGGAATAAGCGTCTTTTCATTGTTCGCCTCCCCTTTGTGTCTGGTGGCGTACCAGTCAGATGTCGGCTCCGCTGCCACCTTATGCGGCGCCGCTTCGTTTGCTCGGTCGTGACAGGCCGAACAGTGGCCGCCACGAGAATTCCTTTGCGCCGGCAAGCCCGGCGGGCTTGACCAGCATGACGCCGATGAGGATGAGCGCGGTGACGATCTGCGTCAATCCGTTGAGCGCCGGCACATCGATGCCGAGAATGTTGCCACCGCGTTCGAGCGGGATGATGAACTGCGGCAGGATGGTCATGATCACGGCGCCAAGGATGCTGCCGGTGATGCTGCCCATGCCGCCCAGAATCATCATCGCGACCCCGAGAAACACGGCGCTGAACGAGAACTGGCCGGGGGTCAGGATGCGCAGCAGGTGGCCGAGCAGGCCGCCCGCAATGCCTGCGAAGAAGGCAGCGATGGTGAAGCCGATCAGGCGCGTGCGCGCCACATGGACGCCGGACATCTGCGCCGCCACGTAGTCGTCGCGCACGGCGCGCAATGCGCGGCCAAAGCGCGAATGCACCAGCCGGTACACGATGAAGATCGTCAGAACCAGGAAAGCCGCGATCCACCACAGATTGGTGAGGCCGGGAATGCCGGACAGGCCGAGCGCGCCGCGCGTGTAGTCGACCAGGTTGACGATAGCGGCCTGCACGATGACGGTGAGGCCCAGCGTCGCCACTGCAAGGTAATGGCCGCGCAGCCGCAGGACGGGCCAGCCAACGAGGATCGCGATCGCGGAAGCGGCCAGGCCGCCGATCAGCAGCGCCGGCAGGAACGGCAGCTGCAGCTGCAGCAGCCAATCTGGATAGCCGGGAATGCGCATGCTCTTCATCGCCACCGGATAGGTGAGGATCGCGGCCGTGTAGCCGCCGATCGCCATGAAGGCCGGATGACCGAGCGAGAACATACCGCCGAAGCCGGCGGCGAAGTTGAGGCTGACGGTGGCCATGATATTGATGCCGAGCAGCCCGAGGATCTGCAGATAGAACGGATTGAGCTGAGCCTGGGCCGCCCAGACAGCGAGCGCGAAGACGCCGACGGCCGCGAGTGTCGCCCCTGTGGCCTGGCTCATCGCATCACACCTTCACGCTCTCGGGCTTGCCGAACAGGCCGCTCGGGCGGACCAGCAGGACAAGGATCAGGACCAGGAAGACGTAGGCATCGCGATATTGGGCCAAGGCATCCGGCAGATAGCCGACGAGGAACGTCTCCAGCAATCCCAGAATGATGCCGCCGACCACGGCGCCGGGGAACGAGCCGATGCCGCCGATCACCGCGGCCACGAAGCCCTTGAGACCAGGCAGGAAGCCGGACAACGGCGTGAGATGCCCGTACTTGTAGCCGATCAGAACGCCGGCAACGCCGGCAAGCGCCGAGCCGATCACGAAGCAGATCATCACCAGGAATGGCACGTGCACGCCCATCATGCGCGCGGCGCTCATGTCCTGCGCCAGGGCGCGCAGCGCCCGCCCGTGCCGCGTCTGCTTCAGGAACAGGTGTGTCACCAGCATGGCCGCCATCGCGATCACGACGATGGCGAGGTCCACGTTGCGCAGCACGATCTCACCCAGGTGGAACGGCTGGTCCAGGAACGGCGCGGGGTCCGGCCGCTTCGGCTGCGGCGAGGTCAGCATCAGGACGAGATTCTGCAGAAGCAGCGAAACGCCCAGGGAGGCGACGAGCAATGTCACCTCCGGCGATTTCAGCAGTGGCCGGTAGATCGTCCACTGGACGATCAGCCCCATGATCGTTGCGCCGGCGATCCCGGCCAGCAGCACCACCCAGGCGGGAGCGCCGAGCGCGGAGACCGGCAACGCCAGGAACACGCCGACCATCAGGATCTCGCCGTGCGCGAAGTTGATCATGCGCAGGATGCCGTAGACCATGCTCAGCCCGATCCCGACGAGCGCATAAAGGAACCCGAGCACCAATCCATTGGCCAGATGCTGCAGAAATTCGCTGAGCTCGGACATCCCTGCTATCCCAGATATGCTTCGATGACGTCGGAGCGCGCTTTCAGCTCATGCGCCGGCGCCGCGAGCGTCACCTTGCCGGTCTCCAGCACATAGCCGAAATCGGCGACCTCCAAAGCCATCGCCGCGTTCTGCTCCACCAGCATGATGGAGCATCCCAGCTTGCGGATCTCGGCAATGGTTTCGAAGATCAGCTCGACCAGGTTGGGCGCCAGTCCCAGCGACGGCTCGTCGAGCAGCAGCAGGGTCGGTTCCGCCATCAACGCGCGGCCGATCGCAACCATCTGCTGCTCGCCGCCCGACAGCGTGCCGGCCTGTTGCCGTTGGCGGTTGGCGATGCGCGGAAATAGCGCATAGACCCGCTCCAGGGCCGCGCGGATGGCGGCCTGGTCGATAACGTTGTACGCGCCAAGCAGCAGGTTCTCATGCACGGTCATGTCAGGGAACAGCCGGCGTCCCTCAGGGCACATGACGATACCCTGCGTCACTCGCTGCTCGCACGACAAGCGCGTCACGTCGGCCCCTTGGTAAAGGATCTGCCCCTTGTGGGCTGCGACCACCCCACTGACAGTCGAGAGCAGAGTCGTCTTGCCTGCGCCGTTGGCCCCGATGATGGCCGTGATGCTGCCACTGGCGACATTGAGGGAGACGCTTCGCAGCGCCGGCACGGCGCCATAGCGCACGTCGAGATCTTTGACCTCCAGGACGGGGGCCTGTGTGGCTGCAGCCTTGCTCGCCAGGCCACCGGCTTTTGCGCCCGCACTGAGTTCACCGGTGCCGAGGTAAGCCGCGACCACATCGCCGTTCTGGCGCACCTCTTCCGGCGTGCCCTCGACCAACAGCTTGCCGAAGTCGATGACGGTAATGCGCGGGCAGAGGTCGGAAACGAACTGCATGTCGTGTTCGACGAGCAAGAGCGTGAACGCGCGTTCGGCGTGCAGCTTGCGAATGAGCTCCATGAGCTGATGACTCTCGGCGCCGGTGAGGCCGGCGGCCGGTTCGTCCAGCAACAGCAGCGAGGGATTGGCGACCAGGCTTCGAGCCAGATCGACGCGCTTCTGCACGCCATAGGGCAGGTTGCCGGCCGTCTCCTGCGCATAGTCGGCGATCTGAAGGGCTTCGAGCACGGCCATGCTGCGCTCATGCGCTTCCCTTTCGAAGCGGCGCGAAGCCGGCAGACCAAGCAGGATCGATACCGGCGACGGCGCTCGTGCGCCGAGATGCGTGCCCAGCATCACGTTCTCGACAACGCTCATGGCTTGGAACAGGCGCAGCGTCTGGAACGTCCGCGCCACACCGCGGCTGGCGATCTGGTCCGGCCGCAAGCCGACCACAGAATGACCAGCCATCCGGATCTCGCCGCTGCGAGGCCGATAGATGCCTGAGATGACGTTGAAGGCCGTCGACTTTCCAGATCCGTTCGGTCCGATCAAACCGCGGATTTCACCGGCGCCGAGGGTCAGCGAGAGATTCTCGAGCGCGCGCACGCCGCCGAAGTTGATTGAGACCTGGTCCAACTCGAGAACCGGCTCGGCAGCCGTGGCTGGTCGCGCCGTGGGGCCGGTTGCGACCGACTGCACATGGGAGGCGACGGCGCTCAATCCTCCACCTTGCGGGGACAGCGTCCACGGAGGATGTGTTGCGGAATGATGTTCGCCTCTTTGATCATGCGTCTGCGATGCTCACTCGCTGCGAGCCTGTTTGGCGGGACGATAACCCAGTTCTGCGCGGATCGAGACAGTACCGCCTGTCATTGGCGGCTGCAAGAAAGGTCGCACGCACCGCTGGCGAGATTTCGAAGTCCAACTCCCAACGCTTGCAGCATCGTAGAAAAATTCCGCAGCAACAGAGGGGACAGATCCGTATCGTGGTGCTTTCACGTCTCTCAGTTCCATTGACGGTAGCGATGTAGGATCGAATTCCGTCGGTCGCACGAGGTTCATGGCAAGCGGACATTGACGAGGAGCCACCGCGAATGCCGCTATTGGTTCAAAGCAGGCTGGCGGCAAAAAAAGCCTCTTATCCAGACAAGCGGCGTTGAACCAGACAGACGATGTTCAGGCGCGAGGCGTTCGGCAAACGACGGCAACGCGGAACCGACCGAGCGACCAAGCAACCAGTCTTGTGCGGGGAGCGGCAAAGTGACGCTCGACCGCCCGATGTCGATCGCGCTGAGGGTCAACTTGGTCAAGGACGCGAGATGGCGAGCCCCGCAATTCGCGACATCGGCGCCGGTCGCACGACAGCTCGATACCGCTGACAATCACGTGACCTGCGGCGAGGCAGATGATCGACCTCCTCTGCAGGTTGCATCATCTGTCGGCGATAAACGCGTTTTCTTGTATTTCCCCCCGGCTGGCGCGCGAGTGGAGTTATGCGTTAGAGTGCCTGCCGGAACAGCAAGACGAGCATGACCGGAGCGAGCGATTTGTGCATAAGATTGACGTTCCCAACGTCGCCACAACGCTTGGCACTGTTGTCTGGATAAAGGGAGCTTCCGTGAGATACGAACGTCCAACAAGCCTGAAACAGGCTTCGACCCTGCTGGCAAAGGAGAAGGGCAGCGCTTACGTGCTGGCCGGCGGCACCGATCTCTTGGTGCGCATGCGAACGGGATTCATAGAGCCCGACCTGGTGGTCGACATCAAGCAAATCCCGGCGACCCGCGAGATCGCAATCACGGCCGGCGGCTTCAGGATCGGCGCCGCGGTGACGGGCGCGGAACTGGGCGAGCACGCGAAGTTGAAAAAGGCGTGGCCGGGCGTCGTCGAGGCAGCGAACCTCATTGGTTCCAAGCAGGTGCAGGGACGCTGCACCATGACCGGTAACCTGTGCAATGCCTCGCCGGCGGCGGACAGCGTGCCGGCGCTGGTGGCGGCGGCGGCCAAGGCCGTGATCGTCGGCCCCAAGGGAAAGCGCACCATTCCGGTGGAGCAGGTGCCGGTCGCACCGGGCAAGACTTCGCTCAAAAAGGGCGAGATCGTCGAGAGCATCCTGCTGCCCAAGCGGCCGTCGCGGTCGGGTGACGCCTATCTGCGCTTCATCCCGCGCACAGAAATGGACATCGCCGTGGTCGGCGTCGGCGTGAGCGTGACGCTGGATGCCAAGGGGATTTGCACCGATGCGCGCGTCTCGCTGGGCGCCGTCGCGCCGACGGTGCTGCTGGTGCCGGAAGCGGCCAAGGCCCTGATCGGCACCAAGGTCGACAAGGCCGCGCTCGATGCGCTGGCGAAAGCGTGCTCTGCGGCCTGCCGGCCGATCGACGACAAGCGCGGCACGCGCGAATACCGCATCAAGGTCGCTGGCGTGCTGGCACGCCGCGCCGCACAGATTGCGCGCAAGCGCGCAGGAGGCAAGTAAATGTCGAACATCCACGTCAGGACCAAGATTAACGGAGACGTCGTCGAATATGTCTGCGAGGCGGACGAGACGCTCCTTGATGTATTGCGTAACCGTCTTGGATTGACGGGCGCCAAGGAAGGCTGCGGCACCGGCGATTGCGGTGCCTGCAGCGTCACCATCGACGGCCGGCTGACCTGCTCCTGCCTGGTGCTGGGCGCCGAGGCCGACGGCAGCGAGATCGGCACCATCGAGGGCATGGCCAAGGGCGAAGAGCTGCATCCGCTGCAGCGCAAGTTCCTGGAGCATGCTGCCTTGCAGTGCGGCATCTGCACGCCTGGCATCCTGGTCGCCGCCAAGGCCTTGCTCGAACACAACCCGAAGCCGACCGAGACCGAAGTGCGCTTCGGGCTGGCGGGCAACCTCTGCCGTTGCACCGGCTATGACAAGATCGTGCGGGCTGTCATGGACGCCGCGCAAGAAATGCGGAGGGCGTGATCATGCCTCTGGACAGCACTCAGCCAAGTAAGCGCGATTTCAAGGTCGTCGGCACCCGCCCGCTGCGCCCCGATGGCATCGACAAGGTGACCGGCCGTGCCAAGTTCGGCGCCGATGCGACAGCGCCGGGCATGCTGGTCGGCCGCATCCTGCGCTCGCCGCACGCCCACGCGCGGATCAAGAAGATCGACACCAGCAAGGCGGAAAAGCTCGCCGGCGTGAAGGCGATCGTGACGCGTGCCGATTTCCCGGACAAGACGGACGGCGACGCCGGGCTCTACGACGTGCTCTACAACATCATGGCGCGCGAGAAGGCGCTGTACGAGGGCCACGCCGTCGCGGCCGTTGCCGCCGTCGATGCGGCGACCGCGCGCGAAGCCTTGAAGCTAATCAAGATCGACTACGAGGTGCTGCCGCACGTCACCGACGTCGACGAGGCGATGAAGCCCGGCGCGCCGGTGCTGCACAGCACGATCTTCACCGACGGCGTGGAGCCGAAGCCGAAGAAGCCGTCCAACGTCACGCGCCGCTACGAGTTCGGCCACGGCGATGTCGAGGCCGGATTCAAGAAGGCGGACATCGTCGTCCAGCGCACCTTCAAGACCGAGGCGACGCACCAGGGCTATATCGAGCCGCATGCCTGCCTCGCCAATGTCGGGCCGGACGGGCAGGGCGAGCTGTGGGTCTGCACGCAGGGCCACTTCATGGTGCGTGACACCTGCGCGCGCCTGCTCGGCATGGATATCTCGAAGCTGCGCGTCACTGCGTCCGAGATCGGCGGCGGCTTCGGCGGGAAGACCACGGTCTTCATCGAGCCGGTCGCGCTCGCCTTGTCGCGCAAGGCCAACCGCCCGGTGAAGGTGGTGATGAGTCGCGACGAGGTGTTCAAGGCCTCCGGACCGACCGCGAGCACCTCGGTCGACGTCAAGATCGGCGTGACCAAGGCAGGCCGGATCACCGCCGCGGATGCCACGCTGCGCTATCAGGGCGGCGCCTTCGCCGGCTCGCCGGTGGAGTTCGGCGCGATGTCGGCCTTCGCCTGCTACGATCTCGAGAACGTGCGGGCAATCGGCTACGACGTCGTCACCAACCGGCCGAAGCAAGCGGCCTATCGCGCGCCCGGCGCGCCGATGGCCGCCTTCGCGGTCGAGAGCGTGATCGAGGAGCTTGCCCACAAGGTCGGGATGACCAGCATCGACTTCCGCATCAAGAATGCGGCGCGCGAAGGCACCAAGTCGTCCTACGGCCCGACCTACGGGCCGATCGGCCTCTTGCCCACGCTGGAGCGCGCGAAGCAGCATCCGCACTTCCAGGCGCCGCTCGGGCCGAACCAGGGTCGCGGCATGGCCTGCGGCTTCTGGTTCAACTTCGGCGGTCAGACCTGCGTCTCCCTGAACGTGAATGTGGACGGCACGGTTGCCCTGTCGGTCGGCACGCCGGACATCGGCGGGTCACGCGCTTCAATGTGCCTGATGGCGGCGGAAGAGTTGGGCATTCCCTATGACAAGGTGCGTGCGATCGTCGCCGATACCAGCTCGCTCGGCTACAACGACGTGACCGACGGCAGCCGCACCACCTTCGCGACCGGCATGGCGACCATCCTGGCGGCGCGCGACGCGATCAAGAAGCTGACCGCCCGTGCCGCGCAGATCTGGAGCATCCCGGTGGAAGCGGTCACATGGGAGAAGGGCTATGCCAAGCCCGCGGGATCGAATGCCGGCAACTTCCCGCCGCTGTCGATCGCCGAGATCGCGGCACAGGCCGGTGCCACCGGCGGGCCGATCGCCGGCCACCACGAATATAGTGCCGATGGCGCGGGCGTGAGCTTCGCAACCCACATCTGCGATGCCGAAGTGGATCCGGAGACCGGCGCCACCAAGATCGTGCGCTACACGGTCTTGCAGGATGCCGGGAAGGCGGTGCACCCGAGCTACGTCGAAGGCCAGTTCCAGGGCGGCGCCGTGCAAGGCATCGGCTGGGCGCTGAACGAGGAATACATCTACGGCAAGGACGGAAGGCTGCAGAATGCGGGCTTCCTCGACTACCGAATCCCGGTCTGCTCCGACCTGCCGATGATCGACACGGTGATCCTGGAGATCCCGAATCCGGGCCATCCGTACGGCGTGCGCGGCGTCGGCGAGACGTCGATCGTGCCGCCGCTGGCCACCATCGCCAACGCGGTCTCTGCCGCGGCGGGGGTGCGCCTGACCAGCCTGCCGATGTCGCCGCCGAAAATCCTGGCGGCGCTGGATCGCAAGGCCGCGGCCGAGTGAGAGGATCCGGCACTCGATGGTGAAGGTTGTCGTATGGGGCTCACTGAAGCCCCATACCGGCGGCAAGGCGGAGCTTGAGATCGAGGCCGGCAATGTGCGCGAGCTGCTGAACAAGCTGGGGGAGACCTATCCCGGCCTCAAGCCGCAGCTGGCGCGCGGCGTCTCGGTCGCGATCGACGGCGTCATCTTCCGCGATGGATGGCACGAGCCCTTGGGCAAGGACAGCGAGGTCTTCCTGCTCCCTCGCATGGTCGGCGGCTAGGCCGCGGAGCGCGTCGCGGAGTCGTCAGGTAAGGGACAGCTGGTCTGAGGTCTCGTCCTTGTCGGCCTCCGCCACCCAAGCATCGAGCAACGTGTAGGCGACCGCCAGCACCGTCGGGCCGAGGAAGAGTCCGATCAGCCCGAACGCCATCAGGCCGCCGATCACGCCGGAGAGGATCAGCAGCAACGGCAGGTCGACGCCGCGCCGGATGAGGACCGGGCGCAGGATGTTGTCGATGCCGATGGCGACGACGCTGAGCACCAGCAGCACGGTCGCGGCGCCGGTCGCGCCGGTCGAATACATCCAGATCACCGCCGGCACCAGCACCAGCGCCGGTCCCAGCTGTGCGATGCACAGCATGAACAGCAGCGCGGACAGGATCGAGGCGTAGGGGACGCCGGTGACGAACAGCGCGGCTGCGCCGATCGAGGACTGGATGAAAGCAGTCACGACCACGCCGAGCGCGACGCCGCGGATGGCTTGGCCAGCCAGGATCACCGCGTGCCTGCCGCGCTCGCCTGCCAACCGCGCGCCAAAGCGCGTGGCG
>DATEOK010000087.1:0-17563 GCA_035274225.1 Dongiaceae bacterium
ACGGATTCGTCCACCAGGGAAATATCCGTGCCGGAGACAAGTCCGTAGAGCGGCACCGCCATGACCAGCGCGATGGCAAGACAGCCGGCGACCCGCTCGCGGACCTCATCGAGCACGGCTTCGCGCCGCCGGCTGCTTTCGCGAAGCAGCACGCGCAACGATAGATCGGGGAAGCCGGCTTCCAGCATTGGGAGAATCCGAAACGACTGAGAGCGGAAACAACGAACCGGCATGCAATGTTCCGCGCCGTTCGTTGTTTGCGCGGACAACCTGCGGATTTCTTCAGCAGGTCATCGTTTTTCGCGGCCGGCTTTGTCAAATGCAAATCGGTTCCGGGTCTCAGGTCCGGTGTTCGATTCTCTCGTTCCGGACGGCAGTTCCCTTTAGCCGTTCGGTCAAGGCGGCGCCGCTGACATGAAACCGTCCTGTCAGCGCGCCGCCACTTTATTCCCGCTAACTTCCCCTCGCTGATTTTCCGGGCTCTTTTTGCGGTTTCCTGTGTTGGTTCTGGCAGGGGTTGCAGCGCTCGGGATGTCATGTCGCGGATCCACCGACTCTGGAAACAGACACTCGCGATCGTTAACAAGGCGGCCATTTGGAGCGACCGGCATCTGCCGCCGGGCGTGCGGTCCGGACTGGGCGTGCTGGCGATGGCAGGCGGCGTGGTCGGATTCCTGCCGGTGGTAGGATTCTGGATGCTGCCGCTGGGCGTGGTGCTGATCGCGCTCGACATCCCGCCGCTCCGCCGCCGCGTGCTGCGGTGGCTCGCGCGGAACGATGGGGACGCCTAGCGCGGGATCTCGATCATCCGGCCGATCGCATGGCGGCGTGACGGCTGGGCATGCTGCGCGAGTTCCGCTGCGAGCCCGCCGGTCAATGCCAGCCAGCACATCTTGAAGTCGGCGACCGCGCCCCAAACCGGATTGACGGTGACCAGCGACTTGGAGCCATCGATCAGACAGTGCGCCGCCAAGGCGATGGCGTAACCAAGCGCGATGCCAAGCGCCGTCAGCCAGATCGCCTGAAACGCGATCGAGGCCGCGACCATGCTGAGGGCGACCGTGGTGGCGACGTAGTGACCGACGCGCGTGCCGCGGTGACGGTGGGCATGCAGATAGAGCGGCCAGAAGTCTTTGAAGCTGGTCATCAGGTCCGTTCCCTTGAAATGCGTCCCGTGGGAGTCTGAACCTACGTGCAATGCGCGGAGGGATCGAATGTTCCGCCGGCGGCGCCAACGCTTCCGCCCCGTCACGGCTGCCGCCCTGTCACGCGCGGAACAGTTCGTGGCGCGACGGGTTGAGTGCCGGCATGGGCACGACATGGAGGCTAAGCGATGTTTCTCTTCGACCTGTTTGAAACGCGTTCCGTTCCGAGTTCCCGTGCGGCAGTCGGCTCGAAAGGCGGTTCAGGCAAATCGGCAGACGTCGACATCGGCCTGGAGCGATTTACATCGCTGCCGAGGACCGTGCCCGCGGAAATCTCCGCCGCCGGACTTGCGACCAGCGACCTGTCGCAGTAGGCGACCGAGCCGGCGCTTGTCAGCGAACGCGGCCGCGACGGATCAGATTGACGATTGCCAGCAGGATGAGGGCGCCGAGGAACGAGATCAACAAACCGCCGATCGAGAAGTTGGCGGCGTTGATCGTCGGAATGCCAAGCAGCGGGGAGATCAGGAAGCCGGCCAACGCGGCGCCCACGACACCGACCACGATGTTGAGGATGATGCCCTGCTGGGCATCCGTCTTCATGACCTTGCTGGCGAGCCAGCCAAGGATGCCGCCGATCACGATCGTTAGAATCCAGCCCATGCCATGCACTCCGTTTCCGTCATTGATCGACAATGGCGACCCCGACTGGATTCGAACCAGTGACCTACTGCTTAGAAGGCAGTTGCTCTATCCGGGCTGAGCTACGGGGTCGGCGCGGTGCGGCCGCTCAATGGGTCCAGCGGCCGACGCGATCATACTTGAAATTGTCGGCGTAGGCTCTGGTTTGCAGGCGCTTCACCTTCGGCTCCTCGACCACGTAGGCATAGCCCTCGCGCTGGGCGTAGGCGATTGCTTCTTCCTTGCTGTCGAACTTGAGCACCACCTGCTGGCTGGTGTCGCTCGACGAGGTCCAGCCCATCAGCGGGTCGGCCGCGCGCTTTGCCGGCGAGACGAACTGCAGAACCCATTGCTTCGTCCCGGCCTTGCCCGACTGCATCGCGTTGCGCGCCGGCTGATAGATCCGCACTTGCATTCAAGACTCCCCAGAAACGCATTCGTCCGAGTGGTCGGGGTGACTGGATTCGAACCAGCGACACCCTGCTCCCAAAGCAGGTACTCTACCAGGCTGAGCTACACCCCGCCGGCCACCGGAAACCGAGCGGGAAGCTATGGAAATAGCCGGGTTTTTGCAAGGCGAGAAGCGGTACGCATGATGTCATCCGGTTCGCGGTATTACCATCAACTAACTGAATTCATACAATATTTCAGAAGTGGGCATCTGTCAGCGATTTGCTTCTCGCTCCGCTTGCCTCGGCAAGGGGCGAATCCACCGGCTTTCGCCGGCAGCCCTTGCGCCGAACCGAAATCACCCCTGGAGCACGATGGAGGACAGCGGGTAGACTGTCATTCTGATCGCTTCGGTCTGGGGGCCGATGAAACTCGAAGCGTTCTCGAAGCTTACCGTGTCCTTGTACGAGGCCGCGCTTGAACCGGAACGCTGGCAATCGCTGGCGACGGAGGCCGCGCGCACCTTCGGGGTCGAGAGCTGCCTGATGCAGGTCCAGAACCGTGCCGCCGGCACGGCGACGCTGCTTGGCTTTACCTCCAATCTCACGGCAAAGGCCATGGCCGCGTACCGCGACCACTTCTACGCCCAGGACTGGTGGGCCACCACCGCGCTGACCGCCGGCCTCGGCAATGCGGTCATCTGCGGCGACTTCACTACAGATTCGGAGTTGGTGGGCACTGAATTCTATGCCGACTGGCTGGCGCCGCATGACATCTACGATGCGCTGGCCGGGACCATCCGGCTGCCCACCGGGGACGTCGGCATTGTCGGCATCCATCGCGCGCGGCGCATGCGGCCATTCGGCCGAGACGATCAGCGCCTGATGCGCATGGTCATGACGCACTACGCGGGAGCGGTCGATCTGTCGCGCCGCCTGGCGACGCTGCGGCGCGGGCAGAGCCTCGCGTTCGACGCCATGGACGCGCTGTCTGCCGGCATGCTGATCGTGGACCGCGCCGCCCGGGTGGTGATCGCCAACCGGACGGCCGAAGCCGTCTTGCGAAAGTCCGATGGGCTCGGCGCCCAGGGTGGCGTTCTGGCGGCCCATGACGGGGCTATCAACCAGCTTCTGCACAAGGCGATCCGTGACGCGCTCCTCGCGGCCAGAGGCAAGGCGCCGACCGCGCCCGCCATGGTCGTTGTGCCCCGCGAGGCGGGCCCGCCGCTGTCGCTGATGGTGTGTCCGCTTCCAGCGGATGCGACGGCTCCGGGATCGAGCGAGCCCATGGCGATGATCTTCCTCGGCGATCCCGATCCGGCGGCGGATCGCTGGTCCGAGGCGCTTGCCCGGGCCTATCATCTCACCCCGGCGGAATCGCGTCTCGCTGCGGCGTTGTTGCGGGGCGAGCGCCCGCAGCACTATTGCGAGCGCGCCGGAATCACCATCAATACGGCGAAGTCGCAGATCAGGAGCATTCTCGCCAAGAGCGGTTGCGCCCGACAATCGGAATTCGTTCGTCAGGTGTTTTCCGATCCCGTGCTGCGCATGGCTGCCAAGTCAGCGGACTGAATATTCGGGCAGCGCGGAATTTCCGAGCGCCATTCGTCCCGTTCGCCCGCGAACATCACCCTTTGGGGTGATGACCGCCTACATTGCCGTCGGTAGCGTGGCCGAGGGTTTCAAGATCGCTCGCGCATTCCGACGGCGTTGCCCGGCCAGTTCGGGGGACCGGCTTTGCGCTTGCGAAGATCTCCGGGAGAGGGCTCGCATGCATGGGGGAACAGCAAGACTCGTTGCAATCGCAGGGGCGCTGGCATGGATCAGCGCCAATGTCGCCGCCTGCGCCACCAGCGGCGGGCTGTCGACCGCGCAGCGCGCCTACAACGCCTGCACCGATCCCCACAATAACAAGCGGGGCGGACTCGACGACTATTGGGCGTTCGTGGCCGGTGTCGGCTCGTCCAACGACACCTGCTTCTGGCGATGGGGCGCGGAAACCGCCGCCGCGGCCGTCGAACTCGCAATGGGAGATTGCCGCGAAAAATATGAGCAGTGCTATCTCTACTCATCGTCCGCGGGCAACTCCGATTGGGTGCAGAAAATCTCGGACAACGGCGGCACCGATGGAAGCGGCGGCGGTGGCGGAGGAATGTCGTTTTCCGATTTTGTCGAGTGGGGCACATTTGCCCTCTCCCTCGGAACCATGGGCGTCCAGACCTACGACGAGATCGAGAATGGGGGCGGAGGCGGTGGCTCCACTGGCTACAGCGCTCCGGCAGCCGGCTATGGCGGTGGCGGCGGCGGCAATTGCGACGAGTACTTGACGCTGGCCAATGAGTGCAGGGCACGCGAGCAGAACATGCAGAGTCTCGTGCCGATAACCCCGCCCGGGACCAGCGGTCCTGGGGGACAGGACACCCAGTTCGCGAGCTGCTACGACAACTACATGGGCGGATACAACGCCTGCATCGCCTCGCAATGAAGACTGAGCGCCGGATCCTTGCGGGCGCCTTGTCCGCGCTCTTGGTGTTCGGTCTCTGCGGCGCGGCACGGGCGGGCTCGGACGACGCGTGCAAGGCGCGGTTCAAGGAGCAGGTCGGCAACTGCGCGAACGAGGCGATCGCCGATCCCTCGCGCGACTCCTCGGACTTCAGTTTTTGGAAGACCTGCCAAGCCAAGTATCAGGCGGAACTGGACGAGTGCCTCAATGACGGCGGAACGGCTTCCGGCGCATCCGTTTCGCCGCCGCCGACGCCGGAATGCGAGGAAGCTAGAATTGCCATCGACTGGGTCTTTGCCGATGCCGGCGCGACCGGCACATTTGCCAGGTTCCGCGAGCAGGGCAACTCTCCGATGGATTCGGTCATTGGCGCCCAGGCCCACAATCCGCACGCGCAGGAGATGTTGCGGGCCTGCGCCGGCTGGGGCGCGAACTACCTGATGGCGGTCTATGGCGATGCGGTGAGAGGCCTGACGCGGCCCGTGGTCGACGTTGGGCCGAAGACCTGCGAGGCGCATCCCTCGGGTCTTTGCTACAACGGCTGCCAGGTTTCCTGTCCCCAGGGCTTCGCCGCGTATTGCGAGCCTGGCATTACCTGGAACATGCAATGCTGGCGCGGGCCAATCTGCGACTGCCGGAGGCCTTAAGCCGCGACAAGAAGAGAACCGCCGGTCGCTACGGGCGGCTCCCGACGGCCTATCGAGCAAGCTAGGCTGCCCGCAACATCACCGGGTCGGCGGCGATCTCCGATTTCAGCCAGCTGCGGAACGCTTCGATCGCCCGCTCGCCGGCGCGGTCGCTCTGGCAGGCTAGGTACCAGCGCGCTGGCTGGCGCACCTCGATCGGGAACGGCCGGACGAGGCGGCCGGAACGCAGGTCTTCCGCCACCATGAAATGCGGGGCGAGGGCGACGCCCTGGCCGTCCAGTGCCGCCTCGATCGCCAGCAGGTAGGAATCGAACTGGGGCGCGGCGCGGCCTTTCAGGTTCGGCACGCCGGCCGCATCCAGCCACAGCTGCCAGTCGAGCGCGGTGGTGTAGACCTGCAGCAGCGCGTGATTGACGAGATCGACCGGCTGGCGCAGGCCAAGACCGGCTTGCGCCAGCGCCGGCGTGCAGACCGGAAACAGCAGCGCCTCGAACAGCAGGTCGTAGCTGAGGCCCGGCCGCTCCGGCTCCAGCGTGCAGACGAGGCCGAGGTCGGCGATCTCGGAATCGAAATCCCAGTCCAGGACGCTGGTGTTGATCCGCACGACGATGTTGGGGTTGGCGGCCTGGAAGCGGTGCAGGCGCGGGATCAGCCAGCGCACTGCGACGGTGACATAGACCTGGACCCGGAGGTCGTCGCTCATCCGCGACCGGCGCAGCAGTTCGGCGCCGCGGGCGAAGCGGTCGAAGCCGTCCCGGATCCTCGGAAACAGCAGGCGCCCGGCCGCGGTCAGGGCGATGCGCCGGCCGGATCGGTCGAACAGGCTGGTGCCGAAATGCCGCTCCAGCCCCGCGACCTGGTGCGAGATGGCGGACTGGGTGAGGCCCAGTTCCTCGGCCGCGACCCGGAAGCTCAAGTGCCGCGCGGCCGCCTCGAAGGCGCGCAGGGCCGACAACGGGGGCAGGTCGCGGTTCTTTGCCACATGAATCCTATTCATGGATCGGTGAAATAGTCTCGCTTGCTGGGGCCCTGTTTTCAAGGGAAAATCGACGCCTATCCGAGTTCTGGTGAGGGTCGTCAAATGAGTGTCGTTCAAGCGGAATCGCCACGCCGTGGGGGGCGGGAGGCGCGCCGTGCATTGCGCGCTGCGCCGCTGGCGCTGAATGAGCGTCCGGTCTGGCCGGGCATGAATGGCGGCAACTACAAGCCGCTGACCGAGGCTGACCAGCAGCGCATCCACAAGGCGGTGCTCGACGTGCTGGAGCAGGTCGGCTTTGCCGATGCGATCCCGAGCGGCATCGAGGCGATGACCCGGGTCGGCGCGAAGCTCGAGAGCAACGGGCGCCTGACCTTCCCGCGCGGGCTGGTCGAGGACACCATCGCGATGGCGGCGCGCAAGTTCCCGCTGTGCGGCCAGGATCCCAAGTATGACATGGAGCCGTGGGGCAAGAAAGTCTATTTCGGCACCGCCGGCGCCGCGGTCCACATCGTCGATCCGCTGACCGGCGAATATCGCGAGAGCACGACCAAGGATCTCTACGACATCGCGCGCATTGTCGATGAGATGGAGCACATCCATTTCTTCCAGCGCGCGGTGGTGTGCCGTGACCTGCCCGATCCCTACGAGATGGATTTCAACACTTGCTATGCCAGCGTGATGGGCACCAGCAAGCATGTCGGCGCGAGCTGGGTCGACCCGAAGCACCTGCAGGCCTCGCTCGAGATGCTGCACATGATCGCGGGCGGCGAGGACAAGTGGCGCGCGCGGCCGTTCGTCAGCCAGTCCAACTGCTTCGTCGTGCCGCCGCTCAAGTTCGCGCAGGATGCGTGCCGCTGCCTGGAACTGGCGGTGGAAGGCGGCATGCCGGTGCTGCTGCTGTCGGCTGCCCAAGCGGGTGCCACTTCGCCGGCAGCGCTGGCGGGCACAATTGTCCAGGCGGTGGCGGAGTGCCTGGTCGGCCTCGTCTACGTCAACGCGCTGAAGCCCGGTGCGCCGGCGATCTTCGGCACCTGGCCGTTCGTTTCCGACCTTAGAACCGGCGCGATGTCAGGCGGCTCGCCGGAGCAGGCGCTGCTGTCGGCCGGCTGTGCGCAGATGTTCCACTTCTATGACTTCACCGGCGGCACCGCCTCCGGCATGACCGATTCCAAGATCCCCGACGCGCAGGCCGGCTACGAGAAGGCCTATAACCACGCGCTGGTCGGCAATGCGGGCGCGAACCTGATCTACGAATCCGCCGGCATGCATGCCAGCCTGCTGGGCTATTGCCTGGAGAGCATCATCATCGACAACGACATCCTCGGCGCGACACAGCGCACCATCCGCGGCATCGAGGTGAACGACGAGACGGTGTCGCTCGAGACCATCAAGAAGACCTGCCTGGAGGGGCCGGGGCACTATCTCGGCTCCGACCAGACCCTGCGGCTGATGCAGCGCGACTACGTCTATCCGATCGTCGGCGACCGCACCTCGCCCAAGGAATGGGTGGAGCGCGGCTCGACCAACATCGTGCAGAAGGCGATGAAGCAGGTGAAGCTGATCCTCGATCGCAATTATCCGCGCCATGTGCCGGAAGCGGTGGACGACGCCATCCGCGCCAAGCTGCCGGTGCGCCTGCCGCGCGAGCAGATGCGGCCGAAAGCCTAGGCGAAGGAAAGCACGTACACACCGCCGTCATGGCAAGGCTTGGCCTTGCCATCCACGAGTTTCGGTGGGCAATACACGGCGAATGGAAACAAACTCGTGGATCCCAAGGCCAAGCCTTGGGATGACGGGAATAGGGTAGGACAGGGGAGAAACACATGACCGATCACGCGCGCGTGGTCATCATCGGCGGCGGGGCTGTGGGATGCAGCACGCTCTATCACCTGGCCAAGATGGGCTGGACCGACTGCCTGCTGCTGGAGATGAACGAGCTGACCTCGGGCTCGACCTGGCACGCGGCCGGCAACGTGCCGAACTTCTCCACCTCGTGGAACATCATCAAGGCGCAGCGGCATTCCTCCAAGCTCTATGCGCGCCTGGGTGATGAGGTGGGCTATCCGATCAACTACCACATCACCGGCTCGATCCGCCTCGCCAACAACAAGGAGCGCATGGACGAATACCGCCACGTCGCGGCGATGGCGCGCGCGCAGGGCATCGCGTTCGAGGTCATCTCCTCCAACGAGGTCAAGGACAAGTATCCGTTCATCGAGCTGCACGACGTCATGGGCGCGCTGTACGATCCGTACGACGGCGACATCGACCCCAGCCAGCTGGTGCAGGCCTATGCCAAGGGCGCCAAGGATCTCGGTTGCCGCATCCAGCGCTTCACCCGCGTGACCGCCCTGGAGCGCGCCGGCAAGGAGTGGCTGGTGAAGACCGACAAGGGCGACGTGCGCTGCGAGATCGTAGTCAATGCCGCCGGCTATCGCGCCGGCGAGATCATGGCCATGGTCGGGCAATACATGCCGATCGTCTCGATGTCGCACCAGTATCTGGTGACCGAGATGATTCCGGACCTGCAGGCGCGCAAGGAGAAGCTGCCGCTGCTGCGCGACCCGGACGTGTCGTACTATCTGCGCCAGGAGCGCGACGGCCTCCTGCTCGGTCCCTATGAGTGGCAGGCGACGCCGCACTGGCTGGAGGGCATCCCGGACGACTTCGCCTACCAGCTCTGGCCTGACGCGCTGGACCGGCTGGAGCCCTATATCGAGAAGGCGATCGAGCGGGTGCCGCTGCTCGGCACCGTCGGTGTGCAGCGCGTGATCAACGGTCCGATCCCGTACTCGCCGGACGGCAACCCTTATATCGGGCCGGCGCACGGGCTGCCGAATTTCTACCAGGCCTGCTGCTTCTCGTTCGGCATCTCGCAATCCGGCGGCGCGGGCAAGACGGCGGCGGAGTGGATCGCGCATGGCGAGCCGGAGTGGGATTTCTGGAGTCTCGATCCGCGCCGCTACACCGACTACGCCACCAAGAGCTACGTGGTGGAGAAGGCGGTCGAGCTGTACCAGAACGAATACGCCATTGCCTTTCCGGCCAACGAATGGCCGGCCGGGCGTCCTGCCAAGACGACGGCGCTGTACGACAAGCTGAAGGCCAAGGGCGCGTCCTTCTGCGCCCGCGGCGGCTGGGAGCGCGCGGCTTGGTTCCCGCGCAAGGGCGACGATGCCTCGCGCAAGCCCAGCTTCCGCCGCACCAACTGGCACGCGGCGGTGGCGGAGGAGTGCAAGGCGGTGCGCGAGCGCGTCGGCATCCTCGACCTCGGCGGCTTCACCAAGCTGGTGATCGAGGGCAAGGGCGCCAACGACTGGCTGGACGGCATGATCTGCGGCAAGCTGCCGAAGCTCAACCGCATGAGCCTCAGCTACATGCTGAACGACAAGGGCGGCATCGTCAGCGAGTTCACCATCACGCGCCTCGGCGATGACAAGTTCTACCTGATGTCGGCCGCCGCCGCCGAGTGGCACGACCTCGACTGGCTCGAGAAGCACATGCCCAAGGGCGGCGGCATCCGCATCGACAACCTCTCGGCGCGCTACGGCTCAATCATCATCGCCGGACCGAAGTCGCGCGAGGTGCTCGCCAAGGTCACCGAGGCCGATCTCTCCAACAAGGCGTTCCCCTGGCTGTCGGCGAAGCAGATCGAGATCGGCTATGCCCGCATGCTGGCGATGCGGGTCAACTATGTCGGCGAGCTGGGCTGGGAGCTGCACGTGCCCATGGAGCAGATGGTGCCGATCTATGACGCGCTGTGGGAAGCCGGCAACGCGTTCGACATCCGCGACTTCGGCATGTATGCGATGGACAGCCTGCGGCTGGAGAAGGTCTATCGCGGCTGGAAGAGCGACATGACCCACGAATACACGCCGCTGATGGCGAGCCTCGACCGCTTCGTCGATTTCCAGAAGCCGACGTTTCGGGGTCTCGATGCCCTGGTGAAGGAGCGCAGCAAGGGACCGAAGGAGCGCTTCGTGCCGCTGGTCCTGGATGACGCCAAGGATTGCGACGCGCCCGCCTGCGCGCCGGTCTATCGCGGCGAGGAACTGGTGGGCTTGGTCACCTCCGGCGGCTACGGCCACACCATCGGCAAGAGTATCGCGCTCGCCTACGTGCGCACCGACCTCGCCAATATCGGCGAAAAGTTGGAGATCGAAGTGTTCGGTGATCGCCGCAAGGCGGTGGTCAGCCAGGAGCCGATCTTCGATCCGGACAACGCGCGGCTGCGCGCCTGAGATACCGAGGGACTAGAGAATGGCACTTCCATCGCAGGCGCGGGTCGTCATCATCGGCGGCGGGATCGCCGGCTGCTCGGTCGCCTATCACCTGGCCAAGCTGGGCTGGAAAGACGTGGTCCTCCTGGAGCGTAAGAAGCTGACCAGCGGCACGACCTGGCACGCGGCGGGGCTGGTGCGCGCTTCGCTCTATACCGCCAACCTGACGCGGCTAGCGAAATACACGGTCGACCTCTACACCAACCTGGAGAAGGAGACGGGGCAGGCGACCGGCTTCGTGCAGCCGGGGTCGCTGTCGATCGCGACCAACAAGGAGCGCTGGGAGGAATTCCAGCGTGGCGCGGCGATGCTGCGTGGCTTCGACGTGGTCGCCGAGCAGATCTCCCCGCAGGAGGTGGAGAAGAAGTGGCCGCTGCTCAACGTCGATGACGTGATCGGCGCGATCTACTACCCGAAGGACGGCAAGTGCAATCCGGCCGACGTGACCATGGCGCTGGCGCGCGGTGCGCGCATGGGCGGGGCGAAGATCTTCGAAGACACCAAGGTCACCAAGCTGCTGACCAGGGACGGCCGTGCCGTCGGTGTCGAGACCGACCAGGGCACGATCCAGTGCGAGTATGTCGTCAATTGCGGTGGCATGTGGGCCAAGGCGATCGGTGCCGAGGTCGGTGTCAATATTCCGTTGCAGGCCTGCGAGCATTTCTACGTGGTGACCGAGCCGATGGAAGGCATGACGCCCAATTTGCCAGTGCTGCGCGACATGGATGCCTGCGCCTATTACAAGGAAGATGCCGGCAAGCTGCTGCTGGGCGCATTCGAGCCGAAGGCAAAGCCGTGGGGCATCAACGGTATCCCGGAAGATTTTTGCTTCGACGAGCTGCCGGAGGATTTCGACCACTTCGCGCCGATCCTGGAAGGCGCGATGCACCGCGTGCCTTCGCTGGAAAAGGTCGGCATCCGCAAGTTTTTCAATGGGCCGGAGAGCTTCACTGCCGACCAGCGCTACGTGCTGGGGGAGGCGCCGACGCTGAAGAACTTCTTCGTCGCGGCCGGCTTCAATTCCATCGGCATCCAATCGGGCGGCGGCGTTGGCTGGGCGCTGGCGCACTGGATCGCGGAAGGCGAGCCGCCGTTCGACCTGTGGGACGTCGACATCCGCCGCTTCTCTCCCCACCACAGCGCAAAGTCGTTCCTGGTGCCGCGCGTGTCGGAGGCGCTTGGCCTGCTCTACGCAATGCACTGGCCGTTCCGGCAGTTCGAGACCTCGCGCGGCATCCGCAAGTCGCCGTTCTACGCCAAGGAGACCGAACTCAACGCCTGCTTCGGCGAGGTCGCCGGCTACGAGCGGCCGAACTGGTATGCGCCGAAGGGCGTGAAGGCGGTCTACGAATACTCCTACGGACGGCAGAACTGGTTCGACTATTGCGGCGAGGAGTGCCGCAACGTGCGCAGCAACGTCGGCTTCTTCGATCAGAGCTCGTTCGCCAAGTTCCTGGTGACCGGCAAGGATGCGGAGCGCGAGCTGCAGCGCATCTCCTGTGCCGACGTCTCGCGCCAGGGCCGCGCCACCTATACCCAGTGGCTGAACAAGAAGGGGCGGATCGAGGCCGACCTCACGGTCACCAAGCTGGCGGAGGATCGCTTCCTGGTGGTGACTGCGGTCGCAACCGCCACGCGTGACTGGCATTATATGAAGAGCAACTTCACGGTGGGCGCAGACGTGAAGATGGAGGACATCAGCAACCACTACGCCGTGCTCGGCGTGATGGGGCCGAACAGCCGGAAGCTGCTCAACAGGCTGACCGGTGCCGACTTGTCAAATGAGGCGTATCCGTTCGGCACGGCGAAGGAGATCGACTTCGGCTGGACCAAGGCGCTGGCGCTGCGCATCTCCTATGTCGGCGAGCTGGGCTGGGAGATCTATATCCCGAGCGACTACGCGCCGGGCGCGCTGGACCTGCTGCTGGAGGAGGGCAGGGCCTTTGGCCTGAAGCCGGCCGGCATGCACGCCATGAACTTCCTGCGCCTGGAGAAGGCCTATCGCCACTGGGGCCACGACATCAGCCCGGACGACACGCCGCATGAATCCGGCCTCGCCTTCATCTGCGCCATGGACAAGGCTGTGCCGTTCATCGGGCGCGAGGCGGTGGCGGCGGAGAAGGGCAAAAAGCTGACCAAGCGCCTGGTGCAGTTCGCGCTCCAGGACCCGCAGCCGCTGCTCTATCACAACGAACCCATTTTCATGAATGGGCGCAACGTCGGCTACGTGACCTCGGCCGGCTACAGCTTCACGGAAAAGTGCGCCATCGGCATGGGCTACGTGAAGCACCCGGAGGGCGTCGACCAGACGCTGATCGACGGCTCGAAATTCGAGATCGAGGTGGCCGACAAGAAGGTGCCGGCGCGGGCGAGTTTGAAACCGTTCTACGATCCGAAGGGCGAGCGGCTGAAGATGTAACGGGCTCAGAATCCCCTCCCCCAACATGGGGGAGGTTAGGGAGGGGGAAGCCGCGCCTCGGTGCGCGACAATCATCGCTCGCTTCCCCCACCTCGGTCCTCCCCCATGTCGGGGGAGGAGGAGTGGAGTGAAGCGGTTTACTTTGCCCCCTCCCGGCGGCTAGGGTGGCCCCAGAAAAGCCCTTAAGGGCGGGTCTGGGGAGAGCGCATTCATGGGTAGCTTCATCGATATCACGGCCGCCGATGGCGGCCGGTTTAAGGCTTATATGACCGTGCCGGCGAGCGGGCGCGGTCCCGGCATCGTGCTGTGCCAGGAGATTTTCGGCGTCAACGCCTATGTGCGCGAGGTCGCCGAGCTCTATGCCGAAGAGGGCTATGTCGTGCTGGCGCCGGATCTGTTCTGGCGCATGCAGCCGATGGTCGACATGGGCTATTCCGAGGCTGAATGGCAGAAGGCGTTCGAGTTCTTCCAGAAGTTCGACGTCGACGCGGGCATCAAGGACATCGCGGCCTGCGTGCAGGCGCTGCGCGGCCGTCCGGAATGCACCGGCAAGGTCGGCACCATCGGCCATTGCCTGGGCGGCAAGCTGGCCTACCTGGCGGCGGCGCGCGCCGGCGTCGATTGCGCGGTCGGCTATTACGGCGTCGGCATCGAAGGGCACCTGAACGAGAAGGACAAGATCCGCTGCCCGATGGTGCTGCACATCGCTGGCGAGGACAAATACGTGCCGAAGGAAGCGCAGGAGCAGATCAAGGCCGCCTTCGCCAGCCGGCCGGATGTCGAGATCTATGTCTATCCGGGGCAGGACCACGCCTTCGCCCGCACCATGGGCGATCACTTCAACAAGCCGTCGGCCGACATGGCGCACTCGCGCTCGATCGCGCTGTTCCGGCGCGTGATGGGACCGAAATACGATCTCTCCGGCTTGTGGGACAAGCATTGCGAGTACGAGTTCGGCACCCGCAACGTCGCCGACACCATGAAGACCATGGTGCCGGAGCCGTACGTCAACCACATCCCGACCATGACCGGCGGCGTTGGCCAGCAGCAGCTGGCGCGCTTCTACCAGCATCATTTCGTCAACGGCAATCCGGCCGATACCAAGCTGATCCCGGTGTCGCGGACCGTCGGCGCCGACCGGGTGGTGGACGAGATGCTGTTCTGCTTCACCCATGATCGCGAGATCGACTGGCTGCTGCCCGGCGTCGCGCCGACCGGCAAGTATGTCGAGGTGCCGCTGGTCGCCATCGTCTGCTTCCGCGGCAACAAGATCTTCCACGAGCACATCTATTGGGACCAGGCGACGGTGCTGGCGCAAATCGGCCTCATCGACAAGAGCAACCTGCCGGTCGCCGGCGCCGAGCAGGGCAAGAAGCTGCTCGACGAGAAGCTGCCGTCCAACACCCTGATGAAGCGCTGGGCGGAGAGCGAAGGCAAGGCGTGATGGAAAACCCGGTCCTCACCAAGCTGCGCGCTGGCGGCTGCGTCGGCGCGATGTGGGTTTCGCTCGGCTCGCCGACCGTTGCCGAACTGATGGTGCAGGAGGGCTGCGATGCCATCCTGTTCGACCTGCAGCACGGGCTGTGGACGCGCCCGACGCTCGAGGCGGCGATCGGCATGACGAAAAGCAAGGCCGTGCCGCTGGTGCGTCCGCAGGACGATTCCTATTTCGCGATCGGCAATGCGCTGGACAGCGGTGCGCTCGGCCTGATCGTGCCGATGGTGGAAAGTGCGGAACAGGCCAAGCGCATTGTTGCCGCCGCCAAGTATCCGCCGGAAGGGCGGCGCTCGTTCGGCGGCATCCGTCCGGCGATCGACTGGAAGAAGAAGGTCCCGGCGACCAACGCCGCCATCTTCGTGGCGGTGATGATCGAGACCAAGGCCGGGCTCGAGAACGCCGCCGCGATCGCGGCGGTGCCCGGCATCGACATGCTGTTCATCGGACCGTCCGACCTCTCGCTCACCACCGGCACGTTCCCGGACTTCGGTCCGAACCATGAAGCGGCGATGCAATCGATCCTGCAGGCCGCGAAGAAGGCGGGCAAGAGCTGTGGCGTGTTCACGCCCAACGTGACGCTGGCGGCGGACCGGCGCTTGCAGGGTTTCCAGTTCGTCGTTCTCACCTATGACCAGGACCTGCTGGAGACGCCGTCGAAGGCGGCGATCCGGCGCTTCTCGGATGCGCCGGGCAAGAGTCTGGTCGAGGGCGCCGTCGCACTGGTCACGGGCTGCAACCGCGGCATCGGGCCGGAGACGGTGCGGGCCTTGCTCGAGGCCGGCGCGAAGAAGGTCTATGTCGGCGCGCGCAAGCTTGATGGCATCAAAGGGCTGGTCGCCGAGGCGCCGGACAAGCTGCATCCGATCGAGCTCGACATCACCAGCAAGGACCAGATCGCAGCGGCCGTGCGGGCGGCCAAGGACGTGACGCTGTTGGTCAACAACGGCGGCATCAATTTCAACACGCCCTTGTTCGCGATCGAGAGCAGCGACAACGCACGGCGCGAGATGGAGGTCAACTATTTCGGCACCCTCGCGATGTGCCGGGCGTTCCAGCCGATCCTGAAAGCGAACGGCGGCGGGGCGATCGTCAACATGCTGTCGATCCTGGCGCACGTGAACCTGCCGCTGATGGGCTCGCTGTGCGCGTCCAAGGCGGCGCTCTACAGCCTGACCCAGGCCTTGCGCGCGGAGTTGAAGGCGCAGGGGACGCATGTCATGGGCGTGCTGCCCGGCGCGGTCGACACCGACATGACGGCGGGCGTGAACGTGCCGAAGATCCAGCCTCCTTACGTCGCTGCCGCCATCGTCGACGGCCTGAAGCGGCGCGCAGACGAGATCTATCCGGGCGACATGGCGGCCGGTGTGTTCTATGGCCTCAGCGGCGACCCGAAGGCGATGGAGCGCGAATTCGCCAACTATCTGCCGGAGGCGCGGGTCTAGGCGATGTGCCAGCGGGGGGCGTGTCGCGCGGCGCGCAGGGCATGATCCAGGTCGAGAATCTCAGCAAGAATTTCGGCGGCATCCACGCGGTGGACGGCTGTTCGCTGGCCGTCGCGCGCGGCTCGATCACCGGGCTGATCGGGCCGAACGGCGCCGGCAAGTCGACCCTGTTCAACATCATCGCCGGGCTGTTCGCGCCGAATTCCGGCCAGGTGCGGCTGGACGGCGAGGATGTCACCGGCTGGCCGGCGCATCGGCTGTTCCACCGCGGCCTCGGCCGCACCTTCCAGATCGCGCAGGAATTCTCGCGCATGACGGTGATCGAGAACCTGATGGTGGTGCCGCCGAAGCAATCGGGCGAGAACCTGTTCCGCGCCTGGTTCGCCTGGGGCAAGGTGGTGAGCGAGGAGCGAGCGCTCAGGGCGCGGGCGCGCGAGGTGCTGGCGCAGCTGCGGTTGACGCATCTCGAGCGCGAATATGCCGGCAATCTCTCGGGCGGGCAGAAGAAACTGCTGGAGCTCGGCCGCACCATGATGATTCGGCCCAAAGTGGTGCTGCTTGACGAGCTCGGCGCCGGCGTCAACCGGACACTGCTGAGCGAGCTGGCGGGCGAGATCGAGCGCCTCAACCGCGAGCACGGCTACACCTTCTTCGTCATCGAGCACGACATGGACCTGATCGCGCGGCTGTGCGACCCGGTGATCGTGATGGCCGAGGGCAAGGTGCTGACCCAAGGCACCATGACGGAGATCCGCCGCAACGACGCGGTGATCGAAGCCTATCTCGGCGCGCGCCATCACAAGCCGGAGGCTCGACCATGAGCCTGCTGCGGATCGAGAAGCTGGTCGCCGGCTACGGCGCGGTCGACATCCTGAACGGCGTCGACCTGGCAGTGGAACCCGGCCGGATCTCGGTCATCGTCGGGCCCAACGGTGCCGGCAAGTCGACGGCGATGAAGGCGATCTTCGGCCTGGCGCAGATCCGGGACGGGCGGGTGCTGTTCAACGATGACGAGGTGACGCGGCTGCCGGCCGACACGCTGGTCGGGCGTGGCATCGCCTATGTGCCGCAGGAGCGCAACGTGTTCCGTTCGCTCAGCGTGCGCGAGAACCTGGAGATGGGCGCGTTCCTGAAGCCCGGCGACCTCGCGCGCCGGATCGAGGCGGTGCTGACGCTGTTCCCGCCGCTGCGCGAGAAGCTGAAGCAGGCGGCGGGTGAGCTGTCCGGCGGGCAGCGGCAGATGGTGGCGATGGGCCGGGCGCTGATGCTGGAGCCCAAGCTGCTGATGCTTGACGAGCCGACGGCGGGGCTGTCGCCGCTCTACATGGACCAGATTTTCGAGCGCATCGTCGCCATCAACCAAAGCGGCGTCGGCGTGCTGCTGGTCGAGCAGAACGCCAAGCAGGCGCTCGCGATCGGCCACACCGGCTACGTGCTTGCCACCGGCCGCAACCGCTTCACCGACACCGCCGCAAATTTGCTGGCGAATAGGGAAGTGGCTGAATCGTTTCTGGGTGGGTGAGGGGATGATCAACCGCCTAACCACGCTCGGCGAACCCCTTCCCCCCTTGTGGGGGAAG
>DATEOK010000088.1:0-16972 GCA_035274225.1 Dongiaceae bacterium
TGGAAGCGGCCGGCATCCGCGCCTTCGGCCCGCGCCGGAACGCGGCGGAGATCGAAGGGTCCAAGGGCTTCATGAAGGACCTCGCCGCGCGGCACAACATCCCGACCGCGCGCTACAAGCGCTTCCTCGACACCGACAACGCCAAGATCTTCGCCCGCACCCTGCCCTTGCCGGTGGTGGTGAAGGCCGACGGCCTCGCTGCCGGCAAGGGCGTCATCATCTGCAACAGCCACGGCGAGGCCGAGGCGGCGATTGACTCCATGATGGTCGGCCACCAATTCGGCCAGGCCGGCGACAGCGTGGTGGTGGAGGAGTTCCTCGACGGCGAGGAACTGTCTTTCTTCGCGCTCAGCGACGGCGAGCACGTGCTGCCGATGATCAGCGCCCAGGACCACAAGCGCGTCGGCGATGGCGACACCGGGCCCAACACCGGCGGCATGGGCGCCTATTCGCCCGCGCCGGTCGCGACGCCGGAGATCGAGGCGCGCATCATGAAGGAGATCGTGCGCCCGGCGATCGCGGGACTGAAGGCCGAGGGCCGCCCGTTCAAGGGCGTGCTGTTCGCCGGCATCATGGTCGGCAAGGACGGGCCGAAGCTGATCGAGTTCAACGCGCGCTTCGGCGACCCGGAGTGCGAGGTGCTGTGCATCCGCATGATGTCGGACATCGTGCCGGCGCTGGTGGCCTCGGCCGACGGCACGCTCGAGGACTTCGACCTGCGCTGGTATCCCGACAGCGCGCTGACCGTGGTGATGGCGAGCAAGGGCTATCCCGGCTCGACCAGGCCCGGCAGCGTCATCCGCAACATCCCGGCCGAAGAGGACGACGCGATCGTGTTCCACTGCGGCACCAAGCAGGGGAAGGGCGAGATCGAAGCCCATGGCGGCCGCGTGCTGGCGGTGACCGCGCTCGGCAAGAGCGTGCGCGAGGCGCAGAAGAAGGCCTATGCGCTGGTCGACCGCATCGACTGGCCCGAAGGCTTCTGCCGCCGCGACATCGGCTGGCGCGCAATCGCGCGGGAGGGCAGTAGGGAATGATCCTGACAACCAAGCAAAACCTCCCTTCCCCCCTTGCGGGGGAAGGATGCGGAGCCTTAGCGAGCGGCAGCGAGCTTAGGCGAAGCTGGATGAGGGGTTGCGCAGCGATAGCTGCGCACGCTCGTCAGAGCGTCTTCGCGCAACAGCGCTCACGCGCTGCGCGCCTCGCGGCGCGGCCCCGTCACCCAGCTCCGGCTAAGCTCGGCTACGCCTCGCTATGCCTCCGCAGCCCTCTCCCGCGAGGGGAGAGGGGAACTCCTTTGTTAGGGTCGGGGCAATGATGAAAGGCGAAGAGCTCTTCACCGCCGGTTTCAAGTCCGAGCCCTATTGGTGGAAGGACGCGCCGCGGCCGCATATTCCGCACACGGACATGCCCAGCGAGGTCGACGTGCTGGTGATCGGCGCCGGCTACACCGGGCTGATGGCGGCGCGCGAGACCGCGAAGGGCGGGCGCTCGACCCTGGTGATCGATGCGGAGAGCGCGGGCTGGGGCTGCTCCAGCCGCAACGGCGGACAGGTTTCCACCAGCATCAAGCCGAGCTTCACCGCGCTGTCGGGCCGGCACAATCAGGAGATGGCGTTCGCGATTCGCACCGAGGGGATCAGCGCGCTCGAATACATCGATGCGCTGATCCGCGGCGAGAAGCTGGACTGCGACTGGCGGCGGGTCGGGCGTTTCCATGCCGCGCACAACCGGCGGCAGTACGATGCGCTAGCCAGGTTTGCCGGCAACCAGCCCAAGGGGCTGGAGGTGCCGATGGAGATCGTGCCGAAGGCGGAGCAGCACCGTGAGATCGCGTCCGATCTCTATTACGGCGGCGCCGTTTATCCGCGCCATGGCGCGCTGCATCCCGGCAAGTATCACCTGGAGTTGCTGCGGATCGCGCGCGCCGCCGGCGTGCAGGTCATCGACCAGTGCAAGGCGCAGGCGATCGAACGCGACGGCCAGAAGTTCCGCGTGCGCACCGCCAAGGGCACGGTGACGGCGCGCGACGTGGTGCTGGCGACCAACGGCTACAGCGGACCGCTCTCACCCTGGCACCGCCGGCGCGTGATCCCGATCGGCAGCTACATCATCGCAACCGAGCCGCGGCCGGTCGAGGAGATGAAAAAGCTCATCCCGCACGACCGCATGGTGAGCGACACGCGGCGCGTGGTGTTCTACTACCGCCTGTCGCCGGACCAGCGCTCGATGGTGTTCGGCGGCCGCGTCGCCTACATGGAGACCAACCCGCTGGTGAGCGCGCCCAGGCTGCACAAGTTCATGAGCGCGATCTTCCCCACGATGAAGGACGCGCACGTCACGCATTCCTGGATGGGCTTCGTCGCTTACACCTTCGATACGCTGCCGCATGTCGGCAAGCAGGACGGCCTCTATTACGCCATGGGCTATTGCGGCTCCGGCGTCTCGCTCGCCACCTATTTCGGCATGCGCGTCGGGCAGCAGGTGCTTGGCAAGGACGAGGGCAAGACCGCACTGGACAACGTGCCGTTCCAGACCCGGCCGATGTACACCGGCAACCCCTGGTTCCTGGCGCCGAGCGTGTGGTGGTACAGGATGCTGGACAGGCTGCCGATCTAAGCGCTCCACCTCACGCACCTTCTCCCAACTGTCATCCCGGGCGAGCGTAGCGAGACCCGGGACCCATGCGTAGCTTCCGTGACGCTGACAGGCCGCATGGGTCCCGGGTCGCGCAGCTTCGCTGCTTGCCCGGGATGACAGTTGGGGAGAGCGTCAGCGCTTCGCCTGGAAGAACGCCTTCAGCAGCGTCGCGCTCTTCGTCTCGTCCAATCCGCCAAACACCTCCGGCCGGTGATGGCAGGTCGGTTGCTGGAAGATCTTCGGCCCATGCTCGACGCCGCCGCCTTTCGGATCGCGCGCCGCGAAGATGATGCGCCTGAGCCTGGCGAACGAGATCGCGGTCGCGCACATCGGGCACGGCTCGAGCGTCACATAGAGGTCGCACAGCGGCAGGCGCTTTTCCTTGCGGCTCGTCGACACCGCGCGGATCACCAGCATCTCGGCGTGGGCGGTGGGGTCGTGCAGCTCCTCGACCCGGTTGTGGTTGGCGGCCAACACCTGGGCGGTGGTGGAATCGACCAGGACCGCGCCGATCGGCACCTCGTCGCGCGCGGCCGCCGCCTCGGCCTGGCGGAAGGCGAGGCCCATGAAATCATGCTCCATGTGCGGGTGGGGCTGGCTGGTCATGCGGCACTTGAACCCGGGCGTTGCGCGTAGGTCAAGAGAACCCCCTCCCCCAAAGATGGGGGAGGGGGTTGCGACGATCGCGACTTGAGCCCTTGCCCCCGCTGCACTAGCTTCCGGCCAGCCAAAGGAGCCAGCCCATGCCGCCCATCGTCGGCCTCACCCTCGACACCGCCGGCCCGACCGGGATCGGCAAGGTCGGGCGCTACCTGATCCGCGAGAACTACTGCTCGGCCATCGCCAAGGCCGGCGGCATCCCGATGTGCCTGCCGCACGAGGCGGCGCTGGCCGAGGCCTATGCCGAGCGGATCGACGCGCTGGTGGTGACCGGCGGCGGGTTCGACGTCGACCCCCGGCTGTTCGGCGCCAAGTCCACCCACGCCACGGTCACGCTCAAAGAGGAGCGCACGCTGTTCGAGTGGACCGTCACCAAGGCGATGCTGGCCAAGGACAAGCCCGTCCTCGGCATCTGCGGCGGCGAGCAGCTGATCAACGTGGTGCTGGGCGGCACCCTCATCCAGCATATCGAGGATGAGATCACCGGCCATGTGCTGCACGAGCAGCCCAACCCGCGCGACGAGCCCGGCCATATCGTGCAGGTGAAGGCGGGCACGCTCCTCCATCGCCTCACCGGCGCCAACGAGCTCGCCGTCAACAGCGCGCATCACCAGGCGGTGAAAGCTGTCGGGCCAGAGGTCGCGATCAACGCCACCGCGCCGGACGGCGTGATCGAAGGCATCGAGTCCAGGACCCATCGCTTTTGCCTCGGCGTGCAGTGGCATCCGGAGTTCTTGATGCATGGCGGCGACCAGAAGATCTTCGCCGGCCTGATCGCGGCGGCGTCATGACCGAGCAAAAGAGCGGTTTCGAGGGCGAGCGCATCGCCAAGGCGATCGCACGCGCGGGCGTGTGCTCGCGGCGCGACGCGGAGACGATGATCCTGGAAGGCCGCGTGTCGGTGAACGGCAAGAAGCTCGCCTCCCCCGCCCTCAACGTCACCGACAGCGACGACATCCGCATCGACGGCAAGCCGCTGCCGGCGGCGGAGCGCACGCGCCTGTTCCGCTATTACAAGCCGCGCGGGCTGGTCACGACCGCCAAGGATCCGCAGGGCCGGCCGACGGTGTTCGATTCCTTGCCGCCAGGCATGCCGCGGGTGATCTCGGTCGGGCGGCTCGATCTCAATTCCGAAGGACTGCTGCTGCTGACCAACGACGGCGAGCTGGCGCGGCGGCTGGAGCTGCCGTCGACCGGCTGGGTGCGGCGCTATCGCGTGCGCGTGCATGGCGAGGTCGACCAGACGCAGCTGGCGCAACTCGCCAAGGGCATCACGGTCGAAGGCGTGCGTTACAGCGGGATCGAGGCGACGTTCGACCGCAAGCAGGGCGACAATGTCTGGCTCACCATGGCCCTGACCGAAGGCAAGAACCGCGAGATCCGCAACATCTGCGGCCATTTCGGCTGGCCGGTCAGCCGCCTGATCCGCATCGCCTATGGCCCGTTCCAGCTCGGCAGCCATCTCAACCCCGGCGACATCGAAGAAGTGCCGGCCAAGGTTCTGCGCGAACAGGTCGGCGGCAAGCAGCCGGTGCACAAGGTCGGCGGGCAGCTCAAGCTGAAGAAGACACCGTCTTCGGCACCGCAGGGCGATCGCCCACGCATCGACAAGCCGCGCGCGGATAAGGGACGCAGCGAGCGACGGCACAAACCGAAACGCCATGCGCATTGAGGCGGGGTCGCACAAGGGCACCAAGCTGAGCGTGCCCGAAGGCACCGACGTTCGTCCGACCTCCGATCGCGCGCGCCAGGCGATCTTCAACATGCTGATCCACCGCTTCGACACGGTGGAGGGCGCCAGCGTGCTCGACGCCTTCGCCGGCTCCGGCGCGCTTGGCCTCGAAGCCCTGTCGCGCGGCGCCGCAACCTTGGTGGCCATGGAACTGGCCAAGCCCGCGCTCGACACGCTGAAGCGCAACATCAGCGCCTGCCGCGAGAACGCGCGCACACTGGTCTTCGCCTGCAACGCGCTCAGCCCGCCGCCGGCCCAGCCGCGCTACGCGCCGTGCTCGCTGGTGTTCCTCGACCCGCCGTACGGGCAAGGCCTGATCGCACCCGCGCTGACGGCGCTGGACAAGGCCGGCTGGATCGCGCCCGGCGCGCTGATCGTCGCCGAGATGGGTGCGCGTGACGAAGTGCCGGAGGGCAAGACGCTGAAAGTGGAGGACGAGCGGCGCTACGGCAAGGCGCGGGTCGTCTTTCTGCGCAGCATGCGCGATGCCACATGACGCGAGGACTGTTGCTGGTTGCAATGATTGTTCATTTGACTGGGTGCCAGAGCACAAAGGACCAGTCGGAGACCGCCTACTTCAAGGTGGCCGGCGCAACTGCGGCGGACACGTTCGTCATCGCACTCACCGACCCTGCCGGCATCGCGGAGGCGCGTGCTTTGGCGAGTGGACAGGAACCATCGAAACACGTGACCGGTCTGATAGTCGCGGAAGCTGTGCCGTACAACGCGCCCTGGAGCTTCCACCTCGATCCGGCCTCGATCTCGTTCTTCGAGATGTCGATCGAGGTCTGCGACGCGGCGACGAGCTATGTCGAAGCGCACCTTGCCGAGGTCGGCGGTGCGTTTCTGCCCGGCCGGCGCTGGTGCCCGTGGTCGTCGCGGGTGATCGAGGAAGTGAAGTAGCGCGCCGTCACTTGGTGCGGTTGGCGCTGGCGATGGCGCGGTGGCGTTCGTGCTCGGCGCGCAGGCGCGCAAGGTCCGTCTCGTTCAGCGTCTCGATGTTGTCGAAGTCGCGCTTCCAGCCGGAATCGTCGGACCAACGTTGCGGCGATTGAACGGTGGTGCGCGGCGCCGTTGCGCTCTCGAGCACATGCAGCGCGAGATCAAGAGTCGCGGCCTGCGATGCCGCATCGCGCGGCTTGCCCGCGGCGTTGCCGAGCGGGAAGTCGCTGAACAGGAAGCGCGGCACGCCGGCATGCTCCACGATGTCTCGGGCAGCGCCCATGATCACGGTAGGGATGCCGGCGGCCTCGAGTTGGCGCGCGATCAGGGCGATGGTCTGGTGGCAGATCGGGCAGTTCGGCACCAGCACGGCGGCGTCCACTCCGTCCGCCCGCATCGCGGCGAGGATGTCGGGCGCGTCCCGCTCCAAAGTCGAGCGCTGGCTGCGCGTGGTTGGCGCGCCGTAGAAGCGCGGCGAGAGGCTGCCGATGCGTCTCTCGGCGGCGGCGCGTTTCAGCTGGGCGAGCGGGAACCAGCTGCTGGAATCTTCGGCGGTGGTATGCGTGCGATCGTAGGTGACGTGGGAGATGCGCACATCCGGCGCCCCCTCGATCGAATGCGCATAGACACGATGGAACTTGGCTGCCGCATTGTACGGCGCGCCGGGCCCTTGCTCGCCGCGCGCCGGATCGTACGGCACCGCCGTCGTCACCAGGCCGATGCGGCACTCCCGCAGCTTCTTGCCCAACGGCGCGAACGGCGCGTCGGCGAAATGCGCCCAGCGATAGGGTTCGTCGTAGCCCAGCGCCCGATAGTACGCGCGGGTGCGCGCCATATAGGGAATCGGCTCGTCAACCGGCCAGCCGAACAGCCCGATGCGCTTGCCGGAGGTGAGGTCGGCGATGGCCTGCCGGGCATAGGGCACGATGTTGGCCGGCAGCGCGGCCAGCTTCAGCCACTGCCAGCCGGCGCACTTGTCCGGCTCGCGCGTCTCGATCTCACCCGTCCAATTGCTGGCGGTGAAGAACAGCGACAGGCGATCCGATGCGCCGCGGAAATGCATGACGTAGGCGAGGTCGAGGTCGCTCGGCGCCAGCACGATGCTGGTCTCTTCGGCCGCCTCGCGGATGATGCCGTCGATGATGGTTTCGTCGGCCTCCAGATGGCCGGCCGGAACATGATACTGCCCGGCACCGAACTCCACGTTGCGCCGCTCTCCCATCAGGATGCTGCCGTCTCGCAGCAGCACCAGGTGCAGGTCGACGTGGATGTCGGGCCCGCTCATCCCGCCTTGAGCGGCTTGGCGGGCCTGGGGTCGATCGGCACCGCCTCGCGCACGCCGAGGATGTCTTCGACCGCGGCAGCGGCGCTCAGCAATTCGGCGTCGCCGCGCGGGACGCCGACCAGCTGGATGCCGACCGGACGCCCGTCATCGGTAAATCCGGCGGGGATGCTGATCGCGGGGCACGTGGTCAGCGTGATGCAGGCGGGCAGCGTCAGCCAGCCGATGTAGTTCTCGAACCTGTGGCCGTCGACCTCGCGCACCCAGCGTTCCTCGATCGGGTTCGGCGCGCAGCAGGCGGCCGGCGTGAGCAGGAAATCGTGCTGCTGGAGAAACGCCACCATCTCGCCATAGAGCCGCGAGCGATAGAGCAGCGCGTTGCTGATGCGCTCGGCGGTCAGCGCCAGGCCCGCTTCGACGTTCCAGATCACGTCGGGCTTCAGCTTGTCGCGGTGTCGCTCCAGCAGCGTGCGCGTGTTGGCGACGTAGCCGAGGCCGCGCAGCACGTGGAAGCACTCCTTGGCGCCGGAGAAGTCGGGGCTCGCCTCCACGATCTCGATGCCGGCGTTGGCGAGCTTGTCCGCCGCCTGGCGCACGACGGCGCGGGTCGGCCGGTCCACCGGGGTGGCGCCGCCGAGATCGATGGCGAGGGCGGCGCGCCTCGGCTTCTTCTTGCGCTGCGCGGTGGCGAGGAACGACTCGCGCGGCGCCGGCAGAGAGATCGGATCCTCGACGCGCCAGCCGCTCATCGCATCGAGGAACAAGGCGACGTCGAGCACGTTGCGCGCCATCGGGCCTTCGACCGAGAGGTCGTTGAAGCGCTGATCGCCCGGCCCGTTGGCGACACGGCCGAGGCTGGGGCGGAAGCCGACCACCGAGCAGAAGCTGGCGGGGGTGCGCAAGCTGCCGCCGAGATCGGAGCCGCTGGCGAGCGCGACGATGCCGGTGGCGAGCGCCGCCGCCGAACCGCCCGACGAACCGGCGGCATTGAGCGCGAGGTTCCACGGATTGCGCGTCTCGCCGAACACTTCGTTGAAGGTGTTGGCGCCGGCGCCGAACTCGGGGCTGTTGGTCATGCCGACGACGATGCCGCCGTTGGCCTCGATGGTCTGCACCAGGATGTCGGACACGTCGGGCACGTTGTCGGCGAAGATCGGCGAGCCGAAGGTGGTGCGCACGCCGGCGACCGGATTGAGGTCCTTGATCCCGACCGGCAGGCCGGCGAGCGGGCCGCGCTCCTGGACGGGGAGCTTCATCAGCCGGCGCGCATGCTCGCGCGCGCGGTCGTAGCATGGCGTCACCAGCGCGTTGACCGCGCCGTTGACGGCGGAGGCGCGCCGCTCCACCGCGTCGATCAGGTCGAGCGGCGAGAGCTCGCCGGCACGCAAGCGGCGCACGGCATCGAGCGCGGTGAGGCGGTAGAGATCGTCGGTCATGTGGTTCCCTCTTTTTCAGGGAGGTTAGGAGATTGCGGAGGTTCCTGCAAACAGCAGCGCAACGCCCCATTCCTAGCTCCGTCATCCCAAGACTTGGCCTTGGGATCCGCGAGTTTCTCTCCGAGGTTCGGTTTCGCAGTTGCAAACTCGTGGATGGCAAGGCCAAGCCTTGCCATGACGGGAAGAGCGTAGCGAGCTTGGCCTAGCTCGGCCCGATTCCGGTCAGGATCATGGAAATGCGCTGGTCGTCTTCCGACAGCGGCAGCAGCAGGATCTCGTAGCTCAGCTTCTTCTCGTCGACCCAGGCGTCGCGCTGGGCGCACAGCGGAGTGCGGGTGGCGATCACGGCTTCATAAGTGTCGATCGTGAGCTTACCCAGATTGGCCTTCGGCCATTCATCCAGCCATGTGCCGGTCAATTCCGCGCCCGACAGTTGCGCCCACCAGGACCCGACCAGGCGCAGCCGGTAGCGGCGCGGGTCATCGTGTACCTCGGTCAAGGCGATGCGCGCCAGCATGAAGCCGAGATCGACGGGATCGACATCGGCGCGCCGCGGAAAGGCGCGCGCGCCGCGCTTGCCGTGCCAATAGTCCAGGAGCCGCAGCAGATCGGGATGCCGGGGCTCGACTTTGCTTCGTCCGGCGTCGTTCATGTCATGCAGTCTATGAGGCTTCTGCATGGATATCCACCCTTGGCGACACTGGTCAGCCTAGGCCATGCGCACTAGGATGCCCGATCCATTTCGAGTCGCCGCCCCGCTCATGGCTTCCCCACCCGTCGCGTCGCAGTCGGCCCTGCTGGTTCCGGGCCCGACGGCATTCGCCGCGATCTATGCGCTGGACTCCGCGGCGCGCGCGCTGACTGCGACCGTTATCCCGCTGCACGCCTACTCCCTGTACAAGGGGTTCGCGACGGAGAATGCCGATTCCTACGTCGGCACCACCTATTCCGCGGTGGCGATGCTCAGCTTTTTCGGAACCTTCCTGACCCCCTTCGTAATCCATCGCCTCGGCCGCAATGCGACCTACGTCTGCGGCATCTTGTGCTGCGTGACCGGCATGGCGGGGCTCGCGACCTCGACCATTCCGGGCCTCGGCCTCGGCATGCTGGGCCGCGCCTTGAGCGGCGTCATCGGCAGCGTGTGCCTGATCCTGTTCATCGTCGATTTCATCCCGCGCGCCAACCTGGTGCGGTCCGAGACCTTGCGCCTGTTCACCAGCTGTATCGCCTGGGGCTTCGGGCCGGTGATCGGGGTCGGGCTCTACGAACGCTATGGCATCGTCGCCCCCGCGGCGATCTCGATCGCCGTCCATTTCTGCCTCATCCTCTATTTCCGGCGGCTCAAGCTGGCGAAGCCGGGCGTCGAATCGACGCCGCCGCCGCGCAACCCGCTGACCATGATCTGGCGCTTCGCCTCGCAGAAGCGGCTGCGCCTCAGCTGGCTGATCGTGTTCGGGCGGTCCGCCTGGTGGTCGATGTTCTTCACCTATCCCGCGCTCTATCTGCAGGACCACGGGATCGACGAGAGCTGGGCGGGATGGCTGGTCGGCGTCGGCAACCTGCTGCTCGGCCTGTCGCCGGTGGTGCGGATGGTGGCGCAGAAGCTCGGCATCCGCGCGCCGATCGTCGGCGCATTCTGGGGCGGCGGCGTGCTGACCATCGGGATCACCTTGTTCTATGACCGGCCGGTCATCTTCTGCCTGCTGCTGCTGGTCGCGGCGACTTTCATCGTCGCGCTGGATTCGCTCGGCAACATCCCTTTCATGCGCTTCGCCCGGCCGCGCGAGCTGCCGCAGCTGGCGACCGTGTTCCGCACCTACGTGGACACCGCGGAGTTCATCCCCTCCGCGACCTACGCCGTGCTGCTCACCATGTTCGATTTCCGCGCCGTATTCGTGTTTGCCGGGCTGCTGGCGTTGACGGTCGGCGTGGCTGCGACATGGCTGCCGCGGCGGCTGTGACATCCCGTCTATATCCTTCGGCGTAGAATTCCGCTGTCAAACACGGCTTCACGCTTGTTTAAGCTTCCAGGAACACTCTGGAAGGATGGTCACGCTCGTGCCGATGCCCGCCAACTCGAACAAACCGGATGAAGAAGCCGGCGACGGAACGATCGCGACCAGCCTCGCGCGGGCGGAGAAAGCGGTCGCCAACCTGGCGCGGGATTATGCGACCTGGGCCTTGGTCGACGTTGCCAAGGCGCGGACGGCCCTCGCCGCCGCCAACGACGATCTCGCCGGGCGCGGCCAGCATGTCGAGGCGCTGTTCCGGATCGGCCACGACCTCAAGGGCCAGGGCAGCTCGTTCGGCTTCCCGCTAGTTACCAAGATCGGGCATTCGCTGTGCGCCCTCACCCGCAACCGCGCGCGCGGCTACGAGAGCAGGGATCTCGACCTCGCCAAGTCGCATCTCGACGCGCTCGACCTCATCCTGACCAAGGGCATCAAGGGCGAAGGCGGCAAGGTCGGCGCCGACCTGGTTGCCAAGCTCGAAAGCCGCGTGGCCGAGCTTCTCGGCTGACCGCCCGATTGACGGCAAGGCGGCAACGCGCTCAACTCGCGCCAACACGAAACCTTTTCGGAATTTCGCGATGGCAACGGTCTACGTGGCGAGCAGCAAGGGACTCGCCAACTGGGGCGCCGATCACGGCCTCACCAAACACTGCTACAAGATCGGTGTGACCGACGGCACGGCCGAGGCCGTGATCGAGGAGCTGAACGCCGGCGAGCATGCCGGCCACACCGACTGGAAGCTGGCGAAGAAGGGCGAGATCGACGAGGACGAGGCGGCGGTGCTGACGCGCGTCGGCGCCAAGGAAAAGCTGGTCGACCCCAACTACTATCCCGGCATCAAGAAGGCGCCTGGCATCGTCAAGGTGAAGCTCGCCAACGTCGAGAGCCGGCTGCTGATGGAGCAGACCCTGCGCGGCGAGAACCCGCACGTGGTCAAGGTCAAGACCGCGGACATCGTCGACCACCTGATCAAGCTGGCGACGGTGAAGAACCCGCAATGGTGAGCTGAGCCCGCCGCCGCTTCTCTTTCTGTCATCCCGGCCAAGCGCAGCGCGAGCCGGGACCCATGCGAACGTTCCGCAACGCTGACAGGACGCATGGGTCCCGGGTCATGCCGCTTGCGCGGCCTGCCCGGGATGACAGTAAGGGGGTGTTATGGGAGCGGCGCGTCGAAATCCACGATCGGGCCTTTGGGCACGATGCCGGTGGGGTTGATCCAGCGGTGGCTTTGGAAATAGTGGCCCTTGATGTGGTCGAAGTTGACCGTCGGTCGCACCGCAGGATGCTGGTAGAGCCGGCGCGTATAGCGCCACAGCGCGGGGTAGTCGACCAGGCGCCGGAGGTTGCACTTGAAGTGCGTGTGATAAACCGGATCGAAGCGCAGCAGCGTGGTGAACAGGCGCCAGTCCGCTTCGGTCAGGCGGTTGCCGACCAGGTAGTCGGCGCGTGACAGCTTTTCCTCCAGCCAATCCAGGGTTTCGAACAGCGGCACCACGGCTTCGTCGTACGCGTCCTGGCTGCCGGCGAAGCCGGCCTTGTAGACGCCGTTGTTGAGGGTGTCGTAGACGCGCTTGTTGACCGTCTCGATCTCGGCGCGCAAGGCTTCCGGATAATAATCGCCGGGCGTCGCGCCGATGCCGTCGAACGCGCTGTTCAGCATGCGGATGATGTCGGCGGATTCGTTGTTCACGATGCGTGCGGTCTTCTTGTCCCACAGCACCGGCACGCTGACGCGGCCGCTGTACTCCGGCTCGCTCTTGGCGTAGAGCTCGTAGAGGTATCGCGCGTTGTTCACCGAGTCAGGGATGACGCCCGGCGCGGCCTCGAAGGTCCAGCCGTTCTCCAGCATCAACCAGTGCGTGACGGAGAGGCCGATCGTGTCCTGCAGGCCCTTGAGTTCGCGGAAGATGGCGGTGCGGTGTGCCCACGGGCAGGCGCGCGCAATGTAGAGATGGTAGCGCCCCGCCTCGGCCTTGAAGCCGCCGCCTCCGGTCGGGCCGGGGCTGCCGTCCGGCGTGATCCAGTTGCGCAGGGTGGAGTCAGGCCGCTGCATCCGGCCCTTGGCGTCGGCCCAGCGGCCGGACTCCGACTGCCATTTGCCCTCGACCAGCAAGCCCATGGGATGCCTCCAGTGTCCGCGCTTCCTGCTCCCTAGGTGGGGAGCGTAGCGGACCCGATTAGTATCGGAAGTGGAAACAATCCGTCGCGCCTCAGGTTGCGCGGGGACGTGCCTCGACCCGGTCGGCCGGCAGCAGGATGCGGGCGACGGTGCCCTCGCCCACCGTGCTTTCCAGGACCAGCGTGCCGCCGTGGAGCTCGCAGATGCTCTTGGTGATGGCAAGGCCGAGGCCGGCGCCCTCGTGCTTGCGGGCGAGCCAGTTCTCCGCCTGCACGAACGGCTTCATGACCCGCTCGAGATCCGCCGCGGCGATGCCGATGCCGGTGTCGGAGACCGTCAGAACCATGCCGCTGCCCGACCAGCTCGCCGAGACGTCGACCGATCCGCCGGCGGGGGTGAACTTGATGGCGTTGGTGAGCAGGTTGATCACCGCCTGCTTGATCCGGCGCGCATCCCCACGCAGCAGCGGCGGGTTGCAGGAGGCCGCCTGCGTGAGCTTGATGCCTTTGGCCGCCGCCTTGGAGCGCAGCAGCGCGACGCTGCTCTCAGCGATCTTGTCGATCTGCACCAGCGATTCGTCGAGCTTCATCTCGCCGGAATCGATCAGGCTGAGGTCGAGCAGCTCGTTGATGATGGCGAGCAGGAACGTGCCGCTGCCGTGGATGTCTGCGGCGTAGTCCTTGTAGCCCGGCGAGCCGAGCGGCCCCATGATCTCAGCCCTCATCACCTCGGAGAAACCGATGATGGCGTTCAAGGGCGTGCGCAGCTCGTGGCTCATGGTGGCGAGGAACTGGGTCTTGGCGCGGCTGGCCAGGTCGGCGCGCAGATAGGCCTCGCGCATCTCCAGCTCGCGCTGCCGCTGCTCGGTGATGTCCTGGATGATGCCGAAGGCGCCTACGCGCCGGCCGGTCTCGTCGAAGTCGTTGTGGGCATGCTCGACTACCCACCTGATGCGGCCATCCGGCCGGACGATGCGGTAGGTGACGGAGATCTCGATTTGCCCCTTGGCAAGGCTCTGGTGCAGCGTCGAACGCACATGCTCGTGATCCTCCGGATGGGTCAGGCGTGCGAGAAATTCCCCGTTGGTAAGGTGCAGCCTGTCGGGCGGCAGCCCGAGCAGTTCGACGGCGGCGTTCGAATAGGTGAGGCGATTGTTCTCCCAGTTGCCATGCGGATCGAGGGCGAGGCTCCAATGCACGAGCTTGGCGATCCGTTCGGCATGGCCGTAGCGCGCCTCGCTTTCCCGCAGCGCGCGTTCCAGCGCTTTCTCCTCGTCGATCACGATCATCAGGCCGCGCACGATCTCGTGGCCGTCGGCGTTGGTGACGAAGGTGATGATGTCGCGGAACCAGATCTGCTGTCCGGACCTGGCGATCACCCGGTATTCCAGATTGTGGTCGCTGTGATGCTTGAGGTGCCATTCGTACTTCTGCACCTGGCCATCGCGGTCGTCCGGATGCATCGCATTCACCCAGGCGCCGGGCGCCCGCCACTCTTCCACCGTGTAGCCGGTCAGCCGTTCGATCTGCGGGCCGACATAGGTGACGTGGTCGGTGGTCGGCTCGCCTTCCCACGGCACGGCGCGCAACGTCTCGGCGAGCGCGCGGTAGCGCTCTTCGGTCAGATGCGGCTGCACCTCCGCCGCGCGCTCGATGCGCGGCCTCACACCTTCCCCGTGCGGCTCAAGCCGAAGTTTCATCACGGTTTATGATCCGGCGTTCCGTACTGCTGTCAACTCTTGGGAGCATAGGCGGGCTATAGTGAATGAAATATCAACGAATAGGGGCAGGATGCCGCACCTATGCGAGAAGATGTAGCCCCAATGGCTTGAACCCTGTTGCCCCCTACCGGCGGACCGCCTCCATGGCGAAGATCGAGCCAATAACCAGGACAATGCCGATGGCCTGCAGCGGTGACACACTTTCACCGAGGACCGCCATGGCGAACAGAATGCCAAGCACGGGCTCCAGATTGCTGATCATGGCTGCGCGAACGGCCCCGAGGAGCGGAATGGCGGCGAAGAAGGCGACCGTTCCGATGGTGTAGGCGATGGCAACGCCCCCGAATCCGGTCCAGCCCTGCAGCGTAACCGGCAGCCGCAGGTCGCCGTGGATGACACAGATGACGACCAGGCTCGCCGCCGCCGACACCATCATGTAGCAGGTCACGCCCAGGCTATCGCTGCTCTTCATGGCGTGCGAGCCGCCGATGATCACGACCGCCGCCAGCACCGCCGATGTCAGCGCCAGCGCCATGCCGATCCAGTTCAGGTTGCCGAGGGAGAACCCCACCGCCAGTCCGAGGCCCATAATGGCGGCGGCCAACGCGGCGAACCTGCCCCATGACATCCTCTCGCCGCCGAACAGGATCGCGATGATGCCCACCATCAGGGGATGAAGATAGAAAACCAGGATGACGACGTTCACCGGCAGATAGCTGACGGCGCCCAGCAACCCATACAGATGGACGGCGTAGAGCACGCCCAGGGCAAGGCTGATACGCAGCGCGTTGCCCCGGATGACGAATGGCCGTCCGAGCGCCACCATGACCAGAAAGCAAGCCCCTGCGGAGACAATGCTCCTGGACGTGATGACCGTGAGGGTATCGCTGCCGCCGTCATAGGCGAGGCGCGCCAGCGTCGGGACGATGGCAATGGCGGCCGCGGACAGCACCACCAGGAAGGCGCCGAAGAGCTGTGGCCGACGGCTGGACCCGGCGTTCGCGCTCGCCTCGCGATAGACGCCGGGGGATCGGACTTGCTCCACCTGCATCATTTCAGCGCGCTCCGCGGGCGGTCGATCTCGAAGCAGCCATGCTGCGGCCACCAGACGGCTGCCGCACGGCGCGCCACCTGGAGCAGGATGCGCCAAAGGAGCTGGTCTGCTGTCTGGCTCGGCTGCCGCGCAAGGATCGCCGCGCGCTGCACGGCCTGTTTCTCCAGAGAGGCGGCAAGCGTCGCGTCATGACGCGACCGAGCCACCCCGCCGATGAAATGCGGAGGAAGGATGGAGTGGGATATTCCCACGGGCCGCTCGCTCGGATCGGACTGCAACATTGCTGCCTCCTTCGGCTCGCATGTGCGACCAGGTTCGCACCCGTTCTTTCTAGGCTTCCGACGTGAACGGCTCGTGCGGAGCCGCGGGAAAACGGCGGGAGAATGGGAGTTGGCAGTTGTGCTGATCGGGAAAAATGCGTTAATTCGGCGATACGAGCTCGATTTGTCCGACGGGAGGGGCCTGCTGGTCGGATAGCCATGGCGGTGCCGGAACTCAGGCTTTTTGGCGGTTTCCAGCTGCGCCTGGCCGACGGCGACGTCGTCGACCTGCTCGGCCAGAAGGACCGCGCGCTGCTCGCCATCCTGGCCCTTCCCGCCGGTGCGACACATTCGCGGGACAAGCTGGCAGGCCTGCTGTGGAGCGATCGCGGCGAGCAGCAGGCGCGGGACAGCCTGAAGCATTCCCTGACCAAACTGCGCCAATGCTTGCCCGCGGCCGCTCAGTCGTCGATCGTTGCGGACCGTTTGACGGCCAGGCTCGATCCGGCGGCAATGGCGATCGACGTTGCCACATTCGAAAAACTCGCGGGGACCGGGTCGACAGCAGCACTGGAGCAGGCGGTGGCGCTCTATCGCGGCGAGTTGCTGGACGGCATCGGCATCCGCGACCCGGCGTTCGAGGAATGGCTGCTGGTCGAGCGGCAGCGGCTGGGCCACCTGCTCGAGGAAGCGCTGACCAGGCTGCTGTCGCAGTCGATGGCCGGCGGCGCGCCGGAGCGCGCCATCGCGACGGCACGCCGGCTCCTCGCGCTCGACCCGCTGCGCGAAGAGGCCAGCCGCGCCCTGATGCAGATCCACGCCGAGCGCGGACAAACCGCGCAGGCGCTGAAGATGTACGAAACCCTGCGCGAACGGATGGAGAGCGAGCTTGGCGCAGAGCCCGATCCGGCAACCACCGCGTTGTACCACTCTCTGCTGGGGCGCACCGCTCCGGTCGCCGCCGCCATGGCACAAGCCGAATCATCGAGCTTCGCGTCGCCGCCTCCGCTGCCGGACAAGCCGTCGATCGCGGTGCTGCCGTTCGAGAATCTCAGCAATGATCCCGAGCAGCAGTATTTCAGCGACGGCATCACGGAAGACATCATCACGGAGCT
>DATEOK010000089.1:0-19279 GCA_035274225.1 Dongiaceae bacterium
CCTTCGCGCTGGGCATAGGCGAAGGACATCCAGATCGAGGCGATCGAGGCGAGGAGCGCCAGCACCTTCGCGAAGACGGCGAAGCGGTCGACGATGAAATGGCCGCCGAAGGCGAGCTGTGCGCCGGACATGGTGTCGATGCCGAGCATGACGATGATCGCGATCAGCAGCACCATGATCGAGAGCAGGCCGAGGGCGCGCATCGCCTTGTCGCCGAAATGCGCGCCGATCAGCAGCAGGACCATCGCCGCGACGGCGATCCAGATCTCGGGGAGAGCGGTGGCGAGGTTGAGGTCGGTCATCATTGGCTCTCCGCCGGCGCTGTCTCAGCAGGTGCGGTCTCCGCCGGCGCTTCAGCGGGTAGGGCTTCCGCCGGCGCGGCTTCCGCCGGGCCGATGATCGAGGCGGGTTCCGTCACGCCGACCGCCGCCTGGTAGTTGGTGACGAGCTGGTCGATCGCCGGGCCGGTGATGCTGGTGAAGCTCGCCGGATAGATGCCCATCCACAGCACGATCAGGATCAGCGGCACGAAGATCGCGACCTCGCGCCAGTTGAGGTCGGTCATCGCCTTGACGTCGTCCTTCTCCAGCTTGCCGAACACGACGCGGCGATAGAGCCACAGCATGTAGGCGGCGCCGAGGATGATGCCGGTGGTGATGAAGAAGGCCACCCAGGTCGAGGACTTGAAGACGCCGACCATCACCAGGAACTCGCCGATGAAGCCGCTGGTGCCGGGCAGGCCGACCGAGGCCATGGTGAAGATCATGAAGGCGAAGGCATAGCGCGGCATGTTGTTGACCAACCCGCCGTAGCGCGCGATGTCGCGGCTGTGCAGCCGGTCATAGACCACGCCGACGCACAAGAACAGCGCGCCCGACACGATGCCGTGGCTCAGCATCTGGATCATCGCGCCTTCCACGCCCTGCCGGTTGAGGGCGAAGGTGCCGGCGGTCACGAACCCCATGTGCGCGACCGACGAATAGGCGATCAGCTTCTTCATGTCGGTCTGCGCCAGCGCGACCAGCGAGGTGTAGATGACCGCGATAATACTGAGGCCGAACACCAGCGGCGCCAGGGTGGTGGATGCATCCGGCAGCATCGGGATCGAGAAGCGCAGGAAGCCGTAGCCGCCCATCTTCAGCAGCACGCCGGCCAGGATCACCGAGCCCGCTGTCGGCGCCTCGACATGCGCGTCGGGCAGCCAGGTGTGCACCGGCCACATCGGCACCTTGACCGCGAAGGATGCGAAGAACGCCAGCCATAGCCAGATCTGCAGCTGCGGATCGAACTTGCTGCTCATCGTCATCAGGGTCGGAATGTCGGTCGTCTCAGCGCGGTCATACATGGTCAGGATCGCGACCAGCATCAGCACCGAGCCGAGCAGCGTGAATAGGAAGAACTTGAACGCCGAATAGACTCGCCGCGGCCCGCCCCAGACGCCGATGATGATGAACATCGGGATCAGCACGCCTTCGAAGAACACGTAGAAGGCGACGAAATCGAGCGCGCAGAAGGTGCCGACCATGAAGGTCTCCAGCACCAGGAACGCGATCATGTATTCCTTGACCCGGGTCTCGATCGCTTCCCAGCTTGCCAGCACGCAGATCGGCGTCAGCAGCGTGGAGAGCAGCACGAACGGCATCGAGATGCCATCCACCCCCATGTGGTAGGCGATGTTGAGGGCCGGAATCCAGTCCGCCCGCTCCTCGAACTGGAAGCCGGGGTTGGAGCGATCGAAGCCGAACCACAGCAGCAGCGACAGCAGGAACACCGCGCCGGAGGTCCACAGCGCCACCCAGCGGGCGTTGCGCGCGACATGCTGCTCCTCGCCGCGGATACCGGCGATGAAGGCCGCACCGACCAGCGGCAGGAAGGTGATGATCGTCAGGAGATGAGGGATATTGGTCACGACGATCTTACCACCAGAACATGTACCAGGTTATCAGGAGGACGACGCCGATCAGCATGGCGAAGGCATAGTGATAGACGTAGCCGGACTGCAGCCTGGTCGCCTGCTTGGCGACGTCCTGCGAGACGCTCGCGATGCCGTCGGGACCGAGGCCGTCGATGATCTTGCCGTCGCCGCCCTTCCACAGGCCGAAGCCGAGCTTCTTGGCCGGCTCCACCAGGGTCGCCTCGAACAGCTCGTCGAAATACCACTTGTTGAGCAGGAAGCGGTACAGCCCGCCCATCGCGCCGGCCAGTTTGCCGGGCAGGTCGGTGCGGAACATGTAGAACAGGTACGCGACCGCGATGCCGATGAGGCCGACTACCAGCGGCGCCAGCTTCACCCACAGCGGAACCTCGTGGGCGTGATGCGGCACTTCGTTCTCCGGATGGAAGAAGATCGACGCGCCCCAGAATTCCTGCATGCGCTCGCCGACGAAGTCGCCATAGAACAGGAAGCCCGAGAACACCGCCCCGACCGCCAGCACGATCAGCGGCACCAGCATCACCCACGGGCTCTCATGGACATGGTGGTAGGTCTCGTGATCGGCGCGGGTCTCGTTGTGGAAGGTCATGATCAGCAGGCGCCAGGAATAGAACGCCGTCATGACCGCGGCGGCGACGCCCAGCCAGAACGCGAAGGTGCCCGCGCCGGTATGCGCCGCGAACGCCGATTCCAGGATGATGTCCTTGGAATAGAAGCCGGCGAAACCGAACACGCCCGGAATGCCGAGGCCGCCCAGCGCCAGGCTGCCGATCCACATCAGGACATAGGTATAGGGGATCAGCTTCCAGATGCCGCCCATCCGGCGCATATCCTGCTCGTCCGACATGGCGTGGATCACCGAGCCGGCGCACAGGAACAGCAGAGCCTTGAAGAAGGCGTGGGTGAAGAGGTGGAACATGGCCGCGCCATAGGCGCCGACGCCGGCCGCGAAGAACATGTAGCCGAGCTGGCTGCAGGTCGAATAGGCAATGACGCGCTTGATGTCGTTCTGCACCAGGCCGACCGTGGCGGCGAAGAACGCCGTGGCGGCGCCGACGATGGCGACCACCATCTTGGCGTCCGGCGCGTATTCGAACATCGGCGACAGGCGGCACACCATGAAGACGCCGGCCGTCACCATGGTGGCGGCGTGGATCAACGCGGAGACCGGGGTCGGGCCTTCCATCGCGTCCGGCAGCCAGGTGTGCAGGCCGAGCTGCGCCGACTTGCCCATCGCACCCACGAACAGCAACAGGCAGAGCGCGGTCAGGATGTCGACGTCCCAGCTGAGGAAGTGGAAGGTCTGCCCCACCTTGCCGGGCGTCGCCGCGAACACCGCGTCGAAGCCGACGGTGCCGAAGATGAAGAACACGCCCATGATGCCGAGGGCGAAGCCGAAGTCGCCGATACGGTTGACGATGAAAGCCTTGATCGCGGCGGCGTTGGCGCTGGGCCGATGGAACCAGAAGCCGATCAGCAGGTAGGAGCAGAGGCCGACGCCCTCCCAGCCGAAGAACATCTGGATGAAGTTCTCTGCCGTCACCAGCATCAGCATGCAGAAGGTGAACAGGCTGAGATAGGCGAAGAAGCGCGGCTTGGAATGGTCGTGGCCCATGTAGCCGATGGAATAGACATGGACCATCGACGACACGGTGGTCACCACCACCAGCATGACGGCGCTGAGCTGGTCGACCTTGACCGCCCACTTCGCCTCGAACGTGCCGCTGGCGAACCAGGTGAAGAGCTCGGTCGTGCGCGGGGCCCCGTCATATTGCAGGAACACGATCCACGACAGCACGAACGACACCAGCATCAGGCCGCTGGTGATCCACATCGCCGGCCGGTCGCCGAGGCGGCGGTTGCCGAGGCCCGCGATCAGCGCGCCGAGCAGCGGCAGTGTGACGATTGCGACGTCCATCGGCCGGTTACCCCTTCATCACGTTGAGGTCTTCGACGGCGATGGAGCCGCGATTGCGGAAATAGACCACCAGAATGGCAAGGCCGATCGCCGCCTCCGCCGCGGCGACGGTGAGGACGAACATGGCGAACACCTGCCCCACCATGTCGTGCAGGAAGCTCGAGAAGGTCACCAGGTTGATGTTGACGGCGAGCAGGATCAGCTCGACCGACATCAGGATGATGATGACGTTCTTGCGGTTGAGGAAGATGCCGAACACGCCGATCGTGAACAGGATCGCGGCGACGGTCAGGTAGTGCTCCCGAGTGATTTCCCACATGGCTCAGATCCCCGTCCCGGTGGTCACCTTGCGGACCTCGACCGTGCGAGTGTCGCGCGCCAGCTGCGCCGCGATGCGCTGGCGCTTCACGCCCTCGCGCTCGCGATGCGTCAGCACGATGGCACCGATCATGGCGATCAGCAGCACCATGCCCGCCGCCTGGAACAGATAGAAGTAGTCGGTGTAGAGGATGTTGCCCAACGCCTCGGTGTTGCTGACGCCCGCCGGCGTCGGTGATCCGGCCACCGCGCTCGCCGTCGGACTCTCCGGCCAGCTCGACACCACGAAGACGATCTCCGCCACCAGGATGACGCCGATGACCGCGCCGATTCCGGCATAGCGCACGAAGCCCTGCCTCAGCTCGGCGAAATTGATGTCGAGCATCATGACCACGAACAGGAACAGCACCGCGACGGCGCCGACATAGACCACGACCAGCATCATCGCCAGGAACTCCGCCCCCAGCAGCACGAACAGGCCGGCCGCGTTGAAAAAGGTCAGGATCAGGAACAGCACCGAATAGACCGGATTGCGGTTCGCGACCACCAGCACGGCGCTGACCACAGCGACGGCGGCGAACACGTAGAAAGAGAGCGCCTGAACGATCATCCCGTTCCCCTAACGCCGTCCGCTGGTCAGCGGTACGGCGCGTCCAACCGCAGGTTCTCGGCGATTTCCGCTTCCCAGCGGTCGCCGTTCGCCAGCAGTTTTTCCTTGTTGTAGAAAAGCTCTTCGCGGGTCTCTGTCGCGAACTCGAAGTTCGGTCCCTCGACGATCGCATCCACCGGGCAGGCCTCCTGGCACAGGCCGCAATAGATGCACTTGGTCATGTCGATGTCGTAACGCGTGGTGCGCCGGCTGCCATCCTCGCGCGGCTCCGCCTCGATCGTGATGGCGAGCGCCGGACACACCGCTTCGCACAGCTTGCAGGCGATGCAGCGTTCTTCACCGTTGGGATAGCGGCGCAGCGCATGCTCGCCCCGGAAGCGCGGCGACAGTGGCCCCTTCTCGTACGGGTAGTTGATGGTCACTTTCGGGCGGAAGACATACTTGAGCGTCAGCCACATGCCGCTCAGCAATTCCTGGAGCAGGAAGCTCTTAGCCGTGCGATTGAGGACGGTCATGACGCTCCCTCACTTGTTCGGCAGCAAGTCGAAGAACACGAGCACGCCCGCCGTCAGCACGACGAAACCGAGCGAGAACGGCAGGAACACCTTCCAGCCGAGGCGCATGAGCTGGTCGTAGCGGTAACGCGGGAACGTCGCGCGCACCCACAGGAAGCAGAAGGCGACGAAGAACACCTTCGCGGCAAACCAGACACCGTGCCAGGCGATCTGCCACCAGCTCCCCGCCTCGAACGGCTCCCAGCCGAACACCGGCATCCAGCCGCCGAGGAACAGGATCGAGGTCATCGCGCTCATCAGCCAGATGTTGGCGTATTCGCCGAGGAAGAACAGCGCGAAGGTCATTGCGGAGTATTCGGAGAAGTAGCCGGCCACCAGTTCCGATTCCGCTTCCGGCAGATCGAACGGCGGGCGGTTGGTCTCAGCCAGCGCCGAGATGAAGAAGATGGCCGCCATCGGCAGCAGCGGAATGACGAACCAGATATGCTGCTGCGCGCGCACGATATCGGAGATGTTCAGCGAACCGACGCACAGCAGCACGGTCACCAGCACGAAGCCGATCGAGACTTCATAACTCACCATCTGCGCGGCGGAGCGCAGGGCGCCGAGGAATGGATACTTGGAGTTGGAGGCCCAGCCCGCGACCACGACGCCATAGACGCCGAGCGAGGAGATCGCGAACAGATAGAGGATGCCGACGTTGAGGTCGGCGACCACGATGCCGTCGCCGAACGGAATCGCCGCCCAGGCGATCAGGCTCAGCGTGAAGGTGATCATCGGCGCGATCAGGAACGGGATGCGGCTGGCGCCCGAAGGAACGATGGTTTCTTTGAACATCAGCTTGAGGCCGTCGGCGATGGGCTGCAGCAGGCCCCAGGGGCCGACCACGTTCGGGCCGCGGCGCATCTGCATCGCCGCCATCACCTTGCGCTCGGCATAGGTGAGATAGGCGACCGCCAGCAGCAGCGGCAGCACGATCGCCGCGATCTGGATCAGGATGATGGCAGTGATGCCGACCGGCGTATCCCAGAAACTAGCCATGGGTGCCGGTCCCCGTCGCTGGCGCCACGAAGGCGTCGGTGCATTTCGCCATGGTCTCGGAGGCGCGACTGATCGGATCGGTCATGTAGTAGTTCGCGATGGGCAGGTTGAACGCGCGCGCCGAGAGCCCACCGCTGCCGCCGAAGCCCTCCCACTTCGCCGGCACGACGGCGCCAAGCTGCTGCAGGTTCGGCGCGGCCTTGAACAGGGCGCGGCGCAGCTGGTCCAGGCTGTCGTACGGCAAGGTGCGGCCGACTTTCTCCGACAGGGCGCGCAAGATGGCCCAGTCCGGGCGCGCCTCGCCCAGCGGCTCGATCGCCGCATCGGCGATCTGCGCGCGGCCCTCGGTATTCACGTAGAGGCCCGACTTCTCGGTGAAGGCCGCCGCCGGCAGGATCACGTCGGCGCGGTGCGCGCCGGCATCGCCGTGATGGCCCTGGTAGATCACGAACGCCTTGCCGAGCTTGGTCATGTCGATCTCGTCGGCGCCGAGCAGGTAGACCACCTCGATCTCGCCGCGCGCGGTGCCCTCAAGGATACCGGCGACGTCGCGGCCGCCCGCCTGCGGCACGAAACCGACCTCCATGCCGCCGACGCGCGACGCTGCGGTCTGCAGCACGTTGAATCCGTTCCAGTCCTCGCGCACCAGGTTGCAGGCATCGGCGAGCTTGCGGGCCTGGCCCAGCACCGCCGCGCCTTCGCTGCCGCGCAGCGCGCCCTGCCCCAGGATCAGCATCGGCGCCTTGGCGTTCTTCAGCACCTCGGCAAAGGCATGCGCACCGGTCGCCACCTGACCCAGCACATCGGCGGTCTGGCCGAGATGCTGGTACGGATAGGTGAGATCGAGCTTGGGCCCGATCACGCCGACCTTCAGCCCGCCCTTCAGGTAGCGCTTGCGGATGCGCGCGTTCAGCACCGGCGCTTCCCAGCGCGGATTGCTGCCGACGATCAGGATCGCGTCGGCCTTCTCGATGCCGGCGATGGTCGAATTGAACAGCCACGAGGCGCGCGCCTTCGGGTCGAGCGCCGCGCCCTCTTGCCGGCAATCGGTGTTGGGCGAGCCGAGCGCGGTCATCAGCCCCTTCAGCGCGAACATCGCTTCGGCATCGGCGAAGTCGCCGGCGACCGCCGCGATCCGCGAGCCCGCCACGCCGGCGACGCGCTTGGCGATGGCGTCCAACGCCTCCGGCCAGCTCACCGGCTTCAGCTTGCCGTCGACGCGCAGATAGGGCCGGTCCAGCCGCTGCCGGCGCAGGCCGTCCACCGCATAGCGCGACTTGTCCGCCAGCCACTCTTCGTTCACGTCGTCATTGACGCGCGGCAGGATGCGCAGCACTTCGCGGCCGCGCGAGTCCAGCCGGACGGCGGAGCCTACCGCGTCCATCACGTCGATCGATTCCGTCTTCCGCAGTTCCCACGGCCGGGCGATGAACGCATACGGCTTGGAGGTCAGCGCGCCGACCGGGCACAGGTCGACCAGGTTGCCCGACAGCTCTGAATTGAGCGTCTTCTCGACGTAGGTGGTGACTTCCATATGCTCGCCGCGGCCGGTCGCGCCCAGCGTCTCGACGCCGGCGATCTCGGTCGCGAAGCGGATGCAGCGCGTGCACTGGATGCAGCGCGTCATCTCGGTCTTGACGATCGGGCCGAACTCCTTGTCGGCGACCGCGCGCTTCTCTTCCTTGTAGCGCGAGGAATGATGGCCGTAGGCCATCGCCTGGTCCTGCAGGTCGCATTCGCCGCCCTGGTCGCAGATCGGGCAGTCGAGCGGATGGTTGATCAGCAGGAACTCCATCACACCCTGGCGCGCCTTCTTCACCATCGGCGAATCGGTCTTGATCACCATGTTGTCGGCGACCGGCATGGCGCAGCTGGCGATCGGCTTCGGCGCCTTCTCCTGCTCCACCAGGCACATGCGGCAGTTGCCGGCGACCGACAGGCGCTCGTGATAGCAGAAGCGCGGGATCTCCTTGCCCGCCATCTCGCACGCCTGCAGCACGGTGATGCCGGCCGGCACTTCGATCTCGATCCCGTCGATGGTCATCTTCGGCATGGGTTCGCTCTTACTCGGCTGCCTTGCGCGCGCCGTATTCGCGGATGCGGCGCTCGACCTCGGGGCGGAAATGGCGGAACAGGCCCTGGATCGGCCAGGCGGCCGCATCGCCCAGGGCGCAGATGGTGTGGCCTTCGATCTGCTTGGTGACGTCGAGCAGCAGGTCGATCTCGCTGGCCTCGGCCCTGCCCTTCACCATGCGCTGCATCATGCGGTACATCCAGCCGGTGCCCTCGCGGCACGGCGTGCACTGGCCGCAGCTCTCGTGCATGTAGAAGTGCGACAGGCGCGCGATCGCCTCGACGATGTCGGTCGACTTATCCATCACGATCACCGCCGCGGTGCCAAGACCCGACTGCACCGCGCGCAGGGAATCGAAATCCATCAGCACGTCGTCGCACACCGACTTCGGAATCACCGGAACCGACGCGCCGCCCGGAATGACCGCGAGCAGGTTGTCCCAACCGCCGCGCACGCCGCCGCAATGCTTCTCGAGCAATTCCTTCAGCGGAATGCCCATCTCCTCTTCGAAGGTGCAGGGCTTGTTCACGTGGCCGGAGACGCAGAACAGCTTGGTGCCGGTGTTCTTCGGCCGGCCCAACGCCGCGAACCAGGCCGCGCCGCGCCGCAGGATGGTCGGCGCGACGGCAATCGATTCGACGTTGTTGACCGTGGTCGGGCAGCCGTAGAGGCCGACCGCGGCCGGGAACGGCGGCTTCAGGCGCGGCTGACCCTTCTTGCCTTCCAAACTCTCGATCAGCGCGGTCTCTTCGCCGCAGATGTAGGCGCCGGCGCCGCGATGCAGATAGATGTCGTGGTCGTAGCCCGAGCCGCAGGCATTCTTGCCGATCAGGCCCGCCTCGTACGCCTCGTCGATCGCGTGCTGCAGGTGGCGCGCTTCGTTGTAGAACTCGCCGCGGATATAGATGTAGGTCGCGATCGTGCCCATCGCGAAGCCCGCGACCAGGCAACCCTCGAGCAGGATATGCGGATCGAACCGCATGATCTCGCGGTCCTTGCAGGTGCCGGGTTCGGACTCGTCGGCATTCACCACCAGATAGGCGGGCCGGCCGTCCGACTGCTTGGGCATGAACGACCATTTGAGGCCCGTCGGGAAACCAGCGCCGCCGCGGCCGCGCAGATCCGACTTCTTGATCTCGTCGATGATCGCGTCGCGGCCGCGCGCCAGCAGATCCTTGGTGTTGTCCCAGATGCCGCGACGGCGCGCACCGGCGAGGCGCCAATCGTCCTGGCAGTAGAGATTAAGGAAGATGCGATCCTGGTCTTTCAGCATGATCGGGTCACTCGGCCGGCGCCTTGGGGCGGATATCTTTGAGCGTGGTCGGACCGCCTTCCGGCTCGGCGCCGATGCGTCCGGTCTGCGAGCCATATTTCGGCACGCGCCCGGCGGCGAGCTCGTCGAGGATCCACTCCAGCTTCTTCGGATCGAGGTCCTCGTAGAAGTCGTCGTTGATCTGCACCACCGGCGCGTTCGAGCAGCCGCCGAGGCACTCGACCTCGATCAGCGAGAACAGGCCGTCCTTGGTGGTCTCCTTGAGGCCGATGCCGAGCTTCTTCTTGCAGGTCTCGGTCATCTGGTCAGCGCCGCGCAGCCAGCACGGCGTGGTGCGGCAGACCTGCAGGTGATACTTCCCGACCGGCTGCAGGTGGAACATGGTGTAGAAGGTCGCGACCTCGTAGACGCGGATCGGCGCCATCTCGAGCAGCTCGGCAATATGATCCATCGCCGCGCGCGGCACCCAGCCTTCCTGCTTCTGCGCGATGTAAAGCAACGGCAGCACGGCGCTGGCCTGGCGGCCTTCCGGATACTTCTTGATGACGCGGTCCGCTTCCGCCTTGTTCTCCGCCGAGAAGGCGAAGTTGGCCGGTTGCACCACGTCGTGATTGTTTCCGCCGCTCATCGATCGATCTCGCCGAACACGATATCCATGGAGCCGAGGATCGCCACCGAATCCGCCAGCATGTAGCCCTTGGAGCAGAATTCCATCGCCTGCAGGTGCGGAAATCCCGGCGCGCGGATCTTGCAGCGATAGGGCTTGTTGCTGCCGTCGGAGACGAGATAGACGCCGAACTCGCCCTTGGGCGCTTCGACCGCGGTGTAGGTTTCGCCCGCCGGCACGTGGAAGCCCTCGGTATAGAGCTTGAAGTGGTGGATCAGCGCTTCCATCGAGCGCTTCATCTCGCCGCGCGGCGGCGGCGTCACCTTGCGGTCGACCGACGTCGCCGGGCCGCCGGGCATTTGCTGGATGCATTGCCGGATGATCTTCAGCGACTGGCGCATTTCTTCCACACGCACCAGGTAGCGGTCGTAGCAGTCGCCGCTCTTGCCGACCGGGATGTCGAAATCCATCTTGTCGTAGACCAGGTACGGCTGCGCCTTGCGCAGGTCCCACGGCACGCCGCTGGCGCGCAGCATCGGTCCGGTGAAGCCCCAGGCGATCGCGTCCTCCGCCGACACGATGCCGATATCGACCAGGCGCTGCTTGAAGATGCGGTTCTCGGTCAGCAGCCCTTCGATGTCGCTGATCACCCGCGGGAACTTCTCCGACCACGCCCAGATGTCGTCGAGGATGCCGGCCGGCAGGTCCTGGTGCACGCCGCCCGGGCGATAGTACGCAGCGTGCAGGCGCGCGCCGCTGACCCGCTCATAGAACTCCATCAGCAGCTCGCGCTCCTCGAATGCCCAGAGGAACGGCGTGACGGCGCCGACATCCATCGCGTAGGCGGGGATGTTGAGCAGGTGATTGAGGATGCGGGTGATCTCGTCGAACAGCACGCGGATATACTGGCCGCGCGCCGGCACCTCGAGGCCCATCAACTTCTCGACTGCGAGCACGAAGGCGTGCTCCTGGTTCATCGGCGAGACGTAATCGAGCCGGTCGAAATACGGGATCGCCTGGATGTAGGTCTTGTATTCGATCAGCTTCTCGGTGCCGCGATGCAGGAGGCCGATGTGCGGGTCGATGCGGCGCACCACCTCGCCGTCCATCTCCATGACCATGCGCAGCACGCCGTGGGCGGCAGGATGCTGCGGCCCGAAATTCATGGTGAGCGGTTTGATCTGGACTTCGGCCATGTCTAGGACGCCTTCTCGTCGCCCGGCAGGCGGCGCGGCTGTAGCATGCCTTCCCACGGGCTCTCGAAATCGAACTTGCGGAATTCCTGGGTGAGCTTCACCGGCTCGTAGATCACGCGCTTCTGCGTCTCGTCGTAGCGCACCTCGACATATCCGGTCAGCGGGAAGTCCTTGCGGAACGGATGTCCCTCGAAACCGTAATCGGTCAGGATGCGGCGCAGGTCCGGGTTGCCTTCGAAAAAGACCCCATACATGTCGTAGGCCTCGCGCTCGAACCAGCCGGCGGCCGGCCACAGATCGACCACCGACGGCACCGATTCGTCCTCGTTGACCGGCACCTTCACGCGCACGCGGTAGTTATGCTTGAGGCTCAAGAGATTGTAGACCGCGTCGAAGCGCTTCTCCCGCTCCGGATAGTCGACCGCGCAGATGTCGATCAGCATCTCGAACCGGCAGTTGCTGTCGTTGCGCAGGAGCTTCATCACCTTGATGAGGTCCGCGGGCGCGCAGGCCACCATCAGCTCGCCCAGCTTCACCTCGACATCGACCGCGCCGCCGAGCGCCGCCGCGATGAAATCGCCGAGTTCGCGATAGACTGTGCTCATGAAGTCCGCCCCGCCCCTCGATCTGCCCTAACGTGCGATGGTCGTGGTGCGGCGGATCTTCTTCTGCAGCTGCAGAATGCCGTAGACCAGCGCTTCCGCGGTGGGCGGGCAGCCGGGCACGTAGATGTCCACCGGAACGATCCGATCGCAGCCACGCACGACCGCGTAGGAATAGTGATAGTAGCCCCCGCCGTTGGCGCAGGAGCCCATGGAGATGACCCAGCGCGGCTCGGCCATCTGGTCGTAGACCTTGCGCAGCGCCGGCGCCATCTTGTTGGTCAGCGTGCCGGCGACGATCATCACGTCGGACTGGCGCGGCGTCCCACGCGGGACCACGCCGAAGCGGTCGAGGTCGTAGCGCGCCATGTAGGCGTGCATCATCTCGACCGCGCAGCAGGCGAGGCCGAAGGTCATCGGCCACAGCGATCCGGTGCGCGCCCAGTTCACCAGCTTGTCGAGTTGCGCGACCACGAAGCCGCGATCGGACAATTCATCGGTGACGGCCTTCAGGACCTGGTCCTGGTCCGCGCCGGGTGGCAGCGGTTGCAGTCCCTGGGTTTGCGGGGCGCGCACGATGTTCGAACCCACTTGGGCATTCGCCATTTTTGTTACTCCCACTCCAGCGCGCCCTTCTTCCACTCGTAGATGAAACCCACGGTCAGCACGCCGAGGAAGATCATCATCGACCAGAAGCCGAACAGGCCGATCTTGCTGAGCGAAACAGCCCAGGGGAAAAGGAAGGCCACTTCCAGGTCGAAAATGATGAACAGGATGGAGACCAGGTAGAACCGGACATCGAACTGGCGACGGGCATCGTCGAAGGCCTCGAACCCGCACTCGTACGGCGACAGTTTCTCAGGATCGGGGTTCTGCCGCGCCAGGATCAGGGACGCGATCACCATGATGCCGGACAGGCCGGCAGCCACGACGATGAATATCAGGATCGGCAGATATTCGCGTAGAAGCTCGTTCATTCACTCACCCGAGACCGGCCAATCGGCGATCGCCGCCGGCCACCCATCATCCCCACGTCGCGGCACTGGCAGAGCCACGAACGGGATTGCGACTCACCCCCGTCAAAGCGCCGCCACTATAGTGCCCCATGTCGCAGTGCGAAAGCGCAAAAAACGTCGCAGCAATCGCGAAAATGCGTTTATTTCTCGGCGGTTACCGTGGAGAGAGCACAGCCGGGAAAAGGCGTGCGAAAGATGGAAAATGGCGCGAGCGACGGGACTTGAACCCGCGGCCTCCGGCGTGACAGGCCGGCGCTCTAACCAACTGAGCTACGCCCGCGCATTTGGGCAACACCTTAACGGTGGCGGTGAAATATAGGATGCCCCTCGCAGTGTCAACACCGCTTCAACGGCGCGGAATTCCTAGCGAATCATGCGCTCGACCACGGCCGGATCGAGGCCGTTTTCAGCCACATGGCGGCGGAACCTGTCAAGCCGCGTGAAGACATCCTCGAAGCCAATCTGCTGCCCCTGCGCGTCGGTATAGATGAGCGCGCCGCGCGTGACGAAGAACGTGGTCATCCCGGTCTTGGGATCGGCCTCCAGCGTATGCACCTCGCCCGGCGGCTCGTAGACGAAGGTTCCTTCGCCCGCCACCCAATCATGCTCCAGGTAGCGCCAAGAACCCTTGAGCGTGAAGGCGTGCACCGGTCCGGTGTGATAGTGGCACTGGAGTCGCCCGCCCGGCCGGATGCTGAGCAGATTCGCCCACGCGCCATTGGTGCAGTCAAACATCAGCGGCCGCTGCCGCACGTCCTCGGTCAGCTGAATCCAGTGCTGGTTGTCGCCCTCGGTCGGGATCACCAGCTCGCTCAGCAGGTTTACGGGCGAGAAGACATGCGGACTGGCCAAGTCAAACCTCCTGCTGCGCCATCAGGCGCTGGCGCCGATTCTCGTACAGGGTCGCGCCGATGATGGCGGACAGGATCAGCGCGCCGCCGGCGACGGTGCCGGAGGGCGGCTGTTCGCCATGCACCAGCCAGACCCAGAACGGATTCAATACCACATCCGCCAGCGCGATCAGCATCGCCGGCACCACCGGCACGCGCTTGGCCCCCACCGCGAACAGGATGAGCGGAACGGCGAGCTGCACCAGTCCCATCAGGGACAGCAGTCCGACCTGCCCTGCCGGCAGGGCTGGCAAGCCGACGAACAGCCAGACGAAGACGAACACCAGCAGCCCGCCCAGCGCGATGCCGGGAATCATCTCGAGGTCGCGATAGCGCCGCAGCCACACGGTCTGCCCGGCGAAGCAGAAAGCGTAGCCGAGCGAGATCAGCGCGGCCGAGAAGCCGGTGGCCAACGCCGACATCTCCGCCTGCACCACGATCGCGACGCCGACCAGCGCAATCACCGTCGCCGCCAGCGCCACCGCCGTGGTGCGCTCGCGCATCACCAGCCATGCCAGCAGCGCCGCGAAAAACGGACTGGTTGCCCCCAACACCGACACGCTCGCCACCGTCCCCTTGGTCAAGGCATAGACATAGAGCGTCGATCCGATGCCGAAGAAAGCGGCCACGGCGAACAGCGCCTGCGGCTGCTTCGGCCATAAATGGCGCGGCAGGTCGCCGCGATAGCGCACCGCCAGATAGATCAGCAGGCAAACCGCGGTCGCCGGCGCCCGGTAGCCGTTGACGCCCCAGCCGTCCAGCTCCGGCACCCAGCGCACGAACAGGCCGGAGAGGCTCCAGCCCAGCGTCGCCAGGCAGCAACAGGCGATGCCGAAGAGATATCTGCTGGACCTTGCTGGCGCCCCCATTCCAAACTCCCCCTCTATGAGCCAGGCGGACGTTAACGGATGGGCCAATCCCCCGCTATCGATCCCCCGACATGAGCCCGCCTTCCATGGACCTTGAGCCAGTCAAAAACGTGCTGTATAGACTTGTATATACAACCTGCACCGAGATGAGCCCATGACCGGAACCCGCTTCAACGCCCGCACCATCCGCGCCCCCCACGGCACCAAGCTGAGCGCCAAGTCCTGGCTGACCGAGGCGCCGCTGCGCATGCTCATGAACAACCTCGACCCCGATGTCGCCGAGAACCCGAACGAGCTGGTGGTCTATGGCGGCATCGGCCGCGCCGCGCGCAACTGGGAGTGCTTCGACAAGATCGTCGACACCCTGAAGGGCCTGAACGACGACGAAACGCTGCTCGTCCAGTCCGGCAAGCCGGTGGGCGTGTTCCGCACCCACAAGGACGCGCCGCGCGTGCTGCTCGCCAACTCCAACCTGGTGCCGCACTGGTCGACCTGGGAGCACTTCCGCGAATTGGATGCCAAGGGCTTGATGATGTACGGCCAGATGACCGCCGGCTCGTGGATCTATATCGGCTCGCAAGGCATCGTGCAGGGCACCTACGAGACTTTCGTCGAGGCCGGTCGCCAGCATTACGGCGGCAACCTCAAGGGCCGCTGGGTCCTGACTGGCGGCCTCGGCGGCATGGGCGGCGCGCAGCCGCTCGCGGCGACCATGGCCGGCGCGTCGATGCTGGCGGTCGAGTGCGAGCCCTCGCGCATCGAGAAGCGCCTGGAGACACGCTATCTCGACACCAAGACCGCGTCGCTGGATGAAGCGCTGGCGATGCTCGAGCGCGCGAAGAAGGACGGCAAGGCAATCTCCATTGGCCTGCTCGGCAACGCCGCCGAGATCTTCCCGGAAATCCTGAAGCGTGGCATTCGCCCGGACATGGTGACCGACCAGACCAGCGCGCACGATCCGCTCAACGGCTACCTGCCGGCCGGATGGACTCTCGGCCACGCCGCGGACATGCGCCAGCGCGACCCGCAGGCGGTGGTGAAGGCCGCGAAGGAATCCATGGCGGTGCAGGTGCGCGCCATGCTCGGTTTCCAGAAGCTCGGCATCCCGACCTTCGACTACGGCAACAACATCCGACAGATGGCGCAGGAGACCGGCGTCGCCAACGCGTTCGATTTCCCCGGCTTCGTGCCGGCGTACATCCGCCCGCTGTTCTGCCGCGGCGTCGGCCCGTTCCGCTGGGCGGCGCTCTCCGGCGATCCGCAGGACATCCACCGCACCGATGCCAAGGTGAAGGAGCTGATCCCCGACAATCCGCACCTGCACAACTGGCTCGACATGGCGAAGGAGCGCATCAAGTTCCAGGGCCTGCCCGCGCGCATCTGCTGGGTCGGCCTCGGCGAGCGCGCCAGGCTCGGCCTCGCCTTCAACGAGATGGTCGCGAAGGGCGAGCTGAAGGCGCCGATCGTGATCGGCCGCGATCACCTGGATTCCGGCTCGGTCGCCAGCCCGAACCGCGAGACCGAGGGCATGCGTGATGGCTCGGATGCGGTCTCCGATTGGCCGCTGCTGAACGCGCTGCTCAACTGCGCCTCGGGCGCGACCTGGGTCAGCCTGCATCATGGCGGCGGCGTCGGCATGGGCTTCTCGCAGCATTCCGGCATGGTGATCTGTTGCGACGGCACCGCCGAAGCTGCGCGCCGCATCGAGCGCGTGTTGACCAACGACCCCGGCACCGGCGTGATGCGCCATGCCGATGCGGGCTATGACATCGCGATCGACTGCGCGCGTGAGCAGGGCTTGAAGCTGCCGATGATCAACGGGTGAGATGCGATCGCATATGGCCAACAAAGCACCGTTCCTCCTCCCCCAACATGGGGGAGGATCGAGGTGGGGGAAGCGAGCGATGACTGTCTCCCACCGAAACGCGGCTTCCCCCTCCCTGACCTCCCCCATATTGGGGGAGGAGGTTATTGACTGAAATGACCTGGGACCTACTCCTCACCGATTGCCGCGCCGCCACCATGGCGGTGGGGTATGGCGCGATCGAGGATGCTGCGATCGCCATCGAGAGTGATCGCATCGCCTGGATCGGCAAGCGCGCTGACCTGCCGCAGCAATCGGCGAGGGAGACGGTCTCGCTCGGCGGCCGCTGGGTCACGCCCGGTCTGATCGATTGCCACACCCATCTGGTGTTCGGTGGTGAGCGCGCCGGTGAGTTCGAGCAACGCCTCAAAGGCGCGACCTACGAAGAGATCGCCAAGGCCGGCGGTGGCATCGTCTCTACCGTGCGTGCGACGCGCGCGGCCAGCGAGGCGGAACTGCTCGCGTCCGCGAAGCAACGCCTGGCGGCCCTGATGTCGGAGGGGTTGACCACGATCGAGATCAAGTCCGGCTACGGTCTCGATGTCGCCAACGAACGCAAGACGCTGCGCGTTGCCCGCGCGCTCAGCCGCGAGGGCGGCGTGACGGTGAAGGCAACCTGCCTCGCCGCGCATGCCCTGCCTCCGGAGTTCGCCGGCCGGCCGGACGACTACATCGACCTCGTCTGCAACGAGATCCTGCCCGCCGTTGCGGCCGAGGGCTTGGCTGACGCCGTCGATGCTTTCTCCGAGCGCATTGCCTTCACCGCCGAACAGACGGCGCGCGTGTTCGACAAGGCCAAGGCGCTCGGCCTGCCGGTGAAGCTGCACGCCGACCAGCTGTCCGACATGGGCGGCGCCGCGCTCGCGGCGCGCTACAACGCGTTGTCGGCGGATCACATCGAATACAGTGCGGAGGCCGGCATCGCCGCAATGAGAAAGGCCGGCACCGTCGCAGTGCTGCTGCCGGGTGCCTTCTTCTTCCTGCGCGAGAAGCAGCTGCCGCCGATGGAGCCGCTGCGCCGGCATAACGTCCGCATCGCGATCTCGACCGACTGCAACCCCGGCAGCTCCCCTGCCCTCTCGTTGCTGCTCATGATGAATATGGCTTGCACCCTGTTCCGCATGACGCCGGAGGAGACCCTGGCCGGCGTTACGAAGCATGCCGCCGCCGCGCTCGGCATCGGTGACACGCACGGCCAGCTGCACACCGGCTATGCCGCAGACCTTGCCGTCTGGGACATCGGCCAGCCGGCCGAGCTTAGCTACTGGCTCGGCGGCAATCCATGCGCCGGCGTGGTGCGAGCGGGCCGCTGGCGCAGCCGGAGCTTCTGATGACCGGCCGCGTCCTGCACAACCGCGACTATCAGCGGATGCCGTGGAAGAACGGCGGCGGGACTACGACCGAAATCTGGAAAGCCGCGTCGCTCGATGGCGAGATGCTGTGGCGTCTCAGCATCGCCGATGTGGCGAGCGATGGCCCCTTCTCCGCGTTTCCGGGTATCGATCGCTTCATCATGGTGATCGAAGGCAAGGGCATGGAGCTCACGGTCGATGGACGACTGCAGCGGCTGGATGATCTGTTCGAGCCCTTTGCCTTTTCCGGTGACGCCAAGACCGACTGCCGCCTGATCGCAGGCCCCATCCGCGATTTCAACCTGATGGTGGGGCGAAGCTATGGCAGCGGCGCACTGCAGGTTCGCCATCTCGCGATGGGCGAGACCGCACCGTTCGCGGAGAATGTCGCGGCGCTCCACGTGCTGCGTGGCCAGGTCGAACTGGAATCGGGCAGCGTCCACGCGTTGGCTACCGGTGACAGCTGGATCGCAGGCACATACGGCGGAGTCACCGCGCGCGCCCTCGCTCCAGCCATCCTGGCAGTCATTGTCATCGAGCCACATCAGCGAGCCGCGTTATGAGAATCGAGCATCCCTACGAATTCGTGCGGGGCCGGACGCCGCTGCTGATTTCCATGCCGCATCCCGGCCTGTTGCTGCCGGAAGAAGTCGCGGACCTGCTGACGCCCGAAGGTCGCGCGCTGCCCGACACCGACTGGCACATCCCGCAGCTCTACGGCTTCGCCTCACAGCTGGGCGCCAGCCTGCTGATGGCGCGCTATTCGCGCTTCGCCATCGACCTCAACCGGCCGGCGGACGACACGCCGCTTTATCAAACGGCGACCACCGGCCTGTTCCCGGATGTCCTGTTCGACGGCACCTCGATCTTCCGCCCCGGTGCGGCGCGCAACGATGAGACCAAGCGCGAATGCAAGGAGCGCATCTGGCGCCCCTACCACGGCAAGCTGATGGCCGAGCTCAACCGCATCAAGGGCGAGTTCGGCCACGCCGTCCTGCTCGACGCGCATTCGATCCGCGGCGAGATTCCGCGCCTGTTCGACGGCTTGCTGCCCGACTTCAACATCGGCACTAACGACGGCAAGAGCTGCGCCAAGACTCTATCCGACGCGGTCGTAAGAGCGTGCGATGCGCCCGGCTACCGGCACGTCCTCAACGGTCGCTTCAAGGGCGGCCACATCACCCGCCACTATGGCCAGCCC
>DATEOK010000090.1:0-23261 GCA_035274225.1 Dongiaceae bacterium
GGGCGGCGCCGACGAGCAGATGCGCGTCGCCGTGCAGATCAACCAGGCGCGGAGCCAGTGGCAGAGTTGACGCCCCACCATCACCTGTCATCCCGGCCAAGCAGCGAAGCTGCGCGAGCCGGGACCCATACAACATCTGGAGCGCACTGACCCATCGCATGGGTCCCGGCTCATGCCGCTTGCGCGGCATGTCCGGGATGACAGTTTTGGGGTGGCCGGGATGACAGTCCGGCGTGGTCCCGCTATAACTGCGTCGCTGATTCGAGGGATGCCGCATGACCTATTGCGTCGGGTTGCTGGTGCGCGAGGGGCTGGTGATGATTTCCGATACCCGCACCAATGCGGGCATCGACAACATCGCCTCGTTCCGCAAGCTGCATGTGTTCGAGGAGCCGGGCGAGCGGGTGGTGACGCTGGCGAGTTCGGGCAACCTGTCCGTCACGCAATCGGTGCTGTCGCTGCTGAACGAGGGGTTCACGCATCCGGACACCGGCGAGACGCTGATGCTGTCCAAGTGCGAGACCATGTTCCAGGCAGCGCAGCTGGTCGGGCGCGCGGTGCGCGAGGTCTACAAGATCGACGGGCCGACCCTCGAGCAGCAGGGCGGGCGCTTCGAGGTCTCATTCCTGCTGGGCGGACAGATGAAGGAGCGGCGCCTCAGGCTCTACATGATCTATGCCGCCGGAAATTTCATCGAGGCGACGTCCGATACGCCGTTCCTGCAGATCGGCGAGACCAAATACGGCAAGCCGATCCTGGACCGCGCCGTCACCTACAACACCGATCTCTATGACGCACTGAAGATCGGCCTGATCTCAATGGATTCGACCATGCGCTCCAACCTCGCGGTCGGGCTGCCGATCGACATCATGATCTTGAAGCGCGACGCGCTGCAGACCGAGCTCAAATACCGCGTCGAGGCGGGCGAACCCTATTTCGAGGACCTGCGCCACCGCTGGTCCGAGGCGCTGAAGACCGCGCACCTCGCGATTCCGCGGCCGAGCTACACCACGCCGAAATCCTGACAGTTTCTGGCAGTATATCGAAGTAGCATTGCCTCAGTTGATTTGCAGGGAGGCAGCCATGGACAAGATCATCTTCCACCACGCGCCGATGTCGCGCAGCAACATCGTGCATTGGATGTTCGAGGAGCTCGGCGTGCCGTACGAGTTGCACGCCATCAGCCTGGAGAAGGGCGATCACAAGAAGCCGGAGTATCTCAAGATCAATCCGGTCGGCAAGGTGCCGGCGATCACGCATCAGGGCGTGGTCGTCACCGAGGCGGCGGCGATCTGCGCCTATCTGGCGGACGAATTTCCGGCGGCGAAGCTGGCGGTGCCGATCGGCACCCCGCAGCGCGGCGTCTATCTCAAGTGGCTGTTCTACAGCCCGAGCTGCCTCGAGCAGGCGATGCTCGACAAGAGCAGCAACCGCCCGCCGGTGCTGCCGCGCAATTCGTCATATGGCGATTACGACACGGTGATGGAGGTGGTCGCGCAAGCGGTGAAGGACGGCCCTTATCTGCTCGGCCAGCATTTCACCGCCGCCGATGTGGTCCTCGGCTCGTGCCTGCAGTATGGCACGATGATCAAGGCGCTGCCGGAGCGGCCGGAGTTCATGGCCTATCTCGGGCGCCTGCGGACACGGCCGGCGTTGCAGCGCTCGTTCGCGAAGAACCAGGCGCTGTACGCCGAGCTGCATCCGACCGGATGATTAGAACGGACAGTTCTCGCGGCCGCAACGGCTGGCGCCGACGGCGGGGACATAAGCATTGCAGACGCGGCACTGCTTCATGTCCTCGACCGGATTGGCCGCCTGGTTCTTCGCGCGGGTGCGCGGATTGCGGTTGAGCTCGTCCTGTTGACGGCGCTTGACCTGGCTGCGGCGAAAGAACCACCAGACGGCGCCGATCACGACGATGATGAAAAGAATCTTGTATGGGCCAAACATCGGGCCATTTAGCGACTGGTGCCGCGCCGGGTCAAGTTAGGCGCCGATGATCATCGGCAGTGCGGCGCCATCGCGCAGGATTCCCTGCAGCGTCGGCGAGAAGCTGCCGTCCGCCTCGTGGACGATGAGGCCGGGCAGCAGGATCGCAGGCAGGCGCTGATCGAGGCGGCCGGTCACGATTGCGCGATGGGCCGCGGCACCCGCCTTCGGATGCAGCGGCAGGATGGCGATGCCGCCGCAACGGCTGCCTAGCAGTGCCAGCAGTTCCGGGAGCCGGTCGGCGCGGTGGATGAAGGTGATGGTGCCGCCCGGCCGCGTCGCTTTCACCGCCGCCGCGATCCAGGCGGCGAGATCGGCGTCGCCCTCGATGTTCGCCATAGCCTTGATCGGATTCTCCGACGGCGTCGCGGCACCGCGCTTCAGGTACGGCGGGTTGACGATCACATGATCCGCCGGCCTCGCATAGATCGGCAGCGTGCGGTCGAGGATGTCGCCGGCGATGAAGGTGACGCGATCGGCGAGGCCGTTCTCCTGCGCATTGCGGTTGGCGAGATCGGCGAGGTCAGGTTGCAGGTCGACGCCGGCGCACTGCACGTCCGCGACGCGCCGCGCGAGGCACAAGGCCGCCGTCCCCACGCCGCAGCCGAGATCGACCACGCGCTCGCCCGGCTCGGCCGGACAGGCGGCGGCAAGCAGGATGGGATCGATCGCGACGCGATAGCCGACGGTCGGCTGATGCAAGGTCACGCGCCCGCCGAGCACGCTGTCGAGCGTCGTGGATGGAGCGTCGTTCATGAGCGTCCCACCGGATAGACCAGCGCAAAGCGTTCGAGAACGACAGGCATGTCGTTGCTCGGCGTGCGGCCGAGCGTGGCGCAGCGGCGCGAAAAATAGCGCCAGTGCGCGTCGCGCCAATAAGCCAGCGAGCCGTCGCCCTCGCCCTCCGCGGCGGCGAAGTCGGCATCGACCTTGTCATAGGGGCGGACCTCGACCTGCGTGGTGCGGATAATGAGGAGCGGCGCACCGGCATGGTCGGTCACCAGGCTGTAGCCGCCCTGCACCGGCATCATGCTGGCATCGAGCTCGGCCTCCCACAGGAGGCCGGCGGTGGCGCGCTTGGGTCCGCGCAGCACCAGGTCCGCAAGATCGCGCGCCAGCTTCTCGCTGTCGCCGAAATGCCAGACCTGATAGTCGGCGGTCGGCGGCAGGCCGGGCACGGTGCTGCAGGCCGCCTGCCAGAAGTCACGCTGTCGCACTGGCCTATCGTTCACAGCCACCCGCTCTGCTCCGGCTCGTGCCATTCCTTGGCGCTCTTCAGGATCCCGACCGCCTCGTCGTATTCGTCATCCGCCACCATCAGGCGCTGTGGCAATACGCCGATGCTGCCCTGGACGACGCTGGCGTGGGTGTCGAACAGGATTGCCGTGATGCCGCCGTCGGACAGCAGGGCGGTCAGAAAGGACAGGCGGACGGGATCGGTACTGCGCGCGATCTCTTTCACGCCCTGTTCTCCGGGTTCTTTACCATCAGGCTGCGTCGATTGTTGTCATTGCGTTCCCATGCCCGGTCATTATGCTGCGAACCGGCGTCCCGCACCATGCGATTGCAGGGCCGGGACGGCGCAATGGGACAGGGTCGAGGCGGTGCCTGCGGTGCCGCCGGAAAGGGTTTGCGTGGCGGTCATCGTCAATCTGGAAACCGGGCGTGACAAGCAGCCGGACGCGCTGGAACGCCTGACCCAGTTGGTGCGCGACGACCTGGACCGGGTCAACGAGCTGATCGTCCAGCACATGCAAAGCCCGGTCGCTCTGATCCCGCAGCTGGCCGGTCACATCATCGCGGCGGGCGGCAAGCGGCTGCGGCCGGTGCTGACCCTGGCCGCCGCCAGGCTGTGCGGTCATCCCGGCGTGCGCGCGGCGGGGCTCGCGGCCTGCGTCGAATTCATCCACACCGCCACCCTGCTGCATGACGACGTGGTCGACGACAGCGACCTCAGGCGCGGCGAAGCCTCGGCCAATGTCCTCTGGGGCAACAAGGCGAGCGTGCTGGTCGGCGACTTCCTGTTCAGCCGCGCCTTCCAGCTGATGGTCGCGGACGGCTCGCTGCGCATCCTCGAGATCCTGTGCGGCGCTTCCGCCAAGATCGCGGAAGGCGAAGTGCTGCAGCTGATGACCAGCAACGACACCGCCACCACCGAGCAGGCCTATCTCGAAGTCATCAAGGGCAAGACCGCGATCCTGTTCTCGGCGGCGTGCGAAGTCGGCGCCGTGCTCGCCGACCGGCCGAAGCGCGAGCAGGACTCGCTGGCCAGCTTCGGGCTCAATCTCGGGATCGCGTTCCAGCTGATCGACGACGCGCTCGATTATTCCGCCAAGCAGGAAGCGCTCGGCAAGAAGATCGGCGACGATTTCCGCGAGGGCAAGATCACCCTGCCCGTCATCCTCGCCTTCCTGCGCGGCGACGAGGCGGAGCGCGAATTCTGGCGCCGCACCCTGGAGCGCACGGAGCAGACCGACGCCGACCTTGCCGAGGCGCAGCGCCTGATCGCCAAGCACAACGCGCTCGGCGACACCGTGCAGCGCGCCAGCCACTATGGCGCGATGGCGCGCGATGCCCTCGGCATCTTCCCCGACAGCGCCGACAAGCGCGCACTGATCGAGGTGGTCGATTTCTGCATCCGCCGGGGGCACTAGCTGGCCCTACCGTCGACCTCCGCGTTGCGCGCGCTCGATGCGGTGGCGCGGCTGGGCAGCGTCACGCGGGCGGCGGCCGAGCTCAATATCACGCGCAGCGCCATCAGCCACCAGTTGCGCTTCCTCGAGCAGGAGCTTGGCTTCGCGCTGATCGAACGCTACGGGCGCGGCGTTGTGCTCACCGCCCGCGGTGAATCCTATGCGCGCGAGGTGCGCAAGGCGTTGCAGACCTTGTCCGATGCGCGCGCCAAATCGGCGGATGCGGCGCTGAGCGGTCGGCTGGTGATCAGCTGCGCGCCGGGCTTCGCCAGCTTCTGGCTGTGCGCGGAGATCGGCGCGTTCCAGGATGCCCACCCGCAGGCGCGTATCCGCGTGGTGACGCCCAAGCGATTCGACGACGTGAGCGCAGCGGACATCGACATTTTCATCGCCTTCGGCCGCGGCGAATGGAGCGGCAAGTGGTACGAGCTGCTCGCCAACCTGCATGAGACGCCGGTCTGCTCGCCGACCCTGATAAACGCCAGCGGCGGCCTCGCGGAGCCCAACGACCTCGCCAAGGTCACGCTGCTGCATCTCGCCGACCACAGCGACTGGACGCAGTGGCTGACCGCGGCCGGCGCCGACGAGGTCGACCCGGCGCAGGGCATCGTGTTCTCCGACATGCACCTGGTGATCGCGGCGGCGCTCGCCGGGCAAGGCGTCGCGATCGGCGATCCGATCATCGCCGGTGGCGCGCTTTCGGCGGGACGGCTGGTGCGGCCCTTCCCGCTCGCGATCCGGGCGCCCAACTCCTACTACCTGGTCGCCGAGCGCGGGAAGCTGCGCCAGCCGCTGGTGAAGGCGTTCCGTGGCTGGATTACCGCGCGGCTCGCCGATGCCGGCGACTAGGTGAATAAAATTCACCAATTCAGCGAAATCTATTCGATTTTCAGCAAATCGCGTTCACGCTAGGCTGCTGCCCATCCTATCTTGAGGAGGCCGCCCCATGAACGCACCACTCGCCAGCCCAACCGCCGAGACCTTCAGCCTGAAGCGCCGCAACGACAGCGGCGGGACGCCGGCGATGAACTATTGGGGCTGCGCGTCCGAGTATGGTGTGCTGACCGACGTGCTGCTGGGCAAGGCGGATCACATCAAGCACCTCTCCACCTCGTCACTGTCGCGCAAATACCTGCGCGAGAGCCCGTGCAACATCGAGGTGGCGAAGAAGCAGCATGCCGAGTTGATCAGCGCCTATAAGCATTTCGGCGTGCGGGTGCATTTCCACCAGATGGACCCGAACCTGCCGTACCAGGTCTATGCCCGGGATTCGTCCTTCATGACTCCTTACGGCGCGGTCATCACCAACATGGCCAACTGGTGGCGCCGGGGCGAGAATTTCGCCGCCATCCGCAGCTACCAGGCGTTGGGAATTCCAATCTACGACATGATCACGGCCGGCCATTTCGAGGGCGGCGACTTCAACGTCATCGAGCCGGGCTGCGTCCTCATCGGCTGCGGCGGCGAGCGCACCCAGGACGAGGCGGTCCAGCAGCTGAAGGGCTGGTTCGAGAAAGAAGGTTGGGAAGTGAAACCGACCTATTTCGACCCGTTCTACGTCCACATCGACCTGATGGTTGTGATGATCGCCGAGAAGCTGGCGGCGGTATGCCTAGAGACGACCGCGCCGGACGTGGTCGCCTGGCTCAAGGCCAAGAAGATCGAGATCATCCCGGTGCCGTTTCAGGACACCGTCACCCTCGGCTGCAACGTCATGTCGCTCGGCAAGGACCGGGTGATCGCGCCCAAGCACAGCCGGACGCTGATCGAGGCGCTGAAGGCGCGCGGCTTCGCCGTCGCGGAGATGGATATGAGCGAGATCTCCAAGACCGGCGGCGGCATCCACTGCATGGCCCAGGCGCTGCGCCGCGAAGAGGCCTGAAAGCTTGACCGACCGGCCAAGTCGGAAAACCAACCGAACCATCCAGGCACGGCGCGCAGAGACTTGAGACCGTCGGAATAAGTCAAGAACGGACGGTCGAATGACGTTGGGATAGATTGACGGATCGAGAGGTCCGTGACAGCGTACGCGGGGAAGGCCGAGCGGGCGAGATCAGGCGCCACGCCTCGGAAAACAAACAAGAACTGAAGTGCAGGGAGGGCCTACGAGCTGATGCGGATTAACCGCCGGCTTGGCCTCTATTCAGAAAAACACTGACCCGCCAAGGGCAGCGGGCAGTACTGTTTTGCCTAAACTCGAAGGAGGGAAGTTTCGATGTCTGAGAGCATGGAGAAACTGAAGCTGGCTGAGAAGCTGGTCGGCCGCGGGAAGGTCTCGCGCCGCCAATTCGTGCAGTTGGCGCTGGCCGCCGGCATCACCGCCGCGACCGCCGAGACGATGTTCGTCAAGGCCGCGCGCGCCGAGCCCAAGAAGGGCGGTTCCGCCAAGTTCGGTCTGGCGCATGGCGCGACGACCGATTCGCTGGATCCGGCCGGCTATCCCGACACCGGCACGCAAATTCCCTTCGCCGGCGCCATGTCGAACAACCTGACCGTGGTCGATGCCGACGGCAACATCCATCCGGACCTCGCCGAATCCTTCGAGCCGGGCGACGATGCCGCCACCTGGATCTTCAAGATCCGCAACGGCGTCACCTTCCACAATGGCAAGAGCGTGACACCGGAGGACGTGATCGCTTCGTTCCAGCATCACATGGGCGCGGACTCCAAGTCTGCTGCCAAGTCTCTGCTGGCCGACATCAAGGAGATCAAGGCCGACGGCAAGGACAAAGTCGTCTTCGCGCTCGGCGGCGCCAATGCCGACTTCCCCTACGTCGCCAGCGAATATCACATCCCGATCATGCCGGTGAAAGACGGCAAGGCCGACTGGCAGTCCGGCGTGCGGACCGGCGCCTATGTCTTCGGCGACTGGGAGCCCGGCGTCCGGGCGCATCTGACCCGCAATCCGAACTACTATGGCACGTCGTATTTCGATGATGTCGAGTTCCTGACCATCGCCGACGTGACGGCACGCACCGCAGCCCTGACCGCCGGCCAAGTCCATTGGGCCAGCCGCGCCGACCTCAAGACGCTGAACCTGCTGAAGCGCGATCCGAACATCAACATCGACGAGGTCACCGGCCTCGGGCACTACACGTTCCCGATGCATGTCGATACGGCGCCGTTCGACAACGTCGACGTGCGGACTGCGTTGAAATACGCGGTCAACCGGCAGGACATCGTGGACAAGGTCTTCCTGGGCCACGCCACGCCGGGCAACGACAATCCTATTGCTCCCAACGTGAAGTTCGCGGTCGATCCGGAGCCGAAGTTCACCTACGACCCGGAGAAGGCCAAGTTCCACCTGAAGAAGGCGGGCATGGACAGCCTCAAGGTCGACCTGTCGGTGGCCGACGCGGCGTTCAACGGCGCGGTGGATGCCGCCGTGCTCTATCAGCAGCACGCCAAGGCCGCGGGAATCGACATCAACATCGTCCGCGAGCCGAACGACGGCTACTGGGACAATGTGTGGCTGAAGAAGGCCTGGTGCGCCAGCTACTGGGGCGGCCGGCCGACCTGCGACTGGATGTTCACGACCGTCTACGCCAAGGGCGCGGGCTGGAACGAGACCAACTGGGCGAACCCGCGGTTCAACGAACTGCTGGTGCAGGGCCGTGCGGAAACCGACGAAAAGAAGCGCGCCACGATCTACGCCGAGATGCAGCAACTCTGCCACGACGACTGCGGCGCGCTCGTTCTCGTGTTCAACAACTATGTCGACGCCTCGTCGAAGAAACTCGCGCACAACAAGATCGCGGGCAATTGGGAAGGCGACGGCTTCAAGATCGCCGAGCGCTGGTGGTTCGCGTAATAATCGGCTGAATACCCGGATGGCTTGTCGTGGCGAGCCATCCGAAATGGCGAATAGCGAGGTGATGCTTCCCGGGCGGTTGCCCGGGGAGCACATCTCTCAGCTCTGAAGCAAGGCAATGAATCCAGTCGTCAGAACGGTTCTGCAGCGCTTGGGGCTGGGCATCGCGACCCTGTTCGTGGTGTCCATCATCATTTCGCTCACCATCCAAATGCTGCCCGGCGACTTCGCGAAGGCGATCCTGGGCCAGTCGGCCACGCCGGAAACGGTGGCAGCCTTCCAGAAGGAGATCGGGCTCGATCGCCATCCGGTCGTGCGCTACTTCGACTGGATCAGCGGCGTGGTGCAGGGCGATTTCGGCGAATCCTACGCCAGTCGGGGCAGCCTGGCCGGCCATCGCCGCCTGGTCGCAGAGATGATCGAGCCGCGGCTGCTGAACACGTTGTTCCTCGCCAGCGCCGCAGCCTTGATCGCGGTACCGCTGTCGCTCTTTCTCGGTGTCCTGGCGGCGCTCTATCGCAACAGCATCTTCGACCGCGTGATCAACGTCGTCACTCTGACATCCATTTCTTCTCCGGAATTCTTCCTGGCCTACATCCTGATGATGTTCCTGGCCGTGAAGTTCCCGATCTTCGTCTCGTTGGCAAGCATCTCGCCCGGCATGCCGTTCCTGGACCGGCTATATGTCATCGCGCTTCCCACACTCACGCTGGTGCTGGTGATCATGGCGCAGATGATGCGCATGACGCGGGCTGCGATCATCAACCTGCTCGCCAGCCCCTACATCGAGATGAGCCGCCTCAAGGGGGCAAAGCCGCTGCAGATCATCATTCGCCATGCGCTGCCCAATGCCTGGGCTCCGATCGTGAACGTGATCGCGCTCAACCTCGCCTATCTCGTCGTGGGCGTGGTGATCGTGGAAGTGGTGTTCACCTATCCGGGCATCGGTCAGCTGATGGTCGACGCGGTCTCGAAACGCGACCTGCCCGTGGTCCAGGGCTGCGCGCTGGTATTCGCGGCAACCTACATCCTGCTCAACCTGTTGGCCGACGTCGTCACGATCATCTCCAACCCCAGACTGTTGCACCCCCGATGACCGAAAGCGCACAGACCGGACAGGCGATGGCGGCTCCGGCGCAGATCACCCGGCGCGGGCGCCTGTCGCGGGCCTGGCGGGTGCTGCGCAAGGCGCCACCCACGGCCTGGTTCGGCATGATCGTGATCGCGATCTATCTCTTCGCGGCGATCTTCGCGCCGCTGCTCGCGCCCTATCCCGAGACCGAGTTGGTCGGCGGGGCGTTCGAGCCGTGGGGTGGCGCCTACATCTTGGGCACCGACCAGCTCGGCCGCGACATGCTCTCGCGTCTGATCTACGGCGCGCGCAACAGCGTCGGCATCGCTGTCCTGACGACGGTGTTGTCATTCGTCATCGGAAGCGCGCTGGGCCTGACGGCAGCGATCATCCGCGGGTGGGTCGACCAGGTCCTGAGCCGTGCCGTCGACGTGCTGATGTCGATCCCACAGCTGATTTTCGCCCTTGTCCTGCTGTCGATCATGGGCTCCTCGATCATCAACCTGGTCATCATCATCGCGGTGCTCGATTCCACCCGCGTATTCCGGCTCAGCCGGTCGGTGGCACAGGGCGTCGTCGTGATGGACTATGTCGAAGCGGCCCGCCTGCGCGGCGAGAGGCTGCCCTGGATCATGCGGCGCGAGATCCTGCCCAACATCATGGCACCGCTGGTGGCGGAGTTCGGCCTCAGGTTCTGCTTTGTGTTCCTCACCATCAGCGCCCTCTCCTTCCTCGGCCTCGGCATCCAGCCGCCGACCGCGGACTGGGGCTCGATGGTGCGCGACAACGCCGCGCTCATCAGCTATGGCGACGTCACACCGCTGCTGCCCGCCGGCGCGATCGCGCTGCTGACGGTCGCGATGAACTTCGTGGTCGACTGGTTCCTGCACAAGACAAGCGGGTTGCGCGAATGAACGACAACGTCAAGCCGGGCAGCACGCGGACCAAAGGCGACCTGCTGCTGGATATCCGCAACCTGGAGATAGAAGGCGAGAGCGACGAGGTCTGGCGGCCGATCGTCAAGGGCGTCGACCTGACGCTCAAGCGCGGCGAGGTTCTGGGGCTGATTGGCGAGTCCGGCGCCGGCAAGTCGACCATAGGCCTGGCAGCCATGGGCTATGCGCGGGGCGGCTGCCGCATTTCGGGTGGCAGCGTCGTCTTCGACGGTATCGACCTGCTGGGCGCGAGCGACGAGATCCGGCGCAAGATGCGCGGCTCGCGCATCGCCTACGTGGCGCAGAGTGCGGCTGCCTCCTTCAATCCGGCGCATCAGCTGATGCCGCAGACCATTGAAGCCGAACTGCGGGAGGGCATCCGCGGCCACGGTGATGCCGTCAAGGACGCGGTCGAGCTGTACCGCCGCCTGCGCCTGCCCAACCCCGGCGAGATCGGCTTCCGCTATCCACACCAGGTCTCCGGTGGGCAGCTGCAGCGCGCCATGACCGCCATGGCCATGACCTGCCGCCCCGACCTCATCATCTTCGATGAGCCGACCACCGCGCTCGACGTCACCACCCAGGTCGAGGTGCTGGCCGCGATCCGCGACATCGTGGAGCAGTTCCACACCGCCGCCATCTACATCACCCACGACCTGGCGGTGGTGGCGCAGATGGCCGACCGCATCAAGGTGCTGCGCTACGGCAAGTCGGTCGAGGAAGCGCCGACCCGCGAGATGCTGGCCAGCCCGCGCGAGGACTACACCAAGTCGCTGTGGTCGGTGCGCAAGCTGGGCAAGCAGGAGCAGGCGGCGGGCGAGCCGATCCTGCAGATCAAGAACGTGACCGCCGCCTACGGCAATGCCGTGCGGGTGCTCAACGACGTGACGGTGACGGTGCCGCGCGGGCGCACGGTCGCGGTGGTGGGCGAATCAGGTTCCGGCAAATCGACGCTGGCGCGGGTCATCACCGGCCTGCTGCCGCCGATCGAGGGCCAGATCATCTTCAACGGCGAAGCGCTGCCGCCGGCGCTCAAGGAGCGGAGCCAGGACACGCTACGCCGTATCCAGATGATCTATCAGATGCCGGACACCGCGCTCAATCCGCGCCAGACGGTGTATGAGGCCATCGGTCGGCCGATCGAATTCTATCGCGGCCTGACCGGCGCCAAGAAGGAAGCACGCATCAGCGAGCTCATGAAGCTGATCGAGATGGACGACAGCTATGTCGACCGCTTCCCCGGCGAGCTCAGCGGCGGCCAGAAGCAGCGCATCTGCATCGCCCGCGCCCTGGCGGCGGAGCCGGAGCTCATCATCTGCGATGAGGTCACCTCGGCGCTGGACCAGATCGTGCAGGAGGGCATCCTGCAGCTGCTGATGCGGCTGCAACGCGAGCTCAACGTCTCCTACCTCTTCATCACCCACGACATTGCGACGGTGCGCGCGATCTCGGACGAGATTGTGGTGATGTTCCAGGGCCGCGTGGTGCAGCAGGGTCCAAAGACCAAGGTGCTGTCGCCACCGCACCCGCCCTATACCGAGCTGCTGCTGTCGTCGGTGCCGGAGATGGACCCGGACTGGCTGACCAACCTGCTCGCCCGCCGCAAGGTGCAGCCGGAAGCGATGAAAGCCGGCGACCGATAACCACTTCCCCTCTCCCCTTGCGGGAGAGGGTTGCGGAGGCTTAGCGAGCAGAGCGAGCTTAGCCGAAGCTGGGTGAGCGGCGCGCCGGAGGCGCGCAGCGCGCAAGCGCTCATCGTGCAGCAGAAAATGCGGATCACCTCGATGGCGCTCTGCGAGCGCGCGTGCCTGTTCGGCACGCTACCCCTCATCCAGCTACGCCTAAGCTCGGCTGCGCCTCGCTAAGGCTCCGCATCCTTCTCCCGCAAGGGGAGAAGGGGTGGAGGAGTGCGCCGACTCCCGCCGGGCCGGTACATCCGCGGCCCGGCGGGGTGTCGGCAGCGGGCGCCGTTGCAAGCGCCCGCCGAGAGTCACGCCGGCTGCGGCGTCAAATCGACCGACCACAGCGCGGCGTCGGCGGCGTCGCGCAGGGTTACCGTCATCACACCCGAGTTGCCGGCGATCTTCACATGGCCGAAGAACTGCAGGCCGGCGGCGGGGGACAGGTTCTCCTGCCCCGGCTCCGGCGCCTTCACGTATTTCACTTCGGGGCCGAAGGTCTTGTCGAGCTCGTTGGGGCCGAAGGTGCCGGCGTGGATCGGGCCGGAGACGAATTCCCAGAACGGGTCGAAGTCCTGGAACGCCGCCTTGTTCGGATCATAGTAGTGCGCGGCGGTGTAGTGGACGTCGGCGGTCAGCCACACGGTGTTGCGGATGTTCGCCGACTTGATGAAGGACAGCAGCCCGGCAAATTCCATCTCGCGGCCCTTGGGCGCGCCGGGTTCGTTGTTGGCGATGGCCTCGAAGCCCTTCTTGTTTTTCGAATCATTGTAGATCAGCAGGCCGAGCGGCATGTCGGCGGAGATCACCTTCCAGGTGGCCTTCGAGGCCAACAGCTCGCGCTTCAGCCACTCGATCTGGTCGCGACCGAGGAACACCGTGCCGGCGCCGGGCGCAGTCTCCACGTTGTCGCCGTTGGGGCCGCGATAGCGCCGCATGTCGAGGAAGAACACGTCGAGCAGCGGGCCATACGCGACCTTGCGATAGACGCGGTTCTGCTCGGCGGCAATCGGCGCGATCGGCATGAACTCGTGGAACGCGCGGGCCGCGCGCGCCGCCAGCAGGCGCACGTTCTTCTCGGTGTAGCGCTCGTCGAACTGCTTGGAATCAGACCAGTTGTTGGTGACCTCGTGGTCATCCCACTGCGCCAGCATCGGCACCTGGGCATTGAAGGCGAGGACGTTCTTGTCCAGCAGGTTGTATTTGTACTGGCCGCGATATTCGGCCAGGGTCTCCGCGACCTTGGCCTTCTCATCGGTCAGCAGGTTCTTCCATTTGCTGCCGTCGGGCAGGTCGACCTCTGCCTTCAGCGCACCGTCGGCATACACGGTGTCGCCGCAATGGATGAAGAAATCGGGCCGGTGGTTGAGCATCGTGGCATAGGCCTTCATGCCGCCGCGGCTCTCGTCGATGCCCCAGCCCTGCCCCGCGGTGTCGCCGGACCAGGTGAAGGAGACATCGCGCAAGTCGGTGGGCGCGGTGCGGAAGCGGCCGCTCACCGGCTCCGACACCGCGTTGATGTCGGTCAGGTCGGAGAAGGTCACGCGATAGAAGATGTCCTGCCCGGCCGGCAGGTCCTCGGCCAGCAGCTTCGCGATGTAGTCGTTCTCCGGCACCACGTCGGCATAGGGCAGCGTGCGGGCATCGCGGAAGCCTTCGTTGGTAGCAACCTCGAACACCGCGCGCGCCGGCCGGTCGGTGCGCGCCCAGATCACGCCGTGGTTGGCGCCGATGTCGCCCGACTGCAGACCGTGCGTCGCCACCGGCCGGCTCGCCGCCCGTGAAATGCGCGGCGATGCAAGGCCAACCGGCACCATCAGGGCAGCGGCACCGGCGTATTTGAGGATCTGGCGGCGGGTCTCAATCGGCGGGGTGCGCTTCATCGCGACTCTCCTTGTGGGTTCGGGCGAGGGCGGCGATGCTGGCCGCGAACCGTGACGGCCAGGAATCATCCAGGTTAAGCTTTCGCGAACAAGCCCTTTCGCGGTGTCGTGCCGGGCCTTGCCGGCGCTGCGGTTCTCCGCCCGGAAGCCACTGAAATCATATAGTTTTTCTGAAGAGAACCGGCCCTGGCAAACGCGGCTTGCTTCAGGCTGGCGGCCTCTGTATATACCGCTCGCCCAGAAGTTCCCGACCGGGGCCACGTGCCCCGTTCTCATGTGTCGGAGTGTAGCTCAGCCTGGTAGAGCACTGTGTTCGGGACGCAGGGGCCGGAGGTTCGAATCCTCTCACTCCGACCATTCCTCTCCGCAGCTTACGTCTGCCCGAGCTGACGGCGCTGGATCGCCAGCGTCGGTGGGCCAGGAACCTTCCGAGTTGGCTCATGTTGGCATAGAGTATGTGTGTGACGGGCTCTTAGATCGTACTTCTCCCTTCCTTCACCAGCCCGATCAACCAATGCGCCGGAGCGACCGTCGTGCAGGATCCGCGGGACGCCGCTTTCCCTGAAATGCCGCTCAACGCCCTGAGCAAGTCAAATCCACAGCACATCGTGCCTTTGGCGGACATGCCGGCTCTGCTCCTCAGGCTCGTCCACCAGAAAGCCGCCGAGCCGGCACGTCCGCCGGCGGGTCTCAGATACGAGGTCGAAGTTGCAAGAAGCGGGGACACGCGCATGGACGAAATGGATCGCATCGGCCGCCGCTCGGTCTTGGCCTGTCCCGACTGTCATGGCGTGATGTGGGAAATCGACGAGGGCGACATCGTTCGCTATCGTTGCCACGTCGGACATGCTTATACATCGGACACCATGGACCTGGCATTGGACGACAGCCTCAACCGGGCGCTTGGCAGTGCGCTGAGAGCGCTCGAAGAACGCGCGGCGCTGGCCGAAAAGCTGCAGAATCAGGCGGCCAAGCGCGGCCACAATCTGGCTGCTGAGACCTGGGCAGGGCGGAAAGCGGAGTTCGAAGCCGAGCTGCAAATCATTCGAAAAGCGATCCACCGGGCCGACGGCATCGAAGCGCGGCAAAGCAAGCGTTAGAGCGACGCGAGCGTCCAAAGTCATTTGACACATTTCGCGTTGAGCTGCCCGATTGTCGCCGGATGCATAAGCGGGCGGCGGCGAAGGAGCGCGCTCGGGGGGACGGGCTCGATCCGTGCCGCCGCCGTGGCAAGGCGATGTGAGGGGGTCGACTTCGCCAGGCCACGCCACATCAGTGGCCAGTACTGCGCAATTCATCATCCTCACAAAAGTTCCGGCGGTCTGCACGCTTTTGTTGCGGCTATCCTTCGGCGCAACGGCGCTTGTCATGCACTGTTCTTCAAGGAGCAGCGAGGAGGCAAGCAGCGATGGCGCGCGGTAGCAAGAAGTCCTACACGGGCAAGCAAAAGCGCAAAGCCGAGAAAATTGCCAAAAGTTATAAGAAGCGCGGCGTCTCCGCCAAGGTGGCGAAGCAGCGGGCCTGGGCCACCACCAACAAGGAAAGCGGCGGCGGCAAGAAGAGCGGCTCGGGCCGCGGCAAGAAGACAACGAAGTCTGCCGCGCGCAAAGGTGGCAAGAAGGCCGCCGCGAAGCGCAAGAAATAGATTCCGGAGAGATGACCAACCTGCTGTCGCTACCGGCATTCGCTTCCCAGAGCGATGTTCATGTCGTGGTGGAAACACCGCGGCATGTGCAGGCGAAATTCAAGTACGAGCCGGAGCTTGGCGTATTCATGCCCTCGCGCGCCCTGACGCTGGGCCTGTCCTATCCCTATGACTGGGGGTTCGTCCCGTCGACCGAGGCGCCGGACGGCGATCCGCTCGATGCGCTGGTGCCGCACCAGATCACGGCCAGCCCAGGCGACACGCGCGACGTGCGCGACCTCCCCGCCTCCCTGCTACACCAGGGGGCGAAATTCTTCACTGCAGCGACCGCCGGCACCGGCAAGCGCCTCAAGTTCCTGGGCTGGCGCGATCCTCGGGCAGCTCTCGCTGCGATCCGCAAGGCGCAGCGCGCATTCGAGCGCTCTGCATCTTGATTGGTCCGGAGAAGCCTGGTGGTCACGTATGACGCCACGAAAGAAGACCAAGATCGCGCTCGACGAGAACCGCATGTCGATCCTCGGCGTGCAGATCCTGTTCGGCTTCCAGCTGCAGGCACCGTTCCAGAAGATGTTCGATGCGCTGCCGGAAAGCTCGCAATTGGCGAGTGTGCTCGCGTTTGGCCTGTTGATCGGCGCGATCGCGTTGCTCATCACGCCCAGCGCCTATCACCGCATCGTCACCAGGCATGGCGCGGAGGGCCAGCTGCAGCACGGCATTACCTGGCTGATCGACATTTCGCTGCTGTTGCTGGGCCTGGCGATCGGCCTCGATCTCTACCTGGTTGGGGACCGCGTGCTGGGAGGGGTCGCCGGCCCGCTGCTCGGCATCGGCTTCTGCCTCACCGCTTTCGTGTTCTGGTACGGGATTGAGCTCATGCACCTGACCAGGCGCACGCGCCCGCTGACGTCCGGCAATGGCGAGGAAAGCCGGCTCGAGGACCGCATCGATTATGTGCTGACCGAGGCCAGGGTGGTGCTACCCGGCGTGCAGGCGCTGCTCGGCTTCCAGCTGATCGTCACCCTGTCGGAGTCTTTCGGCAAATTGCCGGAAAGCTCGGTGCTTGTGCACTTGGCGGCATTGGCGGTCATCGCGTTGTCGGCCGTGCTGCTGATCGCGCCGGCGGCCCACCACCGCATCGTGTTCGGCGGCGAGGATTCGGAAGAGTTCCTGCCGATCGCCAGCCGCTACCTCCTCGCCGCCACCGTATTCCTGGCGTTGGGGATGGCGGGAGATTGCTATGTGATCGTCGCGAAGGTGCTGGAATCACCCGTGTCAGCAGTCGCGGCGGCGGCTGTCACGGCTGTCATTTGCCTGGGGCTTTGGCATGTCTGGCCATGGATGGTGCGGAACCAGCGATAAGCCGCCGGACGCCCAATGGACGCCCGGCGGAGAGAATGGATCAGGCGTCACCCTTCATCGCACGCATCAACTCTTCCTTGCGTGCGGAAAGCTGTGCGCCGATTTCCTCGAGATCCATATTGCTCTTGCGGATCTTTGGGAATAGCTCGTTTTCTTCTTCCTTCACGTGATGCTTGACGTATTCGCCGAGCACCTTGACCCGCGCGTCGAACAGCTCGTCGTCGTCCGGTGAGGCGTTTTCGATTGCGGCCACCAGCTCCTTGATCGAGCCGTGCTCGACTTCGGCTTCATCCAGCAGGTCTTCGCCGCTGCTGACCGCTTCGCGCGCGGCTGGATAGAAGATCTCTTCCTCGATCTGCGCGTGCACGGTCAAGGCCATGCAGATCTGCCTGGCGGTCGCGACCTTCCTGTCTTTTGACAAGCGGCCGTTCTCGTATTTCTCGACCATCTCGGATACTTCCTTGTGGTCGGCCTTGAGCAGCTTAATCGCGTCGTCCTTGCCTGCGCGGGTGCTCTTGCGGGCGGCGGTGCGGCGGTGGGTGGTTGAGTGCTTGGCGGTGGTCGGCATTTGGCGCTCCCTATCGTCGAAGAAAACTGGCCCTGAGCGAACAAGTCTCCCTTCACTTGGTTCCGGGCACGCTAGCTCGCTGCCCGCGCCCGATGACGGAGCGCGCGGGCGAACTCCTCGAGAAAGGGAACCACGTTGCCGATGAACACGAGAACGAGGATGCCGGCGACGACGCCGACCGGCAGTGGCGGTGTGCGGAGCCGGATCGACTGAGTCAAGGCTTCGATCGGTTGTCCGGCGAGCAGCACCAGTTCTTGCCAATGTAGGACGACAACAAGGCTCAAGGCCGCAAACGGCACAGCGGCAAGATAGTCGTGCAGGCGCTGCTCGAACGGCGGGATGCCGCGATGATGAGTCGCCCAGCGGACGTCGAGGTAGCCGACCGCCTCGTGCGCCACGAGGCAGAGGATCATCACCACCAGGATCGGCGCGTTGATCTCCAGGAACAGGCCAAGCAGGATCGGGAAGCCGGCCAGCGAGATCAGGACGAGGTGGAGCAAGGGCTCGTACGGGCCGAAGTGTTCGATCCCCGCGCGGCGGTGGCACCACCAGTCCAGCGCGCCGATGACCACCCAGACCGGCAGCAGGAAGAACAGCAGGTAGTTGCAAACGATGAATGGCTCGATGGCGTCCATCGCATCCCTAACACCGGCAGGGAGGCGTGGTTGCGGGCCGTCGGAGCTAGGCGGCCCGGCGGTTCTTCTCCTTGGCGAACGGGCTGAGGCCCAGCCACTGCTGGATCGAGCGCGCAAGCATCTTGTCGCCGGACAGTTCGATGCGGCCGGCGTCGAGTTCGGCCTGCACGCTGGTCAGGCCCATCCAGATCGCGGTCATGGTACGCAGCGAGCATTCGACGAACAGGTCGACCTCATAGCCGGGATCGGTGAGGCAAAGGTCGACCACGCGGCCGTCGATCACCAGCCAGTAGTTCCGGCGAATGTCCGACAGCTCCGGATAGTGGAACTGGATGGTGCAGCGGCGCGGCGGCATCGGCGTCAAGTCCAGGCTGCGCCGCATGTCCCACATCAGCAGCGAGGGATCGAGGTTCTTCAGCGACAGCTGCGTCTCCACCCAGCGCTGGCCCCAGATGCCGAGCGACATCACGATGGGCCGCAGCTCCTGTCCGGCCTGGGTCAGGTGATATTCGACGATCCCGGACTGGCCGGTCGGCCTGGTCTCGACCACGCCGGCCTGCTCTAGGTCCTTGAGCCGCTTGGAGAGCAAGGTCGGCGACATCCGCGGCACGCCGCGGCGCAGATCGTTGAAGCGCGTGCTGCCGCACAGCAGCTCCCGCAGGATGAGTGGAGTCCAGCGTGCGCAGATGACCTCGGATGCCATCGCGACGGGACAAAATTGGCCGTAACCCTCGACGTCTTGCATGTGTGCCTCCCCTCGCGCGCGGACCCTAAGATGCTACGGCGGAAGGCGCCTGGCGGCTACTACAGATTCTGGACCGCCCTTCCCCGCAGCAACCGCTTCGGGGATTGGGTTCGCCAATTTCCATCATTATTTCAATGTGTTATAGGATGGCATGATCGCCCCCGTTCGGCGCGCTACAGTTCCTGAACTGGATCGGGAGCGAAGTCGGCGCGATGATGCCTCCAGTGGGCGACATCATCTTGAATTGAGGGAGTACCAACATGGCTGCGGTGGAATTGAAAACGGTAGCGGCGAACGGCGACCTGGTCGCCATCGCCCGGCGCCTCGGACAGGGGTTTGCCACGCACGCGGCGGAGATGGACGAGAGCGATACCTTCGTCGCTGAGCACTACGAAGCATTGAAGGCGGCCGGCATGGTGGAGGCTGGCGTGCCCAAGGAGCTGGGCGGCGGCGGCCACAGCGTCGATGAGCTGGCGGCGATGCTGCGCGAGCTGGCGCATCATTGCAGCTCCACCGCCCTCGCATTTTCCATGCACACCCACCAGGTAGCGATCCCGGCTTGGCGCTGGGTGCATCAGAAGGCGCCGGTCGAACCGCTGCTGAAGCGGATCGCGACCGAGCGCATCATCATCCTGTCGAGCGGCGGGTCGGATTGGATCGCCGGCTCCGGCAAGGCCGAGAAGGTCGACGGCGGCTACAAGATCACGGCGCGCAAGGTGTTCTCGTCCGGCGCGCCGGCCGGCAACCTGCTGATGACGACGGCCATGTACGAGAGCCCGGACGAAGGGATGCAGGTCTTACATTTCGGCATCCCGATGAACTCGCCGAACGTACGCATCATTCCGGTCTGGAAGACACTCGGCATGCGCTCGACAGGTTCGCATGACGTCATGATCGACGGACACGTGGTGCCGGATGCCGCGGTCGCGCTGAAGCGGAAGGCCGGCGAGTGGCACCCGTTGTTCCATACGATCTCGATGATCGCGTTCCCGCTGATCTACTCGGTCTATCTCGGCGTCGCGGAAAGCGCGCGTGACATCGCGCTGGAACTGGCGCGCAAGCGGCGGCCGGATCCGCATGTCACGCAGCTGGCAGGACGGATGGAGACGGAGCTGCGCGGTGCGCAGCTGGCGCAGGCCGCCATGCTGGCCGCCGTCCGCGGCAACAAGCCTGGGCCGGAGACTACCAACGAGATCATGATCGGGCGGCACCTGGTCGCCAAGCACGCGATCGCGGCGGTCGAGCTGGCGATGGAGACGGCGGGTGGCGCCGGCTTCTACCGCGCCGCGGGGCTGGAGCGGCGCTTCCGCGACATCCAGGGCGCGCGCTTCCACCCGATGCAGGACGGGCCGCAAGCGACCTTTGCCGGCAGCATCGCATTGGGCCTGCCGGTCGATCGCGTTTTCTGAGTCGATTGGAAACGGCGGGAAGTGGATTGCGCTTCCCGCCGCTCGAGAGGCGTCAGTCGTAGTAGTAGATCACACGTTCGCGCGGGGCCGGTACCACCCGGTAGGCCGGCTGGACATAGACGACGTCGGGGTCGTCATAGCCGTATGACCGATACACGACCTCGTGGTCGTACGTCCGTTCCGGACCATTGTGATCGGCATAGGCCGTTTCGTTATACCGGTTGTCACGGTTGGTTCCACATGCCGCGAGCGCCGCACCGGCGATCACGAGCGTCATGATGGGAAGCAGTTTCATGATTGCCTCCTAGTCGTAGTAGTAGCGCGTCACTGGCACATACGCCGGGGCCGGAGCCGGGCGCGTGGTGACAGTGGTGTACCCCGGCCGGGAGGTCACGACGCGATAGGTCGGCGCCGGCTGGTAGATGACCTGCGGCGCGGGCTGATAGATCACCTGCGGCTGCTGGACGTAAACGACTTCGCGCTGGGCCGGGACGACCTCGCGGGTCTCCACCACCCTGGCCTGCTTGGCCGGCTCAACGTTGGCCGGGCGATACATCACCAGATGGTCGTTGCCCTTGCCGGAACGGTACGGTCCGCTGCTGCAGCCCGCGATCAGTGCACCCGCAAGAACGCACATAAGTGTTTTCGAGAAGACGGTCATTGCCGTAACTCCCTTGTCGCCAATCCGCTGCGCAATAAACAAATGGCGCGACGATTTGTGTCGACCTCGACCGCATGCCAGGCGCCAGAGTAGGATACGCGCAACCTGCTAGGACTCCACGCATAATGTCTTCTGAACTCCTGAATCCGGCGCTTAACGCCTTGGGCGATATTGTGTCAACCGAGCCCGATGTGCTGGAAAAACACGCCTGCGACTGGTCGAACGTCAATCGGCAGCGGCCGCTGGCGGTGCTGCGTCCACGCTCTGTGGCGGAGGTATCGGCGGCGCTGCGCGCCTGTCACGCGGCGGGGATCGCCGTCGTGCCGCAAGGCGGCTTGACCGGACTCGCTGGCGGTGCAACGCCGCAAGCGAACCAGGTGGTACTGTCGCTGGAACGGTTGAAGGGCGTCGACGAGATCGACCGCGACAGCGCGACTATGACCGTGCTCGCCGGCACGCCGCTGGAGATGGCGCAGAAGGCTGCAGTGGACGCGGGCCTTTATCTCGCGCTCGACATCGGCTCGCGCGGCTCGTGCCAGATCGGCGGCAATATCGCGACCAACGCCGGCGGCAATCACGTGATCCGCTACGGCATGGCGCGCGCGCAAGTGCTGGGGCTCGAAACCGTGCTGGCGGACGGTACGGTGCTCACCGCCCTTACCAAGGTGATGAAGAACAATGCGGGCTATGATCTCAACCAGCTGTTCATCGGCTCGGAAGGAACGCTCGGCATCGTGACGCGCGCGGTGCTGCGGCTGCATACGCGGCCACGCGGCAAGACCACGGCGCTGGTCGCGACCACCGGCTTTGAAGCAGCGGTCCGATTGCTGCGCCGGCTGCAGGAGGCGCTGGGCGAGATCAGCGCGTTCGAGGCGATGTGGCCGGAGTTCTACCGCTACGTCACCAATCATCCGGCGATCGGCGTCAAGCCGATGGCGGACGATCAACCCTTCTACGCCTTGACCGAGTTCCAGGGCACCGAGCCGGAGCGCGACCGCGAACGGCTGGAAGAATGCCTGGGCGCGGCCATCGAGGATGGCGAAGTGCTGGACGCCCTGATTGCCCAGTCGGAGCGCGAGGCGCGCAGCTTTTGGAAAATCCGCGAGGGCGAGCCGCTCGATCTCATGCCCTATGTCATCAATTTCGACGTGAGCGCGCCGACCACGCAACTGGGGGCATTGGCGGATCGGCTGAAGGCGGCCTTGCTCGCGCGCTGGCCGGAGGGGCAGTTCTATGTCTACGGCCACATCGGCGACGGTAATATCCACCTGTCCGGCTGGGCCGGCGGCACGATGGATGCGGTGGCGCACGAGATGGACGAGATCGTCTACGGCGAGGTGCGGCGGATCGGCGGCAGCATCTCGGCCGAACACGGCATCGGCACCCTGAAGCGCGACTATCTCGGCCACAGCCGCTCGGCGGCGGAGATCGACGTGATGCGTCGGATCAAGGCGGCGCTCGATCCGAAGGGCATACTCAATCCGGGGAAGGTGATCTGAAATGCAGTCCATCCGTTCCATTTCGGTCGTCGGCTGCCATGCCGAGGGCGAGGTCGGCGATGTCATCACCGGCGGCGTGCTGCCGCCGGCCGGCGCCACGATGTACGAGAAGATGCGCACCATGGAGCGCAACCACGACGACGTCCGCAAGCTGCTGATGTGCGAGCCGCGCGGGTCGGTGGCGCGGCATCTCAATTTCATCGTGCCGGCGACGCGGCCCGATTGCGATTTCGGCGTCATCATCATGGAGCCGACCGAATATGTGCCGATGTCGGGCTCCAACATCATCTGCACCATCACCGTGGCGCTGGAAACCGGGATCGTGCCGATGCGCGAACCGACCACCGAAGTGACGGTGGACACGCCCGCCGGGCCGGTCAAGGCGATCGCCCGCTGCCGTGACGGCAAGTGCCTCTCTGTCGAGTTCGGCAACGTGCCCTGCTTCGTCGATAAGCTGGATGCGACCATCGAGATCACCGGGATCGGCTCCGTCGGCCTCGATGTCGCCTATGGCGGCATGTTCTACGCCATCGTCGACGCCACCAAGCTGGGTTACGAGATCGTGCCGGGAGAGGCGCGCGAGCTGGCGGTGCTGGGCGAGAAGGTGCGCCTGGCGGCACGCGAGCAGCTGACGGTGGTGCATCCGGAGAATCCGGGCATCAACGGCGTCTCGATCGT
>DATEOK010000091.1:0-6159 GCA_035274225.1 Dongiaceae bacterium
CCCTGGTGCTGGACGACGAGCCGAAGGGCAAGGAGCTCGGCCCGTGCGAGCGGCAGATCGCCGCGCGCTTCGGCATCGTCGATCGCAACCGGCCGGGCGATGCCTGGCTGCAGGAAGTCGTGCGCTGGACCTGGCGCGTGAAGCTGCGCCTGCATATCGAGGTCGAGCTGATGACGCGGTTGCGCCAGCAGGCGGAGACCGAGGCGGTGCGCGTGTTCGCCGCCAACCTCAAGGATATCCTGATGGCCGCGCCCGGCGGCGGTCGCGCCACCATCGGCCTCGATCCGGGGCTGCGCACCGGCGTGAAGGTCGCCGTGCTCGCCGCCACCGGCAAGGTGCTGGAGACGGCGACGATCTATCCGCACGAGCCGCAGCGGCGCTGGGACGAATCCATTGCGGTTGTGGCTGCGCTCGCGGCGCGCCACCAGACCGAGCTGGTCGCCATCGGCAATGGCACGGCCTCGCGCGAGACCGACCGGCTCGCGGCCGAGCTGATCAAACTGCATCCGCAATTGAAGCTGACCAAGATTGTGGTGTCCGAGGCCGGCGCGTCGGTCTATTCGGCCTCGGAATATGCATCCAGGGAACTGCCGTCGCTCGACGTGTCGCTGCGCGGCGCGGTCTCGATCGCGCGGCGCCTGCAGGACCCGCTGGCCGAACTGGTCAAGATCGATCCCAAGTCGATCGGCGTCGGCCAGTACCAGCACGACGTCAACCAGGCCCAGCTGTCCGAGACGCTCGACGCGGTGGTGGAGGATTGCGTCAACGCCGTGGGCGTCGACGTCAACCTGGCGTCGGCCAAGCTGCTGGCGCGGGTCTCGGGCCTCAACGAGGGGCTGGCGCAGAACATCGTCACGCATCGTGACCAGAACGGTCCGTTCCACTCGCGCCAGGACCTGTTGAAGGTGTCGCGCCTCGGTCCCAAGGCGTTCGAGCAGTGCGCCGGCTTCCTGCGCATCCGGGATGGCGCCGATCCGCTCGATTCCTCCGCCGTGCATCCGGAAAGCTATCCGGTGGTGCGCCGCATCCTGGCGCATCTGAAGTCCGAGATCCGCGCGGTGATCGGCGATGCGGGCGTGCTGCGTAGCCTGAAGCCCGAGCAGTTCGCTGACGCGCAGTTCGGCGCGCCGACCGTGACCGACATCCTGAAGGAGCTGGAGAAACCGGGTCGCGATCCCCGGCCGGAGTTCAAGACCGCGAGCTTCAAGGAGGGCGTCGAGGAGATGAAGGACCTCAGCCCCGGCATGCTGCTGGAGGGCGTAGTGACCAATGTCGCCAATTTCGGCGCCTTCGTCGATATCGGCGTCCACCAGGACGGGTTGGTGCACGTCTCCGCTTTGGCTGACCGCTTCGTCAAGGACCCGCGCGAAGTCGTGAAGCCCGGCGACATCGTGAAGGTCAAGGTGCTGGAGGTCGACCTCAAGCGCAAGCGCATCGCCCTCACCATGCGCCTGCGTGACGAAGCCGGTGGTCGGCCGGCACCCGCCGGCAAGTCTGCCGACCGTCCGCTTTCGCAGCGCGACCGGCAGCATATGACCGACAAGCCGAAGGCCGGCCCAGCCAAGACACCCGACAACGCGCTGGCGGCGGCGTTCAGCAAGGCTGGCCTCGCGCCGCGGAAATAGCGCGCTCGCTTCACGAGCGGCGGCCGATAGCGTTATGGTGGCGGCATGGAGCGTCATCGGGCCACGGACCGGCAAGCGGGCAAGGCAACGCGCGGCTTCGCGATGCTGCTGTTTCCCGGCTTTCCGATGATGGCCTTCAGTTCCGTGGTAGAGCCGTTGCGCGCCGCCAATGCGCTGGGGGCGGAGCCGCAGTATTCCTGGATCACGGTCTCGGCCACCGACAAGCCGATCACGGCGTCCAACGGCATCACCTTCACCCCCGATTTCCGGCTGAACGAGCGGCCGGCGGCCGACTACATCGTCGTCTGCTCCGGCGGCGATGCCGACCAGCTGACCGCGCAGGCGCCGATCAAGTGGATCCGTGCCAACCTGCGCCGCGGCGCGCACTTGGGCAGCGTCGCGGACGGTGCCTTCTACTTGGCGCGCGCGGGGCTGCTGGACGACTACGCCTGCACCCTGCACTGGCGCAGCCAGCCGGCTTTCGTCGAGGCCTTTCCCCAGATCGACCTCAAGCGCAGCGTCTATGTCATCGACCGCACGCGCTTCACCTCGGCCGGCGGCGTCGGCGCCTTCGACATGATGCTCGACATCATCCAGCGCCATCACGGCGAAGAGATGGCGCGCGGCGTCGCCGAGTGGTTCGTGCATGACCGCATCCGCGCCAACGCCGACCGCGAGAAGCTGCAGCTGCGCGTGCGCACCGGCATCCGCAACGACCTGGTGCTGGCAGCCGCCGCGCGGATGGAAGAACGCATGGAGCGCGGCGAGACGGTGGCGCAGATCGCGCGCAAGCTGGGCGTGTCGGTGTGGAAGCTCGACCGCGCCTTTCGCGCCGATCTCAGGGTCAGCCCTGGGGACTATTTCCGGCAGATGCGCATGGAGCGCGCCAGCGACCTGTTGATCCATTCCAGCCTGCCGATCCACGAGGTCGGGCTGGCGTGCGGCTACACCGATTTCCCGGCCTTCGTGCGGGCTTTCCGACGCACCTACCGCAAGACGCCCGGCGAACTCAGGCGCTGAAATTCCGCCTCGCTCATCCAGCACATAAATCGCTCAAAACAGCAAATCGAGCCGCGGCAATCCTGCCGCATGATTTTTCCCGACCTGGGAGACATCATGAAGATCATCGCCTCCGATCCGGCGCAGGAGTCCGACCTCAGCGGCCCCATGCGGCATCCGCAGATCGTCGACACCTCGAATGGCATGTGGCTGTCGGACACCGAGCCGCCGGCGGTCGACACCAAGAAGCTGCGCGACGGCCGTCTCGCCAGGCTGCGCGCCTGGATGGCGCGGGCCGGCTATGGCGGCGTGGTGCTGCTGGACCCGAACAACCAGCGCTACGCCACCGGCACGCGCAACATGTTCGGCTATTTCCTGCGCAACTCGACGCGCTATTTCTTCGTGCCGGTCAGCGGCCCGATCGTCCTGTTCGACTATCCGCAGAGCTATCACGTCAGCACTGTCGTCGACACCGTGGACGAGGTGCGGCCCAGCAAGCTGGTCTGGTCCTCGGTTTCCGGTCGCGACAACGAGACCGCCGGCCCGTTCGCCGACGAGATCGCCGAGCTGATGCGTGCCCATGGTGGCGGCTCGACCAAGGTCGGCATGGACCGCTGCAGCCACATCCAGGCCCTGGCGCTGGAGAAGCGCGGCATCAGGGTGGAGGACTGCCAGGGCGAGATCCTGGCCGTGCGCGCGGTCAAGACGCCGGAAGAGATCCAGTGCCTGCAGATCAGCATGACCGGCGCCGAATCTGCGGTCGCCGCGGTGCGCAGCGCGATCAAGCCGGGCATCACCGAGAACGAGCTGTTCGCCGTCATGTATCACGAGGTGATCCGCCAGGGTGGTGAGTTCATCGAGACGCGGCTGCTCACTTCCGGCCAGCGCACCAACCCCTGGTTCAACGAAACCAGCGGCCGGCGCGTACGTCCCGGCGAGCTGGTGGCGCTCGATACCGACATGATCGGCTGCTACGGCTACTACTCCGACTTCTCGCGCACCTTCCGCTGCGGCCCAGGCAGGCCGACGCCGTATCAGAAGATGCTGTACCGCATGTCGTACGACCAGGTGCAGCACAATATCGGCATCATCAGGCCGGGCCTCACCTTCCGCGAGATCGCGGACCGGGCCTGGAAGATTCCCGCCAAGTTCGTCGAACAGCGCTACACCTCGGTGATGCATGGTGTCGGCATGCATGGCGAGACGCCGTTCATCGCCCACGCGATGGATTTCGCCACCTATGGCCGCGAGGGCGTGCTGCAACCCGGGATGGTGGTCAGCGTCGAAAGCTACATCGGCGAGAAGCACGGCCGCGAGGGCGTGAAGCTGGAGGAGGAGGTGCTGGTGACCGAGACCGGCACCGAGCCGATCTCCCGCTTTCCGTTCGAGGACGAGCTGCTGGAGGCGCAGGTCTGAATGCGGCAGACGCTGACCCTCGATCCCGAGCGCACCGCCCTCCTGCTAGTGGACCTGCAGGAAGAGCAGAAGCACGTGCCTGAATACAGGGTGGAGGGCATCGACGGCATCCTGGCGAACGCGCGGCAGCTGCTCGACACCGCGCGCAGCCGCGCGGTCAAAGTGTTCTACGCCGCCTACAAGCGCGACTTCGACAAGGTGCCGCCGCGTGCGCTGGAGCACCGCTCCGCCGACGGTGGCCCGGCCTTCAGCAACAAGCAGTCGCCGCTGACCGCGATCTGCGCCGAGGTGGCGCCGCGGCCCGGCGAGCCGGTCATCTACAAGAACGATGCCAGCGCCTTCTGTGAGGGCGACCTGGAGCCGCTGCTGCGCAAGGCGCGCATCGAGTGGCTGGTCGTCGCTGGTGTGTGGACCGAGGCCTGCGTCGCCGCCACGGTGCGCGACGCGATCGCCCACGGCATCCGCGTTCTGCTGGTCAAGGACGCTTGCGGCAGCGGCACCAAGGCCATGCACCAGACCGGGATCATCAACCTCGCGAACCGGCTGAGCGGTGGCGCGGTGACGGGCACGGCGGCAGCCTGCCGCCTGATGGCGGGCAACGCCGCCGACGTCTGGGTGGCGGAGCGGCCGGCGCCGCTGCTGTTCAGCTATGCCGATGCCGAAAAACTCTACGAGGCGCTGTGATGGCGCGCGCGCTTTCACGGTCGGGTGAAAGACCGATGCGGCGCGAAGACTACGAGCGCCTGATCGACAGCGAAGTGTGGGCCTTCATCCGCCGCACCGATGAATGTTTCCCGCCGGAAACCATCGGCTTGCCGATCGAGCGCCAGCGGGAAATCTACGATGCGATGTGCCGCGCATTCCATGCCGGCCGCCCGGCAAATGTCGGGACGCAGGATCTGACGATGGATATTGGCGACCGCTCGCTGCCGGCGCGCCGATACCTCCGGGCGCAGACAACGCCGTCTGCGACGATCGTCTACTACCATGGCGGCGGCTTCATCCTCGGCGGGCTCGACAGCCACGACGACATCTGCGCCGAGCTCTGCGCCGGAACGGGCTATGACGTCGTGTCGGTGGACTACCGCCTGGCGCCGGAGCATCTGCATCCTGCGGCCTTCGTCGATGCCCTCGCGACCTTCACCTGGGCCGCGGCGGCGAACGACCTGCCGATCGTGCTGTGTGGCGAGAGCGCCGGCGGCAATCTTGCCGCCGCGGTGGCGCATGCCACGCGCGGACATGCACGACCCGCGGTGGGGCAGGTCCTGATCTATCCCAGCCTCGGCGGCGACATGAACCGCAGCTCCTACGTCACGCATGCCGACGCCCCGATGCTGAGCACGCGCGACGTGCTGTTCTATCGCGACGTCCGGTTCGGTACCGGCGCCTACGTCGAGGATGCGCGGGTCGCACCGCTGGCCGATCGCGATTTCTCCGGGTTGCCGGCGACCATCGTCTTCACCGCGCAGTGCGACCCGCTGTCGTCCGACGGCGAGGCCTATCGAGATCGCATTCTTACCGCCGGCGGGCATGCCGCTTGGCACGAGGAGCTGGGACTCGTTCACAGCTATCTGCGCGCCCGCCGCATGTCGCGGCGGGCGGCGCAAGGGTTCGACCGCATCGTCGCGGCGGTTGCGGCACTGGGCCGAGGAGCGTGGCCCGACTGATCCACCAAACACCAATAGGTCCGACCAACGGGCCAGATCGTCCAGACAAGGAGGTAGACATGACCAAGATGATGCTCACCGATCGGTCCCTGCATCCGATGGCCGAGGCCGTCGCGCAGGACTTCAAGAAGGGCCGTACCAGCCGCCGCGAGTTCTTCGCCACCATGGCGGCGCTCGGCGTCAGCGCCACCGGCGCTTTGGCCCTGGGCGGCGTCACCGCCCGCAAGGCCCAAGCCGCCGAAACGCCTGTGAAGGGCGGCACCCTGCGCGTTGCCATGAACATCAAGGCGTTCCGCGATCCGCGCACCTTCGACGGCGTCGAGATGTCGAACATCGCGCGCCAGTGCAACGAATACCTGGTGCGCTGGAACCGCGACTTCACCTTCGAGCCCTGGCTGCTGGAGGCCTGGGAAGCCAGCGACGACGCCAAGACGCTGACGCTGAAGGTGCGC
>DATEOK010000092.1:0-3434 GCA_035274225.1 Dongiaceae bacterium
AGGGAATCGCCGCCACCAGCAGCAGGCCGATCAGCCGCACGCGGCCATCGCGCTTGCCCCGCGCCACCTTCAGGAAGCCTTGCGCCATGCCGAGGAGGTCGCCGGCGAAGCACACCATGACCGCGACCAGGGCACCCAGCAACGCTGCCAGCTCCAGGGCCGGCGCATGCGGGCCCCAGCAATAAAGTTGCGGCACCATGATGAGGTGTCCGCTTGATCCGACTGGCAGAAATTCGGTCGCGCCCTGGAGAATGGCCAGGACCAGGATGTCGATATTCGGCACTCGGCTGAACCCCCGAATTGGCCGGGCAGTGTTGGTGGGAGCTTATAGCACGTTGGATTCGCTGGAAAAACGCAACATATAGTCGCAAAATGGAACTAATTCGAAATCTTAGACGCGTTGCGATGCGATCCCCACCGCGAACCGGCACTCCAGTCGATCATAATATGTCAATATTATTGCCTTAACGGATAGATTCTCCTGGATTGGTCGCATCTTTTGACCTAATCTGCTGCTCAATCTGAGACCTTCGCCATTAATATGGGACTGGGACGGGCGCGGGATGGCCGAGCATCTGTTGAAATTCGTCAATCTCGTCAAAGCCATGCCGGACAAGCGTGAGGCTGGCCTGCGGCGCGAGGACTTCCAGGAGATCTATGAGCGGTTCCGCCCGGCGGCAGCATCCGCCCAGGCCAGCCGCTGCTCGCAATGCGGCGTGCCGTTTTGCCAGGTCCATTGCCCGCTCAACAACAACATCCCCGACTGGCTGAAGCTGACCGCCGAGGGGCGGCTGGAAGAGGCGTACGAGATCGCCTCCGCCACCAATACTTTCCCCGAGATCTGCGGGCGCATCTGTCCGCAGGACCGGCTGTGCGAAGGCAATTGCGTGATCGAGCAATCCGGCCACGGGACAGTCACCATCGGCGCGGTCGAGCGCTACATCACCGACACCGCGTTCGAGATGGGCTGGGTGAAGCCGATCAAGCCGGCGCGCGAGCGCAGTGAATCGATCGGCATCGTCGGCGCCGGGCCGGCGGGCCTGGCCGCCGCCGAGTTCCTGCGCCGCAAGGGCTATCAGGTGACGGTCTATGACCGCTACGACCGGGTCGGCGGCCTGATGATCTACGGCATTCCCGGCTTCAAGCTGGAGAAGCCGATCGTGCTGCGCCGCGCCGAGCAGCTGACCCAAGGCGGCATCCAGTTCAAGCTGAACTGCGAGCTCGGCCGCGACGTCACGCTCGCCGAGCTGCAGCGCAAGCACGACGCCGTGCTGCTGGCGATCGGCGTCTACAAGGCGCGCGAAATGGCGGGGCCGGGCAGCGGCCTCGACAACATCGTGCCGGCCCTCTCCTATCTCACCGCCAGCAACCGCAAGGGCCTCGGCGACCAGGTGCCGGAGTTCGAGTCAGGCGCGTTCGACGCCAAGGGCAAGCGCATCGTCGTCATCGGCGGCGGCGACACCGCGATGGACTGCGTGCGCACCGCCGTGCGCCAGGGCGCGATCTCCGTGCACTGCGTCTATCGCCGCGACCGTGCCAACATGCCGGGCTCGCAGCGCGAGGTAGCGCATGCCGAGGAAGAAGGCGTGCAGTTCGTCTGGCAGGCGCAGCCCGAAGCGTTCCTCGGCAATGCCGATAACCGCGTCACCGGCGTGCGCTGCCAGCGCATCCATCTCGGCCTGCCCGATGCGACCGGCCGCCAGACGCCGCGCGTGATCGAAGGCTCGAGCTTCACCATCGAAGCCGACCTCGCGATCAAGGCGCTCGGCTTCGATCCGGAAGATGTGAGCGCAATGAGCGGCAGCAAGGATCTCGCGCTCACCAACTGGGGCACGCTGAAGATCGACTGGCGCAGCCTGATGACCAACGTGCCCGGCGTGTTCGCCGCCGGCGACATCGTGCGCGGCGCCTCGCTGGTGGTCTGGGCGATCCGCGACGGCCGCGACGCGGCGGCGGCGATCGACAGCTACATCACGCAAGCGCGCGCCAAGCTGGCGGCGGAGTAGGAGGCCTTCCCATGACAAACTGGAAAGAGACCTACCAGCAGCAGGCGCGTCACCTGAAGGATACCGGCCTCTACGATCCGGCCGACGAGCACGATGCCTGCGGCGTCGGCGTGATCGCGGCGATCGATGGCGAGTCGCGGCGTGAGATCGTGCTGATGGGCATCGAGGCGCTGAAGTCGGTGTGGCACCGCGGCGCTGTCGACGCCGACGGCAAGACCGGCGACGGCGCCGGCATCCATGTGCAGATCCCGCACGCCTTCTTCGAAGACTATGTGCGCAAGGTCGGCCAGGCGCTCAGCCCCGGCAAGCTCGGCATCGGCCAGATCTTCCTGCCGCGCACCGACCTCGGCAAGCAGGAGGTCTGCCGCGTCATTGTCGAGCGCGAGATCCTGAACTACGGCTACACGATCTATGGCTGGCGCCAGGTGCCGGTGAATATCGGCGTCATCGGCGAGAAGGCGAATGCGACGCGCCCCGAGATCGAGCAGATCATGATCGCCAACTCGAAGGGCGTGAGCGAGGAGATCTTCGAGACCGACCTCTACGTCATCCGCCGCCGCATCGAGCGCGCGGCAGCCGAGGAAGGCATCGGCGAGCTCTACATCTGCTCCCTTTCCTGCCGATCGGTCATCTACAAGGGCATGTTCCTGGCGGAGCAGCTGACAGCCTTCTATCCCGACCTGCTGGACGAGCGCTTCATTTCGAACTTCGCGGTCTATCACCAGCGCTATTCGACCAACACCTTCCCGACCTGGAACCTGGCGCAGCCGTTCCGCGTGATCGCGCACAACGGCGAGATCAACACGCTGAAGGGCAACATCAACTGGATGAAGGCGCACGAGACGCGGATGTATTCGCCGGTCTATGGCGAGCGCATCGCGGAGCTGAAGCCGGTGATCCAGCCGGGCGGCTCGGATTCCGCGGCGCTCGACAATGTGTTCGAGATCATGACCACGGAAGAGCGGCCACTGCCGATGGTGAAGTGCCTGCTTGTGCCCGACGTGTGGGACGGCCGGGCTGCCATGCCGCAGAAGCACAAGGACCTGTTCTCCTATTGCAACTCGGTGATGGAGCCGTGGGACGGCCCGGCGGCGATCTGCGGCTTTGCCGGCAACTGGGTCGTCGCGTTCACAGACCGGAACGGCCTGCGCCCGCTGCGCTATTCGATCACCAATGACGGCTTGCTGGTGGCCGGCTCCGAGACCGGCATGGTGAAGCTGGCGGAGGACCGCATCAGCCGCAAGGGCCGCCTCGGTCCCGGCCAGATGATCGCGGTCGATCTCGGCGAAGGCCGCTTCTACGGCCACCGCGAGATCATGGACACGCTCGCCGACAACGCGGCCTTCGGCGATTGGGTCAAGAACATCACCGTCATCGACGATCTCCTGAAGAAGACGCGCGGCGAGCCGGCGCGCTTCGACAAGGAGA
>DATEOK010000093.1:0-32774 GCA_035274225.1 Dongiaceae bacterium
GTTCAACGACTATCGCTTTCCATCGAAGATTCCCGAGTTCCTTGCCATGGGACGGCCTGTGGTGCTGCCGCATTCCAACATCGGCTTGCACATGGTGCATGGCGAGAACTGCCTTCTGCTGGAGACGGGGCACGCCGGCGACATTGTCGGTCGCGTCCTGATGCTCAAGAACGATCGGGCGTTGGCGGCCCATATCGGGAAAGGTGGGCGGCAGTTCTTCGAGGCCCAACTGACATGGGAACGGGCGGCGCGCCACGTCGTGGATTTCTATCGCGATATCTTCGATGACCGCGGCATCGGCGCGAAGGCCGCGACACATTAGACATGCATTATCTGGGAGTAACCTTATGAGCATCGCCATAGTGACGGGAGCCGCCGGATTGATCGGCGCCGAGTGCGTGCGGCGGTTCGCAACCGAAGGGCTGGAGATCGTCGGCATCGACAACGACATGCGAGCGTATTTCTTTGGCCGCGACGCCAGCACGGCCTGGAGCCGCTCGCAACTGGAGACCACCGTCCGCGGCTATCGCCACGAATCCATCGACATCCGCAACCTGGATGAGCTGACGGGGGTGTTTGCCCGATATGGCAAGAACATTTCGGCCGTCATGCATACAGCGGCCCAGCCTTCTCATGACTGGGCGGCAAAGGAGCCGCTGACGGATTTCGGGATCAACGCGACCGGCACGCTGAATCTCCTCGAGATCACGCGCCAGCATTGTCCCGACGCCGTGTTCATCTTCACCAGCACCAACAAGGTCTACGGCGACACGCCCAACCGGCTGCCCCTGGTGGAGCTCGATAAGAGATGGGAGATCGCCGACAGCCACGCCTATCATGCGCGCGGGATCGACGAAAGCATGAGCGTCGATGGAACGCTGCATAGCCTGTTCGGCGCGTCCAAGGTTTCGGCTGACATCCTGGTTCAGGAGTACGGCCGCTATTTCGGCATGAGAACGGCGTGCTTCCGCGGCGGCTGCTTGACCGGTCCAGGCCACTCCGGCGCGGAGATGCACGGCTTTCTCGCTTACCTCGCTCGCTGTGCGGTGAGCGGGCGGCCCTACACTGTGTATGGCTACAAAGGCAAGCAGGTGCGGGACAACATCCACGCGGCAGACCTCGTCGAGGCGTTCCTGCATTTCTATCGCAAGCCGCGTTCGGGAGAGGTCTACAACATCGGCGGCGGCCGTCATGCCAACTGCTCCATGCTCGAAGCGATCGACCTGGTGCAGAAGGTTTCCGGACGCGCGCTGTCCTGGACCTATTCGGACACCAACCGGATCGGCGATCACATCTGGTGGATCAGCGATATCTCCAAGTTCCAGCGACATTACCCCGAGTGGCGCCTGGCGTTCGGGATCGAAGAGATCATCGAGGAAGTGGTAGCTGGCCAGTTGGAGCGGGCGAAAGCGTGAACCGCGGATGGCGCGTTGCCGTAGATCAGCCCTGTTGGGCTAGGCGACCGTTCATTCGGGCGAAATGACGATATACCATGCCGTCAATCGCCATCCCCGCCATAAAAGCGTCGATGGCTGAGCGCCCTTCGTTCAGCCATATGAGGCCTCCGCGTGCATCTCGCGATACCCGCTGCTTTGGAACTTGAGTGACATTGCACAACGAGCCGTTGAGCGAGCGAACTCGGCGCGCCAACTCCCTGACGCTCTGCTCGTAACACCCAAAGTCGCCCACGTACAGAAACTGGCTGAGGATGCTGATGCATTTGGATGCAACCATCCCCTCGCGTGCATGGCGATTCTCTGGGAGATTCCAGGCGGATATGTCGCCAAGGAGTAGAGCAGTGACAGGATTGCCCAAAAGTCCCGGCCGTTGCCTCTCAACAGAGAGATCAGTCGTCCACATTCTTATGATATCCAGCTCTGGCATATCGCAGAAGTCCCGCGGCAACGTCATCCGGTGCTCTTCGGAAAGCTCCGAGTAGGTCTTCTTCAAGAACGTGATGACCGAGATCGTCCGATCCAGCGGTTCTCGCAAGATAGTAAAGTAGTGGACACGGCGGTCGCCGATCCGTGGGGGATAGGCCCTGAGATTGTGGGTGGATATGCATCTGAGTCCCGGATTACGCACCAGATGCGCTTCAAGTTCATCGACGGTAAGAACAAAGTTCGGATCTGGATGGTGAATCACCTCGAATTCCAGGGGGAACCACTCGGCGAGCAATGCATTCAGGCTGGTCCCACCTGTCTTGGGAATATGAACGTGGCAGAACAAGGGCGAGGAACTTGCCATGTCAAATCGGGTCCGGTACGTGCGCTATCGAGTGCCCTGGAAAGGATGTGACCCAAGCAGCGTCAGAATCTCAGGTTTGCCAAAATACAGGTCGATTGCGTAGAGCACATTGCCGGGATTGAAATAAGCTCCTCCGGCTCCGAACGCTCGAAAGTCGTGGCCCGCCAACTCGTCAACGATCTCATGCGCGAGAGGTGTCGGTGGCCCATAACCTCGATAGACCCAGGTCTCAACGACTACAATGCGGCAACGAGAAAGTACGGACTTGGCGCCTCTCAGGATGCGAAGTTCGGCGCCTTGGGTATCCATCTTCAGGATGTCGATGGGAGAGGTGATGTGCGCGACGTCCTCGTCGAGCGTCGCAACATCGACGACGATTTTTTTTGCTTCCGACAAAGGAAGCAGCGAGCTTCCCACTGAGTGTGGGGTAATAAAAAAATCTGCCTTCTGCGCTTTCTCGGCGAGAGCGACAGGCCGCACCGAAATTCGATCGCTGCCGGCAATCAGCCCGTCGATGCCATTCCTGTAGTGATCGAGGTGAGAATAGAGGGGCTCATACAGTCGATACTGCGGGTCTGGAAAGATCTTGCGACAATGCGAGGTCCAGGATCCATCAGACGCACCTATGTCAATGATGAGCTTCGGCGAGAATCCCTTCGCTCGCAGGACTGAAAATATCTCTCTCTCGGTGTCAAAGAACTGCTCTTCACGAAGCATGAAATACCCACTGTGTTCTGGGACTAGGGGAGGCTCTAGGTACCGAAGCGGGATGAGCGGAAATAGTCAATGGTCTTCGCCAGCCCGACCGATCGCGCCACCTTCGGCTCCCAGCCCAAATGCCGTCGTGCAGCGCCGATATCCGGCTGGCGCTGGATCGGATCGTCCTGCGGCAGCGGATGATAGGCGAGGGTCGAACTGGAGCCGCACATCGCGATGATCTCCTCGGCCAGCTCGCGCACCGTCACCTCGGCCGGGTTGCCGAGGTTGATGGGGCCGGTGACCTCGTCGGGGCTGTTCATCAGCCGGATCAGGCCGTCGATCAGGTCGTCGACATAGCAGAACGAGCGGGTCTGGCTGCCGTCGCCATAGATCGTGATCGGCTCTTCGCGCAGCGCCTGGACGACGAAGTTCGACACCACCCGGCCGTCATTGTGCAGCATGCGGGGGCCATAAGTATTGAAGATCCGAGCCACCTTGATGCGCGTGCGATGCTGCCGGTGATAATCGAAGAACAGCGTCTCCGCGCAGCGTTTCGCCTCGTCGTAGCAGGCGCGCGGCCCGATCGGGTTGACGTGACCCCAATAATCCTCGGTCTGCGGATGGATATGGGGATTGCCGTACACCTCGCTGGTCGAAGCCTGCAGGATGCTGGCCCGGCACCTCTTGGCGAGGCCAAGCATGTTGATCGCCCCGTGCACGCACGTCTTGGTCGTCTGCACCGGATCATACTGGTAATGCACCGGCGAAGCCGGGCAGGCGAGGTTGTAGATCTGGTCCACCTCGACATAGAGCGGAAAGGTGATGTCGTGCCGGAGAATCTCGAAATTCTGACGGTTGGCCAAGTGGAAGATGTTCTCCCGGCGGCCGGTGTAGAAGTTGTCGACGCAGATGACGTGATGGCCATCCTCGACCAGCCGTTCGCACAGATAACTTCCTAGAAATCCAGCCCCACCGGTGACGAGCACCCTCGAGCGATCATGCAAGGCCATTGATTATCGCACCCCATCTCGCCGACTGACCGGCGCGCGCCGCCGCTCGAATTGCGGCCATATAGACCAGTCCGTGTATAGCCGCCGGTCGGATAAGGTGGAAGAGCTCTTGCTCGAAGAGGGCCGCTGAAAAGCGAACGCCCGGCCAGGGGAGGACCGGGCGTTCTTTCTCCGTTGTCGGAGCCCAGGGGCGGTGGGGGAGACCGCTTCCTGGGAAAACCGCAGCCATTGCGGCTACGGCTATCTGCTCTGTTAGTTTATGTGGCAATGCTTTCCAAAGTTTCAACACCGCCCTGCAAGATTCCACTCACAAAATCGCGATGTCTTGAAAACCCGGCAGAAAGCAAATCTCGAGCCCTATTGCGTTAGTCGTACATCCTTTTTCGCGGGCGGAGCCTTGCCATTTCTACGCGGCAGCACCGGCCCCGGACGCATGGCTCGGCGGGCGCCCGGCCGGTGACCCGAGACGCTGTTGACGGCGCGCGCGAGCAGCCGCGCCGAACGCCTTGAAAAGCGCCATGGAATCGGCGTTCTCGGTGACTCGGAATTCGGGATGCCACTGCGCGCCGAGGGCGAATCCGGCGTGCTCCTTGAGGCTCACCGCCTCGATGACCCCATCGTCGGCGCGGCCTTCCACGATGATCCGATCCGCCGGGCGGGCGATGCCCTGCCAGTGCAGCGAGTTCACCTGGGTCTCGGTCTTGCCGAGGATGCGCGCGAACTTGCCGCCGGCCTGGAACGTGACCTTGTGGCGCGGCCCATACATCTCGTCATAGGGCGCGTCCGGCGCGCGGTGGTCGAAGCGTCCGTCGGCGAGATGGACCTGGGTGTCGAGCGTGCCGCCGAGCGCGACGTTGAGCTCCTGGAAGCCGCGGCAGATGCAGAAGATCGGCACCTGGCGCTCGATCGCGGCGCGGATCAGCGGCAGGGTGACGGCGTCGCGCCCGGGATCCTGCGGCGACTCCGCCCGGTCCGGCGCGCCGGCATAGTGGTGTACCGCGACATTCGACGGGCTGCCGGTAAAGAGGACGGCATCCACCTGGTCCAGCAGCGCGGCCGGATCGAGGACGGGCCCCAAGGCCGGGAAGGACAGCGGATAGGCGCCGGCGCCGTCGATCAGCCCGGTCAGGTATTTCTCGCCGACGGTGTGATAGTTCTGGCCGTCGATCGGCTTCACGCACATCGGCACGGCGATGATCGGCGCGTCGTTGGACAGCTTCATCTTGGCTCCGGCCCCAGACCCGCAGGGTCTATAAAACTGATCCCGGCAGGGTCATTAAGGAAGTCGGATCGAATCTAAGGCGGCCCCCGCCCAGCGACAAACGCAGCCGGCGCATATCAGGTATCGGGTGCCGAGATTACCGGCGCTTGAATTGTCGCTATATTCCAAGCCCATGGCAGAGGGATCCCTGTTGCAAGGCCTGCTGGCGGCCAAGGGCGCGATCGTGGCCGGGTGGATCCTGCTCGCCCTGGCGGTCGAGCAATGGCGGCCGGCGGCCCCGCCGCCGATCCATCTCGCCGGCTATGGCGCGGCCTGGTTCAAGCGTTGGGGGCGCAACCTCGGCTTCTTCGTCCTCAACGCGGCCTTGTCGGCGCTGTTCGTCCTGCCGGTCACCATCTGGGCGGCGTTCCATGCGCCGTGGAGCCGGTCGGCGGCGGTCCCGGACTGGGCCTGGCTGCCGCTCGACCTCGTGCTGCTGGATTTCTGGATCTATTGGTGGCACCGCGCCAACCACGAGTGGCGGTTCCTGTGGCGCTTCCACGAAGTGCATCACCGCGACCGGCATCTCGACGCCACCACCGCGCTGCGCTTCCATTTCGGCGAGGTGGCGCTGGCGGCGGGGGCGCGGGCGCTGGTCGTCATGGCGTTCGCCATCCCGCTGACCTCGGTCGTGCTGTTCGAGATCGTGCTGATCGTGGCGACGGTGTTCCACCACGCCAACTGGCGGATTCCCGCGGCGGTCGAGCGGGCGCTGGCGCGTCTCATCATCACGCCCTCGCGGCACTGGGTGCATCACCACCGGGTGCGCGCCGACACCGATTCGACCTACGGCACGATCTTCAGTTTCTGGGACCGCTGGTTCGGCACCGTCACGCCGACCCAGCGGGCGCTGCTGATGCCGCTCGGCGTCGAGGGCAAGGAGGAGCTGGCGATGATCGCGCTGATCGGCGCCCCGACCGCCACAGATGCCGGCGTGCGGCCGGCCAAGTCGGGCTAGCGGTTGCGCTCCTTCTTGCGCGGGGTCGCGAACAAGGCGGGCTCGAGCTGCACGCCGAACTCGGCGTTGTAGAGGCCGACGCGCACTTCCGTGCCGGCGGGGTCGGTGATGGTCCACTGCCGCAGCTCCAGCGGCTGGTCGCCGAGCTCGAGCGAGACCGAGCCGGCGTCCGGCTCGTCCGACTGCACCATGCCGATCAGGATCGAGTTGGCGGATTTCTTGAAGGCCGTGACCGTGACGTCGCCGCCCAGCTCCACGTCGTCGCGCAGCAGGAACCACATCGGCGACAGCTTCAGCGGCACCTGTTCGATGTGATTGAGCTCGGCATCGTAGTACGACAGCAGGGTGCCGTCGGCGATCAGCAGGATCTCGGACGGCGGATCGTATTCGACCCGAAGGCGACCCGGCCGGCGCAGATAGATCCGCCCGAAGGCCAAGCCCTCGCTGTCGGTGAATTGCTGGAAGCTCGCCTTCATGGAGCTGATGCCGTTGAGGTAGCCCTCGACCCGCGCGATGTCGGCCTTGTCGCCGTCGGTCAGCTGCGCGGCCTGGGCGGTTTCGGCGCGCAGGATGCGCGGCATGGCCAGCCCGAAGGCGGCGGCGCCAAGGAGGCCGGCTCCAGCCTGCAACAGGCCGCGGCGACCAAGGTGAAGCGAGGGGGAAGGCTGCTTGAAGCTTTTCATGCGATCCAGTCGGGTCAGTTCGGGTCCGCTCCTGTAACGGCGAGACATATAAGAGGTTGCGCGGCCCATTGCCACGGCCCGCGGCATCACGATCCCGCCACCGCCGGTTAGCCTATTAAGCATTTGAAATAATGTCGTTTTGAAGGCGCCAAGGACCATCTTCGGGGCGGTTCTTCAGGAATGCTTAACCGCCTTCTCCGATACTCGCCCCAGTCAAGCATCCCAGGAAAACCCGCACCACCATGTCGCTGTCGGCTGTCTCTCCCTCAGCACCCGGCGCCCGCGGCCTGGACGGCCTGCGCGCCTCGCTGCGCGAGAACAGCCCGCTGATCCTGTTCGTCCTGCTCTATGGCCTGGCGCCGATCGTCGTCTACGGCAAGGTCGACATCCCGGTCGCGCCCTACCACGACATCCTGATGTCCTATGTCGGGTTCTTCGCGGTGGCGGGGGTCTCCCTCTTCGCGGCGTTCGCGCTCTGGTATCTCTACAATTCGCGCGTCCGCAAGGTGAAGAACTTCCCCGCGGTGGCGTGGCAGCGCATCCGCCACGACTTCCTGCGCCGCGACCGCCTCATGCTGGCGCTGCCGGTGCTGGCGCTGTGGCCGATCACGGCCAGCGGCTTCACCTATTTGAAGTCGGTCATCCCGCTGGTGCATCCGTTCTATCTCGACCCCATGCTGGCGGAGTGGGACCGCACGATCCATTTCGGCCTCGATCCCTGGCGCTATCTGCAGCCGCTGCTGGGCTACGCGCCGGTCACCTATCTGATCGGCTTCGGCTATACGCTGTGGTTCCTGATCCTGCAGGCGGTCCTGGTGCTGCAGGCGGGGGCCAGCGGCAATCGCAAGCGCCGCCTGCAGTTCCTGCTGAGCATGGGTCTCGCCTGGGCGGTGATCGGCAGCCTGATCGCGACCATGATGAGCTCGGTCGGCCCCTGCTACTTCGGCCTCGCCTATCCCGGCGGCATCGATCCGTTCGCCGATCAGGTCACCTATCTGCGCGGCGTCGCCGCCAGCGTGGCGGAAACCATCCGCCTGCCGTTCACCACCACGGTGCTGCAGGACATGCTGTGGCAGAGCTATTCGACCAACGATTTCGGCATGGTGCGCGGCATCTCGGCGGCGCCCAGCATGCACATCGCCTCGACCTGGATCATCGCGCGCCTGGCCTGGGACATGGGCAAGGCGGCGCGCATCGCTGGCTGCGCGTTCCTCGGCTTCATCTTCATCGGCTCGATCCATCTCGGCTGGCATTACGCGATCGACGGCTATATGGCGGTGGCGCTGGCCTGGACGCTGTGGCGCCTGGTGGGCTGGCTGCTGGACCGCCCGGCGGTGCAGGCCTTCCTGTGGCCGGCCGACGCGGACGAGGCGCGCTAGATGCCGACCTCGCTCGACCTCTCGGCATCTCTGCCGCCGGCGCGCTCCGGCTGGCGCGCCAGCATCGTCGCCTCGCTGAAAGAGAACAGCCCGAGCTATGTCCTGATCGCGCTCTACCTGATCGGCGCGGATTCGCTGTCGGCCTGGGTCGGCACGCCGCACCGCTCTTTCGACCGCATCGGCTTCAGCTATGACGGCTACATCGCGATCTGCGTCGCGATGCTCGCCGTCGCCTTCATCCTCTACATCGTGCACCTCTCGCTGGTGCGCAAGATCTCGATCCAGACCCGCGAAGCCTGGCGCCTGGTCGGCATCGAGTTCTTCGCCAGAGAGCGCATCCTGCTGGCGCTGCCGATCCTCGCCATCTGGCCGGTGCTGGCGCGCGCCTTCTCGCTGGTGAAGGCACTGATCCCGGCGATCCATCCGTTCTCGCTCGATCCGTTCCTCCACAATCTCGACCGGATGATCCATTTCGGCCACGACCCCTGGACTCTGCTGCAGCCGATCCTCGGCTATCCGGTCGTCACCTGGACGATCGACTTCCTCTACGCGATGTGGCTGTTCGTGATGTATTTCGCGATCCTGCTGCAAATCACCTCGACCCGCGACCGCCGCCTGCGCGCGCAGTTCCTGATCGTCTCCGTGCTGGCCTGGACGTTGCTCGGCGGCATCGCCGCGACCCTGCTCAGCTCCGCCGGACCTTGCTACTACGCGCTGGTGGTCGGCACGCCCGATCCCTATGCGGCGCAGATGGCGTACTTGCACGAGACCGTGCAGGGCACGGTGATCTTCGGCAAGGAGATCAACCTCATCGCGCTCACCGTGCAGGACATGCTGTGGGACTTCTACCAGGCAGGCGACTTCGGCTTCGGCCGCGGCATCTCGGCGGCGCCCAGCATGCATGTCGCCTCGAGCTGGATGATCGCGCGCATGGCGCAATGCTACGGACGCAAGGCAGCGATCGCGGGCTGGGGCTTCTTCGGCGTCATCTTCATCGGCTCGATCCACCTCGGCTGGCACTATGCCGCCGACGGCTACATCTCGATCATCGCGATCTGGTCGCTGTGGCGCCTCACCGGCTGGTGGCTCGACCGCCCGCGGGTCAAGGCGTTCCTGTTCTCAGGCGCGCGGGCGTAAGGCGCCAATACGCGCGCACCATCCGCATCTGGCGCAAAACAGACTTCCGAGGATTACTTCACCGGGCCACGTGTGATGGCCGTGAGTTCCGGCATGACGTCAAACGCCTTGATGCTCAACGTGGGATCGCCCTTCATCTCCGCAATGATCGGCCCGTTCAGGAAGGCCTGCACGGCGGCGTCGCCGTCGAACAGATAGATCCCGCCGGCTTCGCTTTGAGCTTCGTTTATGATCCAGACCTTCCAGCGCAAGCCAGGTAGGTCCGCGATGGGTCGACCATAAGGCAGGTTTTCCTTCTCGTATTCGGCCCTCGGTCCGTTGAGCTTGTAGTTGATTTGCACGATTTTGGCCGACATATCCTTCCTCCCTTATCCCGGTATCAGACTTTGCACGGCCACTAGCACCCCATGCTCCTCTGCTGGTCGTTGGCCGGCTGACGATCAGCATGACGGTAGGAGGCCGGGAGGCCTAGAGCAGCTTCGGAAGCGCTCCGCTTCAGATTGTGAACTGGCCTCGGGCCTTCGTAAGGACTACCGTGCGGTACAGGAGCGCTCTGCCATGACGCGACGGCCTTATGGACTGATCTGCCCGATCTCGCTCGCCTGCGAGATACTGGAACCGCGCTGGACGATCCAAATCCTGACCGAGCTCTGGAATGGCTCGACCCGCTTCAACGACATTCGCAAGGGGTTGGGAAACATCTCGTCCGCCATCTTGTCGAGGCGGCTCAAGGAAATGGAGGCGTCGGGCCTGGTCGAGCGCGTCGAGGACAAGGCGGCGGCCACCGTCGACTATTTCCGTACCGAGAAGGCTATCAAGCTTGAACCGGCGATGCGGGCGCTGGCGGAATGGGCGCTATGCAATATCGAGGCGGAAATCGCGCTCAAAGGTGCGGATGCCTCGACCATCATGTGGGTCGTGCGGCGAATGATCGACCTCACCGCACTGCCGCGGCGACGCGCCGTCATCCGCTTTCATTTCCGTGACGATCCCCAACCGAAGTGTCCCAACTGCTGGTTTGTGGTCGAGCCAGGCGCGGACTTCCCGGAGCTATGCTGGCTCGACCCCGGCCGGGACGTCGACCTTTACGTCGAGACCGGCGTTGTTTCGCTGGGGGCCATCATCGAGGGCCAATCCAGCATCGCGCGCGAGAAAGAAAGGGGCCGCCTTTTCCTGAGCGGTGACCCCGGCCTTGCCCGCAGCATGGACCGTTGGTTGCGAACTTCGGTCTTGGCAGAGCTTGAGGGAATCGCCCAGCTTTCTTGAACGCCCTATTGGGCTTGCAGCCTTATCCAACCCGTTTCGAAAACGTCTGCTCCCGGCACAACGCGGATCTTCCTCCGCAACGTGCCTGCGGCATGCATTGTTCTCCTATGATCACAACTCGATTATGGGAGTTCACTAATGGATAAGTCTCAAATCCGCGAACATATGAAGGTTGTTGGTTCGGATGGGCGTTCTATCGGGAGCGTGGACCGGGTAGAAGGCGAAAAGATCAAGCTCTCCAGGAGCGGTTCCGGTGACGGCCAGCACCACTTCATTGATATGGCCGACGTTGCGGACATCAAAGGCGATGAGATTCGCTTGAGGAAAGACCGCGCATAACCTGCAATAGCCAACCCGACAACGGGCCCCGCTGGCGCGAGCCGGCGGGGCTTTCTTGGCGATTCCTCACCATGTCGTTACTCGATTGGCCTACGCACAGGTTGATCCAGTCTCTGTGGGTGAGCCTTTCGAGCGGGAAGCCAGGCGAAAACCGAGGAGCACGACAGCGCCGCCGACCGCGATCCATGCAAAGACATCACCGTAGCGCGCGTAGGGCGTGCCGCCGCTCTTGAGGCCGATATCGGCAGCGAGCACCGTCGCATCGTCGCTGCTCGTCACCGCTTCCGCGACGATCCGCCCATAGCGATCGCTGAGCGTGAGGCGGCCGTCCGTCGCGGCACGCGCGAGCGCGAAGCCATTCTCGACCCCGCGCACAACGGCCATGCGTGCGTGCAGCCGTCCGTCGCGGCCGAAATCCCACGACGGCGCCAGCATCAGCGTGACGCCGCGCGCGCCGTATTCGCGGATCATGGCGGGGAAGTCGAGATCCTTGCAGATGGCGACGCCGTTGGCGCCGTCGACGAACGCGCTTGAGCCGGTCGCGTAGCCAACATCGAGACCCGGGATCAAGCGGCGCTTGATATAGCGCTGCGTCGGGGCTCGCGGCGTGAAGATCACGGCAGAGTTCACGTGCCGTCCGTCTGCGAGCGTCTCATCGAAACCCGCGATCACCGGCGCGCCGACTTCATTCGCCGTGTTCTGCAACGGAGTCTCGATCGCGGCGCTCGTCGCGGGCGAGGTCGAGAACAGTCCCTCCGGCAACACAACGAAATCCGCATCGCCGGCGCGCGCACGCACAACCGTTGTGTAAGCGTTCACGATTTGCGCCATGTAGGCATCGCGCGCGTGGCGACCGCTGATCGCATCGATGGCGATGAGCGCAACACGCTTGTGCGCCTCGTACGGCTCGTTCAGGCGCCAGAATCCGAAAACGGCGGCGAGCACGATCGGCGCGCCGCCTATGACGGCGAGCGAGCGCCACGCACGGGGCTGAACGATCGCCATGGCGCCCGTCATCGCGAACAGCCCCGCGCAGAACGCGAGCGCGGCAAGCCCGCCGACGCTCGCGAGCTGCAACAGCGGCAGCACATCCACAAGCGCATAACCGATCGCGCCGAAGCTGCCGTGCGGCGAGACGAGGCCGAACAGGAATTCGCTGGCCGTCGCAAGAAGCGGGAAGGACATGAGCCCAGCCCAGCCCGGCGCGCCGCGCGCGATCCAGCGCGTCGCCAGGACGATCAGCGCGAAGCCGACGGCCTGGCCCAGGATCCAGAGCGCCAGCGCGCTGGCGGGCAGGACGTCGTAGTACGCCCAGACGAGGCCCAGTGCGCCAATGATGCGCGCGAGGAATGCCGCCGCCGCCACGCTTTGCCAGCGCGGCGCCGAGAGCGCGTAGACGAGCACGGCGACCGGTGCGATCAGCGCCAGCGGCCCGAACGTCCCGATGTCCAGCGAGGCGAGAAAGAGCGCGCCGGTGAGAAACGCCGCCACGGCACCGAACCATGCGGAGGCGCGCCACGTCATCGGTGCGCACCGAGGCCAGCAAGCACAAGCTCTGTGCAGCGCGCGCAGAGCCCAAGATAATCCTCGCGCTTCATGGCGAAGCGCCCGGAGCGGTGCAGCATGGCGAGGCCGTGCAATTGCGACCACAGCGACATGGCGGCCTCGAGTGCATCGCCGGGCGCCAGCTGGCCTTGCGCCTGCGCTTTTTCGATGCACTTCACCACGATCGCGATGACAGGAGATTTCCCGGCGATGAAGTCTGCCGGGTAGAGGCGCTCGACACTGGTGCGCAGCACGAAGCACGCATCGAAGAACGCCGGCTCATCGAGCGCGAATTCCGCATAGCTGAGGCTGGCCTGGCGAAGCCAGTCGAGCGGATGCGTGGTCTTGATGGCGCCGATGCGCGCCTTCCATACGCTGAACGCCTCTTCGCCGGCGGCGGCCAGGAGATCCTCGCGATTGCGGTAGTGCCGGTAGACCGCCATGGGGGTGATCCCAGCCGCCACACCGACAGCGCGGAGGCTGAACCCTTCCACGCCGCTGCGCTGTAATTCGTCCAGCGCACACGTCAAAATGCGGTGCTTGGCCAGCATGTATACAGCGTATACCGGCGCCAGATCCCTCGTCAACGCTGAGCGGCGGAGCTGGCGATAGAGCTACGCCGCCTCGCGCGATCGCACGGCTTGGACAGGGGCTTGATGGCGGAGCACGTATTCCCGCCAGACGGTGAAGATGCCGGCGCCGACCACGACCGCCGAGCCGGCCACGATGTTCCAGGTCAGCGTCTCGCCGTAGAGCAGCGTTCCGAACAGCGAGGCGTAGACCAGGCCGAGATAGCTGATCGGCTGCACCGCGGAGGCATCGAGCAGCTCGTAGGCCCGGATCACCAGGTAGTGGCCGGTCATGCCGGTGATGCACAACAAGCCCATCCAGGCCTTGTCCCAGCCCTGGAGATCGGACCAGAAGAACGGGCCGACCAGGGTCGCCGTCACGGCGCCGGCCACGCCGATATAGAAGAAGCTGGTCGCCGGTGCGTCGGTGCGGCTGACCAGACGCGTCGCGATCAGATAGATCGCATACATCACGGCACAGACAACCGGCAGGAGCAGCCACGGATCGAGAAAGCCGCTCGTATCGGGCTTGAGGATCAGCAGCACGCCGGCGAGGCCGGCGATGATCGCCGACCAGCGCCGCCAGCCTACGTGCTCGCCCAGCAGCGGGATCGAGAGCAGGGTGACCACAATTGGTGTGGCCGCCAGGACAGCGGTCGAATGCGCGAGGCCCGCGTGGGCGAAGGCGGCGATGACAAGCATGATCTCCACGGCGAGCATCACGCCGCGGGCAATCTGGAGCACCGGCCGCGTGGTCCTGGCCGCCGCCCGCAGGCCGCCCCGCTTCCGTGCGGCCAACAGGATGCAGAAGGCGGCGAACGCCCAATAGCGGATCATGGTGATGAAGATCGGCGAATAATGGTCGCCGAGATGCTTCGAGACCGCGTCCTGCAGCGAGAAGATCGTCGTGGCGGCGAGGGCGAAGAGATAGCCGTGGGCCTTGGATTTCATCCCCGCCTTCTAACCGCGAAACCGGACCTTGACCACATCCGGAGCCGCGCATCGCCTATGCCGAAATGACGGTCCTTGCACCGCGTGATAGGCTGTTCTCCGGCCATCAATCGGATGGGTGAGCACAATGTTGGAAGGGGACAAGGTTTTCGCGGGATCGGTTCCGGAGAACTACGACCGCTACATGGTGCCGCTGATCTTTGCGCCCTTCGCGGCGGATCTTGCCCAGCGGGCGGCGTCCTTGTCGCCACGCGCCGTCCTGGAAGTCGCCGCGGGCACCGGGGCCGTCACCCGCGCACTGGCGCCAAGGCTGGCCCCCGGCGCGAGCTATGTCGTCACTGACCTCAACCAGCCGATGCTCGACTTCGCCGCGTCGCGACAACCTCCCGACAGACGCATCAAATGGCGCCAGGCGGATGCCCTGGCGCTGCCGTTCGAGACCGCGGCATTCGATCTCGTGTGTTGCCAGTTCGGCGCGATGTTCTTTCCCGATCGGCCCGCCGCCTACCGCGAGGCGAAGCGCGTCCTGAAGCCCGGAGGACATTTCCTGTTCAACGTCTGGGATCGCATCGAGGAGAACGTCTTTGCAAACGATGTGACGAACGCGCTCGCAGAGATATTTCCGAACGATCCGCCGCGCTTCCTGGCGCGGACGCCGCACGGCTATCACGATACGGCCGTGATCCGCAGGGAGCTGACGGACGCCGGCTTCGCGTGGGTGTCGATCGAGACGAGGGCCGAGCAAAGCCGTGCGTCCTCGCCGCGCCTGCCGGCCGTCGCCTATTGCCAGGGGACGCTTCTGCGCAACGAGATCGAGGCCAGGGATCCTGGGAAACTGGATGCTGCGACCGACCATGCCGCATCTGCAATCGCGAACAGACATGGCAGCGCAGAGGTCATCGCCAAGGTTCAGGCGCACGTCATCACGGCTGCGACCTAGGTCTTGCGTTGATCTTGACTAACTTGGTACCAAAGTACATATATACCAAATGACCAGGACCGAGGCCATTGCGGTTGAGCGGGTGCAGACCGGCATCCGGCTGGAGAAGCGCCTGCTGAAGGTGCTGAAGGCGCTGGCCGAATACAGCGACCTGACCCTGGGCGACCTGGTCGAGGGCATCGTGCTGCACAGCTTCGAGGGCAAGGCGCCGTTCGAGAAGACGACGCTGAAGCACATCGAGGACCTGAAGCGGATCTATGGCCTTACCTTGCGCGCCGGCGACAGCCACCGGCTGAAGGAGAAACGCGGATGACGTGCGATGACCTGATCCGGCAGCTCGGGGATTGCTCGCTGCCTCTCTCGGCATTCGACCACCGCGCGCATGTGCAAGCGGGCTTCGCCTACCTGCAGCGGCATGGCTATGCCGGCGGCCTGGCCGCGATGGCGACCGCGTTGCGCCGCTTCGCCGCCCATCACGGCAAGCACGGCCTCTACCACGAGACCGTCACCGCTGCGTTCCTGGCGCTGATCCATCAGCGCATGGCCGAGGACCTCGCCGCGCAGGGGGAGAAGATCGTCTTGGCTGGCGCGCAGGCGCTGGATTGGGAGCGCTTCGCCGCTGCGCATCCAGACCTGTTCGCGAGCGACCTGCTGGCGCGCTACTACAGCCGGGACACGCTGCGCTCCGACCTCGCGCGCCACTGCTTCGTGCTGCCGAAGGCCGGCTGAGCCCAATCCAAGACAGACAATGTCGTTTCCAACGGAACGCCGGAAATGCCCGGTCCTCGGGCTCTTTCCACGTGAGCGCGGCTCACTTCCGGTCGCAAGAGTGAGGTGACTCTCAACTTCGGGCGTGACACCCGGTGCGGCATCGGGAAGGATTCTCCCGTTCATCCGCAAGGGGTCTGGCGCGATGTCTTGGATAACGTTCCTGGTGGCGGTGGCGGCACTGATCGTCGCCGCGCGGAAATCCTCTCGACTGGAAGATCTGGAGCGCTTGGCCGCCAGGCTGGAGCGCGAGATCGACTCTATTCGCCGTGCCCTGGACTCGTCCGAGGCGGAGCCGCGGGCGGAACAGCGGCCGGTCTTCGGATCGGCGCCGATACGGCAGAAGCCGGAGCCAAGCGCGCCGATCTTCGACGAACCGTCGCCGTGGTGGACAGGGCCGCAGCCGCGAACGGCGACGACGCCCGCAGTCGAACCGGCGAGACCCGACGCGCCGATTTCCGACATCACCACTGCCGAGGAGCGCGCGCCGGAACCCGTCGAGCCGGCTGCGCCGATCGAAGTCACTCCGGCTAAGCCGGCGGAGATTCCGAGCGAGTCCTTCGCGAGCATCGCCGATGACCCTCAGCCTGCCGAGAGTCCTGCCGCCGAACCGTTCGAGCCGGCCGCAGCGGAGTCCCCGGTGCCCGCCACGTTCAGTCCGCGCAAGGTCGATTTCGAGTTCCGCCTCGGCGGGCGGATCTACGGTTGGCTGGGCGGCATCGCGCTGGCCTTGGCCGGCGTCTTCCTGGTGAAGTATTCGCTCGACCAGCAATTGCTGTCGCCGACGGTCCGGATCGTTCTCGGCGCTTTGTTCGGCGTCGGCTTGCTGGCTGGCGGACAGTGGATGGGCCGCCGCTCCAACAACCTCGGCCAGGCCTTGTCGGCGGCCGGCGTCGGCGATCTCTATGCGGTGCTGTTCGCCAGCGTGGCGCTGTACGACCTGCTGCCGTCCGCCGTTGCCTTCACGCTGCTGGCGGTGCTGACCGGCTTTGCCATCTGGCTGTCCCTGCGCCAGGGGCAGTTCGTGGCGCTGGTCGGCCTTGCCGGCGGCTTCCTGACGCCCGCCATCGTGAGCACCGGCGAGCCGAAACCGGCCATCCTGTTCGCCTACCTTTTTCTGATCCACCTCGGCACCCAGTTCCTGCTGCAGCGGCGCGGCTGGTGGCAGCAGGCGGTGCTCGGCGCCGGCGGCGGATTGGTCTGGGCGCTGCTGGTGACGCTGGTCAGCTGGCCGGATGCGGCCGGATCCCGTGTTGGCGCGATTTGGCTGCCGCTGTTCCTGATCGCCACCCATTGGACCGCGCTCTGGTCGCTGCTCGCGCGCGGCGACGGCATCGCGCTGCACCAGCGGCAGATGGCGGCGTTCGGGGTCACAGCCGTTTGCCACGGGCTGATGCTGCTATGGCTCGCCATGGGCGGCTTCGCCATGGTCGATTGGGGCTTCGCCATCGTCCTCGGCCTCTCGCATCTCGCCGCCGCGCGCAAATACGACGGCCAGGAAGAGCCGGCGGGGATCGGCTTGCTGCTCGGCCTTGCCGCCTTCGGGCTGTGGCGACTGGGCGCGCTGCTCACCGGCCTCGTGCCCGACACCGGCACGTTGATCGCCAGCGCGCTGGTCTATGGCGCGGCGCTGCTGGCGGGCGGCGCATGGTTCGTCCTGGGATCGGTCCGGCCGGTGCGCTGGGCCGCCGTCTCCTGTGCCGGGCCGGCGCTCATCTTCATCTCGGTCTATTGGAACCTGCATGGCAGCTACGGCCTCACCGTCTGGACCCTGGCAACCCTGGTCATGGCGGCGCTCCATGCCGGCCTCGCCTTCCACCTCAACGCGCCTCGCCTGGCCGAGCCGCGCTACCGCGAAGCCTTTGCGCTGCATTGCCTGTTCGCCGCTGGCTATGTCGCCGCGGCGATTCCGCTCGCCATCAGCCGCGACTGGCTCTCGATCGGCTGGGCGATCGAGCTGCCGCTGATCGCCTATATGGCGGGCCGCTTCGATATCCCCTGGCTGCGCAAGAGCGTCGCCGCCGGCGCCGCTCTGGTGATCGCGGGCGTGGCGCTCTCCGGAGTGCCGATGGACGGACCGCCGATCGTCAACTGGCTGCTGTACGGCCTCGGCATTCCCTGCGTCTCGTTCGCCGCGACGGCGTGGCTGCTGCGCCGGCATGGCGACGACAACCTGGTGTTCGCGCTGGAGCTCGGCGCCGCCGGCCTGCTGTTCATGCTGGTGACCCTGGAGGTCAATCAGTCCTTCGCGCCGGCGGGCTTTGCCCAGGGCGCCGCGGCCGACCTTGCGGCCGCGATCAAGATCATCATCTGGCTCGCGGTCGCGCTGGTGCTCTGCCGCGCCTATCAGCGCAGCCCGCGCCAAGCCCTGCTGTGGGCGGCCTGGGGCTTCATCGCGGTCGGCGCGCTGCTGTTCGTGGTCATTCCGATCCTGTTCGCCAATCCGTTCGCGGCGGCGGATGGCAGCTTGCCGATCTTCAACCGGCAACTCATCGTCTATGGCTTGCCGGCGCTCGGCTTCTTCTTGGTGGCGCGCGAACTGGAAACGCAGGCGCCGATCCAGCGCGCGAAGCTGCTGCCGGTCTGGGGCACGGTCGGACTCGCGGTGCTCGGTGTGCTGTTGCTGGTGTTCCAGCAGGTCCGCCATACCCTCGGCTACTTCGCCTCCTTCGACAGCGGCACCACGTTCGTGATGGCCGGCGTCGAATCGGTGATCTGGCTGGCGATCGCCATCGCGCTGCATTGGCGCAACGCCAAGGCGCCGCGCGCCAGCACGGAGATCGCAGCCTGGGGATTCACCGCGGCGGCGTTGGTGCGGCTGGTCGCCGGTCCGATCCTGATCGACAATCCGCTGCTCACGCCGATCGCCCTCGGCGACTGGCCGATCGTGAACCGGCTGCTGCTGGTCTATGGCGTGCCAGCGGCGCTGCTGTTCGGCCTGGCGGAGCTGCTGCGCCGCTGGGATGCGCCGCAGCGCGCGGGCGACTGGCCGGCGCGGGCGGTCGTCGCGGTCGGCCAGGCCTGCTTCTTCCTGTTCGTGACGCTGGAGATCTGGCACTTCTTCCCGCATGCCGGCATCACGGACAGCGGCGTGCCGCTGCTGCGCACCGCGGCGCAGGTCACGGTCTGGGCGCTGGTCGGCAGCTTCCTGCACCGCCGCAACCGGGCCGATCCGCGGCCATCGCGAACGCTGTCCGCGCTCGGCTACACCGCGGCGGCCGTCCTCGGCAGCGTGGTCGGGCTGTTCCTGTTGTTCAACCCGCTGCTGAGCGACGTCTTCCTCGGCAGCTGGCCGATCCTCAACCGCCTGCTGTTCGCATACGGCGTCACGGCCGCCGCGCTGATCGTCCTCGGGCGCACCGTGGAAGGCCAGGACTTCTTCGGCTACTCGGGCGCTCCGGTGACGTTCGCGGTGAAGCTGATCGCCCAGGTCGCCCTGTTCCTGCTGGTGACGACGGAGGCCGGCCAGTTCGTCGACTGGCTGGGGATCCGCGACTCCGGAACCCTGCTGGTGAAATACGGCGCCGCTGTCGCGGTGTGGCTGGCCGTCGCCTTGTCGGCGGACCAGCTTGTGCGACGGCGCGACGATCAACGCGCGCTGGCCTATGCGTGGGGTTATGCGACGCTGGCCGCGATCGCCTTCGTGGCCGGGCCGATGCTGCTGGAGAATCCCTTCCTCAATCGGGTCTTCGTCGGCTCGATGCCGGTGTTCAACCGCCTGCTGATCGTCTATCTGCTGCCCTGCGTGATGTTCGCGGCGATCGCCTTGCGGCTGGGCGCTTGTCCGTACCTGAAGCAGCGCCAGTCCTGGCCGGCCGCGGGATTCGCGCTGCTGTCGCTGACCGCCGGCTTTGGCTGGCTGACCGCGCTGGTGCGCCAGATCTTCCAGGGACCGATCCTCGCCGGCGGCTTCACCGACGATGCCGAGCTCTACACCTATTCGGTCGTGTGGCTCGGCTATGGCCTCGCCTTGCTCGGGATCGGCGTCTGGCAACGCTCGCAGGCGATCCGCTATGCCTCGGCCGCGGTCGTGCTGCTGACGGTGTGCAAGGTGTTCCTGCTCGATGCGGCGGGGCTCACCGGGCTCTACCGCGTGGCGTCGTTCCTCGGCCTCGGCTTCAGCCTGATCGCGATCGGCTATCTCTATCAGCGGCTGCTGCCGAGGCGCGGACCGGTGGCCGAAGGCACGACAACGACATGAGCGGGCCAGTCGATTGGCGAGCGTGTGCCGCCAATCGACTGCGCAGCCCTGCGGCGATCGTGCTCAGGATTTCGCCGCTTCGCAGCTCACCATCGGGTTCATGTCCGCGAAGGTGCCGGTCGGATTATCCTTCCACGCCCACACATGCAGCTCGTAGAACGCGGGCAGTCCGTAGCGATTCGGCGTGCCGGTGAAGCTGAACAGGTGGTTCTCGAGCGAAGCCGGGCCCTTGGTCGTGATGTATTCGACCGCGATCAGCGCCAGCTTGCCGTCCGGCATCGGCTCGTACATCACCGCTTCCGGCTTGTTGAGGTCGACGGCGTCGTCCTTCAGATAGGCGCCGTTGACATAGTGGATGCCCATGGCACCGCCTTCGACGCCGCTGGCGCAGGGGATCGGCGCATAGCCTTCCTTCACCGCGACGTTCACGTCCTTGAAACGGTCCAGCGTGGTGCGGACCTTGTCGGCCAACGGGTTGGTGTCGGCCGCCTGCGCGCAGCCGGCGGCCGCGGCGAAGAATGCCAAGAGCGCAAGGGATTGCATGGATCGAGTGATGGTCATCTAGGTTCTCCAGGTTGTGCGCACGCAAACGTCCACCGTCGGCCATCGGGTGCTGCAGCACCGGCAATGACCGCGTGGAACGTCCCGTCGCTGGGTTGTCGATTTTCTTGTGTCCCCGGAAACATGGTGGCATTGCCGCGCCACTGCAGGTAGCCAGCGAAAGTGACATTGAGGAGGGGCAAGAGTGCCAGCCGATGGCGGCGATCGGTGCTGCGACGTTGTTATCGCCTCATAAGAGGAGCAAATGCCTGAGGTGTTTTGAGGCTTGTTCAGCCCGTCCGAGTTCTTGCACAGTGTTGTTGGTGCGAGTTGGCCAATTCGGGGCAGGGCCAGCTCAAACGGTTGGGGAGCCGTATGAAGCAGGTCGCAGACCGGAAGGCGGAGGGTTCACCTCCCGCGCACCACGAGGTGCGCCGGGCTCTGCAGCAGCTCCTGGAGTCCAACGGTTTCAACGCGTCGGCGCGCAACAGGCGGTTTCTGTCCTATTCCGTCGAGGAGACGCTGAATGGCCGCGGCGACCGCATCAAGGCCTACAATATTGCCGTTGCCGCATTCGATCGCGGCGACGACTTTGACCCGCTTGCCGATCCGATCGTGCGTATCGAAGCCGGCCGGCTCAGGCGCGCGCTCGAGCATTACTACCTGACCGAGGGCAAGGCCGATCCGATCCGCATCGATATGCCAAAGGGTTCCTATATGGCGGTGTTCAGCCGGGTGCAGCCCGAGACGAATGCCGATACGCAAATGGACCCGGCAGTTGCGGATGGACCGGAGGAACCGGCAGAGCCGGCGCCACAAACGCCGGACGTCATTACCGGCCCACAGACCTTGCCGGCGCCAACTGCATCGTCGCCAAAATCCCGCATGGCGCTTACGCGCGTTCTCGCGATGGTGGCGGCCGCTCTGGTCGTCGCAGTCGGCATCTGGGTCGCGATCCAGCAGATCCGAACTGTCGGCGGAGCAAGCGGCGGCTTGCCGGGCGGTCCAAGGATCATCGTCTATCCGTTCGAAGAGATCAGCGACAACCCAGCCCAGACATTTGTCAGCCGCGGCATGACCTACGACATCATCGCCAGCCTGACACGATTCAACGACCTCTTCGTCTACGGGCCGGAAACGAGCTTCTATCTCGCCGCGTACAAGCAGACGCGCACGAACTCTATCATCCAGGCAGACTTCGCCCTCACCGGTTCGGTGTTCTCGACCACGGACAGCGTGCGGGTGTCCGTCATGCTCGCGGACCTGAAGACGGGGCGAAACATCTGGTCATGGAGCAACGAGTCGCCTCTGACGCCGTCCGATATGCGGGCCGCGCAAACGGAGATCGCCGAGCATGTTGCGCGCGCAGTGGCCCAACCGTACGGCTCCCTGTTCGAGCGGAGCGCCACGGAAATCGCCGGCAAGCCTGCGGCGGATCTTTCATCCTACGAATGCGTGGTGCGGTTCCAGCAATACTGGCGCACCTACGATGCCACGATGTACCAGGATCTCCTGGGATGCATGAACGCGGCGATCGCCAGGGATCCGCACTACGCCCGCGCCTATTCCTGCCTGGCGCTGCTGTACGTCGATGCCTATCGGTTTGGTCAAAAGGCCCCCGACCTGCCCGCCAATCCCGTGCAGCGGGCATTGGAGCTGGCCAACACCGCGATCAGTCTGGAGCCGGCGGCGAGCGATGGCTACCTGGCGCTGTCGGTGGCGCGCTGGTTCGATCACGACGTCGATGGCGGCTTGGAGGCGGCGAAGCAAGGTCTTGCGCTGAACCCGAACGACACCATCCTGATCGGCGAGCTCGGCATCCGCTACGCCTTGCTCGCCCGCTGGGAAGAAAGCAAGGCGATGGCCGACAAGCTGTTCGCGCTCAATCCCAGGGCCCCGACCGGTTATCGCCGGGCAACCTTCCTGTACGCCTACATGCACGGCGACTATCGGGCGGCCCTGGCGGAACTGCGGGCGGCCGAGATGCCTTTGAACCTCTACGATCACGTCTTTCGCGCGATGACCTATGCCCGGCTTGGCGACCGGGAAAAAGCGAAAGCGGAAGTATCGCAAATCGTGGCGCTCGACGCGAAATACGGCGAGCACGTCGCGGCGGATTTCCGCAAGCGCAATGCCGATCCGAGCGTGGTGCAGGCCATCGTCGATGGCCTTGCCGAGGCGGGGCTGCCCACGTCGCAGGCGACCGGGACCAACTGAGCGCTATTTCATCGATGCCAGCGTATCGACGAGCGGCTGGCTGTTGACCTGGATCAGGCCCTGGCGCGGGCGATCCAGGTCGATGGTCATCCACAGCGCGACGGCCAGCACGGCCGCGTAGATGGCATCGAGCACCGGGAATCGCCGCCCCGATCTCCCGTTGCCGACGCCGACCAGCACCAGGGACAGCGCAGCGGTCGCCAGCAGCACGATCAGGATCGGCCGCGGCAGGCTCCGGTTGGCAAGCGCGAGGTGGGAGGTGTGCAGGTCGAACACGTCGTTGAGCGGCGGCAGCACCAGGTTCATCAGGGGCGCATCGCCGTGCGCGCCGGTGACGGCGATATTCCACATGCCGGCCTGCTGGGCGCCAACCTTGTCGAGCAGCCGGTGGATCTCATCCCAGTCGCGGCTGCGCAGCAGCGTGACGCGGTCCGCCGTGTATTCCTTGAGTGCGGCCCTGAGTTCGCCGCGGTGGGGCTCGGGCAGCACATCCGCGCGCAGCCAGGCAGTGCCCAGCGCGTTCGCCTCCTGGACGATGATGTCGAGCCGCTCGACGAAGCGTCCGCCGGCGCCGGAAAAGGCGAAGGCGACTAGGAAGGCGACCAGCGCCAGGGTAGCGCTGCGGATGACATCCAGCTGCTTTCCCAGGGCGTCGTCGTCGCGCTTGAAGGTAGCGCCGACTCGAAAGCCGATCTCGCTGGCGATGAGGCCGCCGAGCAGCAGCCCTGCAACGATCAGCACCTCATTCATGGGCGTGCGCCCGTTGGTCTCGTGCCCTCATGTCGTCTCCCCCCGAAGACGATTGCGATGGCGCTCTAGTCGCGCTGTGGGCCCTCCGGCGCCAGCACTTCGCGTTTGCCGACGTGGTTGGCCTGGCTCACCACGCCTTCTTTTTCCATGCGCTCGACGATGCGGGCGGCACGGTTGTAGCCGATCTGCAGGTAGCGCTGGATGAAGCTGGTCGAGCATTTGCGCTCGCGTGCGACCAGCGCCACCGCCTGGTCGTAGAGGTCGTCGCCCGAGCCGCCGTTGCCGCCGCCGAAGCCGGCGCCGTCTTCGCCGAGCGGGCCGTCCTCGTCGCTCTCGGTCACTTCCTGCAGGTACGCGGGCTCGCCCTGGCTCTTCAGGAACTTGACGATGCTCTCGACCTCACGGTCGGAGATGAAGGGGCCGTGGATGCGGGTGATGCGCCCGCCGTTCGCCATGTAGAGCATGTCGCCCTGGCCGAGCAGCTGCTCGGCCCCGGTCTCGCCGAGGATGGTGCGGCTGTCGATCTTGGTGGTGACGTGGAAGCTGACGCGGGTCGGGAAGTTGGCCTTGATGGTGCCGGTGATGACGTCGACCGACGGACGCTGCGTCGCCATGATGATGTGGATGCCGGCGGCACGCGCCATCTGCGCCAGGCGCTGGATCGCCGCCTCGATGTCCTTGCCCGCGACCAGCATGAGGTCGGCCATCTCGTCGACTACGACGACGATGAAGGGCAGGGGGTTGAGGTCGAACGGCTCTTCCTCGTAGATCGGCTTGCCGGTGTCGGGATCGAAGCCGGTCTGGACGCGCCGCGTCAGTTGTTCGCCGGCATTCCGAGCCTGCTCCAGGCGCTGGTTGTAGCCCTCGATGTTGCGCACGCCGAGCTTGGACATGGCGCGGTAGCGGTTCTCCATCTCGCGCACCACCCACTTCAGCGCGACGATGGCCTTCTTCGGCTCGGTGACGACCGGCGCCAGCAGATGCGGGATGTCGTCATAGACCGACAGCTCCAGCATCTTGGGATCGATCATGATGAACTTGCACTGGTCGGGCGTCAGCCGGTAGAGCAGCGACATGATCATGGTGTTGATCGCGACCGACTTGCCCGAGCCGGTGGTGCCGGCGATCAGCAGATGCGGCATGCGCGCCAGGTCGACGACGATCGGCTGGCCGCCGATGTCCTTGCCCAGCACCAGCGCCAGCTTGGCCTGGCTCGCGTTGTAGCCTTCGTCTTCCAGCAGTTCGCGCAGCGCCACGGTCTCGCGCTCGCGGTTCGGCAGCTCGATGCCGATGACCGAGCGGCCGGGTACCACCGCAATGCGCACGCTGACCGCGCTCATGCTGCGCGCGACGTCGTCGGCCAGCGAGACCACGCGGCTGGTCTTGGTGCCGGGCGCGGGCTCCAGCTCGTAGAGCGTGACCACCGGGCCGGGGCGGATGCGCACGATCTGGCCCTTGACGCCGAAATCGTCGAGCACGGTTTCGAGCAGCCGCGCGTTCTTCTCCAGGCTCTCCTCGTTGATGCGCTGGACGGCGGCGTTGGCGGCAGGGCGCGCCAGCAGGTCGACCGAGGGCAATTCGAACTCGCCTTCGAAGTCGAGCTTGGCCTGCTTGGTCTCTTTCTTCGCGGGCTTGGCCTTCGGCTTCTTCTCGCGCTGGAGCACCAGGCCGCTTTTCGGGTCGGCCCGCAGGGAGGGCGCGGGCGGCAGGTCGATCTCCTCCTCGCGCGCGCCGCCGCCGAAGCTGGGCTCGAGGCGGGTGCGCGGCGCGACGGCGGGCTTGGGCGTGCGCGTGAACAGGCGCTTGAGGAGGCCGGGGCGCTGCTCGCCCGGAGCGTCGGCGTCGGCTTCGTCGTCGTCGTCCTCGAGGTTGTCTTCCTCCACCGCTTTGCGGCGGGTCAGCAGCTGGCGGCCGCGATCCAGCGCCTGGCCGGCCTTGTGCCCGGCGAAGGCGACGCGGCGTCCGGCACGGACGTAACCGCCGAGGCTGATGCCGAGGGTGAAGAACACGACGACGATGGCCGCGATCGCGATCAGGAACGTGGCCGGCAGCAGCTCGTAGCCCAGCACCGGCGGCACGCCCATGAAATCGAGGAAGGCCTTGAAGCCCTGCTTGCCGTCGGCGCCGATCAGGATGAGGCGGCCGCTGAACCCGCCCATGCCGGCGGTCCACGGCCATGTCTGGGTGCTGGGAATCGCGGCGCAGGCGCCGGCGGTCAGCAGCGCGGCGAACGGCAGCAGCGTGATCTTCAGCCACCAGCGCTCCAGCCGCCGGTCGCGGATCAGCTTCCAGCCCCAGGCCGCGGGCGCCAGCGCGAACAGGATCGCCGCGAGGCCGAGGCCCTGCAGCGCGAAGTCGCCGATGAAGGCCCCGACCGGGCCCATCAGGTTGAGCGTCGGTCCGTCGATGGCGCGGTTGAAGCTGGGGTCGCTCTCGTGCGCGGTCAGCACGCTGAGCAGGTAGGCGAGGGCGATCACGATGAAGGCGCCGCCCGCGATCTCGGCCAGGCGCCGCCGCACGAACTCGCCCCACCCGCCGCCACTCATGCGCGGGAACGAGGGTCGCCCATAGATCTGATCGCCGGTCATCGCCATGCAACTACACCATCGACGTGAAAACCCCTCCCCCAAACTGGGGGAGGGTCGGGGTGGGGGAAGCCGCGCCTCGGTTGGAGAAAGTCTTCGCTCGCTTCCCCCTCCCTAACCCTCCCCCAAGTTGGGGGAGGAGAGTCGCGTGTGTGTCGTCGCGATTCATTCCTCCCATCATACCATCTTCGCGCGCGCTTGTGCGCCGTCGTGCTGTTCCACCACGCGCGCCAGCACCGGGGCCATGCGTTTCAAAGCGGCAGACATTTCAGGGGGTTCCAGCACGAGTGCGACCCGGATGTAACGCTGGCCGGGATTGAAGCCGTTCGCATCCGGCCGCGCCATGTAGCCGCCGGGCAACACCTTGATCGCCGCTTTCTCCCACAAGGCCTTGGCCGCCGCTTCGCCGTCGCCGACGTCGAGCCACAGGAAGAAACCGCCCTCCGCGCGCACCTCGCCGAAGATGTTTTCGAGCGCGTCCTGCGCGGCGTTGAAGTTCTCGATGTATTTGGCGCGGTAGTCCTGCACGTGCTCCTCGTCCTGCCACAGCTCGGTGGCGGCGGCGAGGATCGGGAACGGCGTCGCGACGCCGCCGAAATTGATCAGCTGCGCCTGGCGCTGGATCAGCCGCGCCTCGCCGGCGACGAAGCCGGAGCGCAGGCCCGCGCCGCTCGAGCGCTTGGAGAGCGAGTGGAAGATGATGAGGTTGTCGAGCGATCCGCCGAGGTCGCGGGCCGCCTCGAGCGCGCCATGCGGCGGCGTGCCGCGATAGATCTCCGAATAGCACTCGTCGCTCGCCAGCACGAAGTCGTGCGCCCGCGCCAGCTTCAGCCAGTCGGTCAGATAGGACAGCGGCGCCACCGTGCCTTGCGGATTGGCGGGCGAGCAGATGTAGGCGAGCGCGGTCCGCCCGAGGATCGCGGGCGGGATGGCGGCAATGTCCGGGAAGAAGCCGTTCTCCTCCGTCGCGTTGAGGAAGTAGGGCTCGGCGCCGGCCGCCGCGGCTGCACCGGCATAGACGTGATAGAACGGGTTCGGCATCAGCACGACCGGCTTCTCTTCGCCGGCGCCGACCTCGGGCACGGTGGAGAGCGCGATGTGGAACAGCGCCTCGCGCGTGCCGCTACACGGCATCACGTGCTTGGCCGGGTCGACCATGCCCTCGGGCAGGCGGAAGCGACGGGCGAGCCAGCCGGCGGCCGCCTTGCGGAACGGCTCATTGCCCAGCGCCTGGGGGTATTTGCCCCACAGCGGAAACTGCTCGGCGATCAGGCGCTGCACCATCTGAGGCGGGGTGAATTGCGGTTCACCCACCGACAACGCGAGCGGCGTATTCCCGCCGCCGGCTTGTACGCTTTCCAGCAGTTTGTTGAGGCGCGTGAACGGATGGAACCGCATCAGCGACTCGAGTCGGTCTATCGTCATTCGCGCCCTATACCCCGCCGAATCCGGAAATTGCCAGCCGCTTCAACGTGCGACTCGGGCGCGACTCGGGACGCTCAAACCGGCACAAAGCGGAAACATCGAAACTACTTTAAGAACCCTACCGCAAGCCATTGTATTGGCTCACTTTGAATCGCACAACCGCGTTCTCATCCGGAATCTCGAATCGTTCCGATTCGGTTCCGTTCCGAGTCGCGGCGTTGGGTTTACGTAAAAGGCGGCATTTGGATGTCGTCATCAGTCAGAGGTCGGACCCCAGGCGCCAAGTTGCTTGGTGGCAAATGATATGCCACTTTCGGTCGTATGTACCTGATGTATGCGGACGAAAGCGGAGATAGCGGGCTCGTAGGGTCGCCGACGCCCTACTTCGCGCTGTCGGGTCTTGTTGTTCATGAAAGTCAGTGGCGTGCTTGTGTCACGCAACTCATCGCGTTCAGAAAGACACTTAAGGCAGCGTATGGCCTTCCTCAAAGAACAGAGATACATGCATCGGAATATATCCGACGCCCACCTGTTCCCGGCATGCCTAAGCACGTTCGGATGGCAATCTTGCGCAACATGCTAGATGAGCTGTCGACTATGAAGTTTGTATCAGTGACGAACGTAATCGTGAGCAAAGCGGGCAAGCCAGCAAACTACGATGTGTTTGGTAATGCGTGGCAGGCTCTATTTCAGAGATTCGAAAATACTTTGAAATTCGGCAATTTTCCTGGTGCACATCGCCAAGATCACGGAATGATTCTGACAGATGCCACCAATGGAACCATGCTTCGAAAATTGGTACGCAGGATGTCGGTTTACAACCCCATCCCACATCAGCAGTGGGCGGGACCCGGCGCTCGAAACATTCCCATACTGAGGATCATCGAAGATCCCAGTGAGCGAAATTCAAACGATAGCTACTTCATTCAAGCATGCGATGTGATCGCATACTTTGTGCTTCAGAGCTTTCATCCGTGCTCTTATGTGCGACGAGGCGGCGCTCGCAATTATGTTCGACGCCTCGGCCCCGTCCTCAACCTGAGGGCAAGCCATGCGAACCAACTCGGAATAGTGATTCTCTAGGCCCAAAAAAGAAGGGGGAGGAACTCTAGGTCCCTCCCCGGTGCAATCCTACCCACAGGTCAAGCCCGCTCTCAGATCACAAACACAATATAATGCTTTTTTCCATATCTTTCAATATCTTATTACGATTCTACTTCAATGACTTAGCTAGGCTGACACAGGCCTCGCAGCAAACAAGCTAATACCCCACGCCTACCACCACCGGCTTCCCACCGTTCGCCTTTACCAGCAGGACACCGCGCGACAGGCCGTTGCGGCCTGTCGCCACCAGCAGGTCGCCCTTGGTGAGCACGCTGTCGCGCAGCTTCAGCACGTTGGATTCGGTGGCGGCGCGGCTCTGGTCGTAGTCGAGGATGGCGAGCACTTCGTTCGGCATCTCGGCTGCCGGAAGCTCCAGGCACATCGCGGTGAGATAAACCTTCACCTCGGCTTCGGTGGCGAAGATCTGCGCGTCCTCGGCGACGAACGGCGCGGCGACGAACATCATCGCCTCGTCCATCTTCTCGTTGCGCAGGGCCTTGAGGAACGCCGTCACGGTTTCGTTCGCCGCGGCGCTGAGCGCGGCGTCCTGTGCCCTTGCGATCGTGGGCAGCAGCGGCGCGCTCGCAAGCAGGGCGAGGAGCGCGCGGCGATCCACTACAGCGACTCCCGCAGCATGTCTTCGTAGTCATTGGCGCTGGCCTCGCGCGGGTTGGTCTTGTGGGTGTGATCGGCGAGCGCGCCCTCGATGATCTTCGGGAACAGGTCTTCGGTCACGCCCATGGGCCTGAGGCCAGCGGGCAGGTTGAGCTTCGCGTTCATCGCCTTCAGCGCGGGCGCGACCTCTTGCGCGCCGGCGAGGCCCATGATCTCGGCGACGCGCTCGATCTTGCGCTCGCGCTTTACGCTCTCGGCCTCGGCGTTGAAGCGGATCACGCTGGGCAGAAACATCGCGTTCAGCGTGCCGTGATGCAGCTTGGGGTTCACGCCGCCTAATGAGTGGCTGAGCGAGTGCACGCAGCCGAGGCCCTTCTGGAACGCGAGCGCGCCCTGCATCGAGGCGCTCATCATGTTGAGGCGCGCTTCGCCGTCCTGGCTGCCGTTCTTGGTGGCGCGCTCTATGTGCAGCCAGGCGCGGCGCAAGCCGTCGAGCGCGATGCCCTCGGCAGGCGGGTTGAACGCGGCGGAGAGGAAGGTCTCGATGCAATGCGCGATCGCATCCATGCCGGTGGCGGCGGTCAGGTGCGGCGGCAGGCCGAAGGTCAGCTCGGGATCGCAGATCGCGACCTTCGGGATCATGTGCGGCGAGATCATGGTGAGCTTGCGCCCGTCGTCCATGATGATGACGGCGCCACGGCCCACTTCGCTCCCCGTGCCGGCGGTGGTCGGAATCGCGATCACCGGCGCCATCGCCGCGGTGATCCTGCCGACGCCGCCTTCGATCACGGCGTAGCTCTTGAGCGGGCCATCGTGCGTGGCGGCGAGCGCGACCGCCTTGCCGAGATCGATCGACGAGCCGCCGCCGAGTGCGATCACGCCGTCGCAGGTGTGCTGCTTGTAGAGTTGCGTCGCCTCGATCACCGAGGCTTCGGTCGGATTGGATTGCGTGCCGTCATAGACCGGCACGCCTTCCTTCAGGTGCTTGGTCAGGCGATCGAGCAGGCCGGCAGCGCGCACGCCCTGGTCGGTCACCACCATCGGCCGCGCGATGTTGAGCCGCGCGCATTCCTGGCCGACCAGGCGAATGGCGCCGGCATCGAACTGGATCAGCGTGAGATAGTTGATGAGAGCCATGGCCAATCAGTCCCGCGGCGCATAGACGTCGGGATTGCGCCGCTCCATCATGACTTCCGGCGCGGCGAGGGGCCGGAATCCGTATTTCTCATAAAGCCCGTGGGCGTCGCTGGTCGCCAGCATCCAGCGGCGGAAGTCCTGCAACTCAGGATGGCCCATGATGGCCTCCATCAGGCGCCTGGACAAGCCCTTGCCGCGATGCTCCGGCAGCACGAACAGGTCGCCGATATAGCCGAAAGTCGCGCCGTCGGTGATCACGCGCGCGAAGCCGGCGAGCTTGCCGCCAGCGTCGCGCAGCACGAAGGGCAGCGAGCCGCGGATCGAGCGCTCCATGGTCGCGCGCGGAATGCCGCGCGACCAATAGCTGGTGCTGAGGAAGGCGTGGAGGGCGTCGAAGTCGATGTCTTCGAACGCGTTGGTGATGGAGTAGTCGGCATTGCTGACAGAGGAATGCGACACAGAAATCTCGCTGCTTTTTGCAAAGCGCCACTATAAGCCCCTTCCCCCCTTGTGGGGGAAGGTTGGGATGGGGGGTGCCGCGGCACAATGGCAGGAGAATAATGCTGGATGCAGAGATGCGCGATCGCGCTGTGCTACAGACGCCCGTGCGGCGGCACCCTCCATCCAGCTTCGCCTAAGCTCGCTCCGCTTGCCAAGGCTCCGCATCCTTCCCCCACAAGGGGGGAAGAGAGGTTATTTGTGGTGGGCTGTAGTGAGAAATCCCTTCAGGCGGTCCGACTTCGGGTTGGCGAACACTTCCTTGGGGTTGCCTTGCTCCTCGATGCGGCCCTGGTGGAGGAAGATGAACTTGTTGGCCACCTCTCTCGCGAAGCCGATCTCGTGGGTCACCACCAGCATGGTGCGGCCCTCTTCGGCCAGCTGGCGCATGACGCGCAGCACTTCGCCGACCAACTCGGGGTCGAGCGCGGAGGTCGGCTCGTCGAACAGCATCACCTTCGGCTCCATCGCCAGGGCGCGGGCGATGGCGGCGCGCTGCTGCTGGCCGCCGGAGAGGTGGCTCGGATAGTGGTTGCGCTTGTCGGCGATGCCGACCTTGGCGAGCAGCTTCTCGGCGCGCTCGACCGCATCCTTCCGCGGCAGCTTCAGCACATGCACGGGCGCCTCGATCACGTTCTCGAGGATGGTCATGTGCGACCACAGATTGAAGCTCTGGAACACCATGCCGAGGGTGGAGCGGATGCGGTCGACCTGCTTCCAGTCCTCCGGCACCGCGTGGGCGTCCTTGGTCGGGCGCATGCGGATCAGCTCGCCGCTGACGAAGACCTTGCCGGAATCCGGCGTCTCCAGCAGGTTGATGCAGCGGAGCAACGTCGACTTGCCCGAGCCGGACGAGCCGATCATGGCGACCACGTCGCCGACATTGGCCTCGACCGAGACGCCCTTCAGCACCTCGAGGTCGCCGAACCGCTTGTGCAGATCCTCGACGACCAGCGCTTTTTCCGCCATGCAATCCCCCTGTTACCCCGCGCTCCTGACCGGCGCAGCGGACTTTCCTGCCCGCGTTAACGCGAGATTAGGCCCGGCTTGCTAGTGAAGGCAAGCCAGCACTCGGGATTCCTGAGGCTTTCGGCCTACTTGCGGGGCAACCCGCAGTCCGGCAAGAGTCGGGCGGGGGCCGGATATTTTTGGAGCGGACGGTCGCGCGTTATAGGGCGCAGACCCCGGCTAGTGAGAGAGGGACAATCTTGATGAAACTCGGGATGTCGGCAGTTGCGGCCGTGGCGATGCTTTGCAGCTTCCTGGCGGGGCCGGCGACGGCGGCGGAAGGCTCGGCGGCAGACGGGGCAATCGATTGCGGCAGCACGCCCTTCGTCTTCTCCGGTAACGGCTATTTCGTCGACTGCCTGCGCTACGAGGCCAACCCCCGCAAGGACGGCGCCAGCGGCGAAAGCCAGTCGGACGTGATCAACGTCACCTCCGACGAGCGGTCGATGTTCCTGACCCTGGTCAGCATCCGGCTCACCTCGACCGGGCTGCACATGCGCTATCAGAACCTGCAGGAGAACACCCACGACTTCTTCGGCGGCGTGGAGGTCAAGGACTGGAACGGCATCGGCTACAAGGGCGGCTACGACACCGCCGAATTCACCTCCGACATCAGCGGCACCCCCTCCCACTGCATCGCCGTCCAGCGCTACCTCAACCCGGCCTTCGGCGGGTTCAAGCGCCATGTCATCGGCATGGGCTGCGCGGCCGGCAACCTGGACGCCGTCTACTCGGCGCTCCAGCAGATGCGGGCGCCGGGGGATTAAGGTTACATCATCGGCGGTAGCTTCCTCCTCCCCCAAACTGGGGGAGGTCGGGAGGGGGAAGCGAGCGATGACTTTCGCCGACTGGGGCGCGGCTTCCCCCACCCCAACCCTCCCCCAGTTTGGGGGAGGGGGTTTTCGTAGCCAATTCCCGGCGGCCGATTCCTGATATTCTCCC
>DATEOK010000094.1:0-3698 GCA_035274225.1 Dongiaceae bacterium
TGAAGCAGTCGGCGCTCTCCGGCGCCGGCAGGTCGTATTTCTCCGTCAGCCCGAGCCTCGCCGCCTGCAGCACGGTCGCCACCAAGGTGTAAGGACTGGCTGCTGCGTCACCCATGCGATGTTCGATGCGCGACTTGGCGCTATGTTCCGCCGACAGCCGCGTCGTGACGCCGCGGTGGTCGACGCCCCAGTTGCACCAGTAGCCGGAGAGGCTGGCCGGCTTCAGCCGCTGATAGGAGTTGACCGTCGGGGCCACCAGTCCCGCCATGCCGCGGTGGTGACGCATCAAGCCCGCGATGCAGCCACGGGTCACGGACGTCATGCGCTCGACGTCGCCGGATTCACCGACGGCGTTCTTGCCCTGCCGGTCGAGGAAGCTGAAGTTCACATGCAGACCGTTGCCGCCGAGGCTGAGGATCGGCTTGGGCATGAAGGTCAGGATGATGCCATTGTCGAGCGCGACCTCACGCGCCATCAGGCGGAACAGGAAGATGTCGTCGACCGCCTTCACCGCGTCGTCATAGGTGAGGGTGAACTCGAACTGCGGCGAGTCATATTCCGAGGTGAAGCAGTCGATGCGGAAGCCAAGCTCGCTGGCCTTTTCCCAGATCGCGTCGGTGAAGCGCTGCGGATCGACAAAGCGGCCGGTGCCGTAGACATAAGCGCCGGGCGTCTGGTACGGCACGATCTTGCCGTCGGCATCGCGCTGGAAGGCATAGGCTTCGAGCTCCAGTCCCACCTTCGGGCTGTAGCCGAGTTCCTGCCACTGCTTCACCGTGCGCTTCAGCAAGCTGCGGCCGCACAAGGCGAGCGGCTTGCCGGCGCCGTCGTAGAGGTCGGCGAGCACGATCTTGGTGTTGGGCTCCCAGCCTTCGCGGATATCCTCCTCGACATAGACGGCGTCCATGTCGGGCAGGCCTTCCAGCATGGTGCCGCCAGGGGCCGGCACCAGCTCCTTGTCATAGGTCACGGCGAACGTGCCCTGACAGAATCGCGACGAGCCGTTGCCGATCTTGCCGGCGGGCAGATACTTGCCGCGCGCCAGGCTCAGATGATCGCAGAACAGCAGCCTTAGTCTTTCCCCCACCGCCATCGCTCTCTCCCAGATGTATTCCTCAATGATGGATCTTGACCGGCAGGCGCTTGATGCCGCCGATGAAATTCGAGCGCAGGAACTCGTGCTGCGCCGTCTGCTCGATGCGCGTGATGCGCTTGACCAGCTCCTGCAGCAGGATCTTGACCTCCAGCCGCGCCAGCCACATGCCGAGGCAGATGTGCGGGCCGCCCTGGCCGAACGCCACGTGCCGGTTGGGCGTGCGCTTGAGATCGAGTTCGAACGGGTCATCGAACGCCGTCTCGTCCCGGTTGGCCGACACGAACCACAGCAGCACCTTGTCGCCCGTTTTCACCTGCTTGCCGTGCAGATCGAAGTCACGCGTCGCGGTGCGGCGGAAATGCATGGTGGGCGAGGCCCAGCGGATGAACTCGTCCGCTGCTGTGTCCCAGAGCTGCGCATCGCCGTTCTTCAGTTCCGCCATGAGCGCCGGCCGATTGGCAAGCGCATAGAGCGAGGCGGCGATCGAGTAGCGCGTGGTGTCGTTGCCGGCCGCGACCAGCAGGCAGAAGAAATTGCGGAACTCGATCTCGGAGATGACGTTGCCGTGCGAGTCCGGCTGCAGAATCAGGTGCAGAACGCCGCTGACGTCGCCGCGCTGCTCCTTGTCCCGCATCAGGGACTTGGCGTAGTCGAACAGCTCAGCGCCCGCCGGCGAGCGGAACGGCATCAGGCGATAGGCATCGGTATCGGCCCGGTCGACGACATGTTTGGTGAATTCCGGATCGGCGTTGGCAATCAGCTGATCGCCCTTCTCCACCAGCCAGTCGAGGTCGCGCTCCGGCGTGCCGAGAATCCGCCCCAGCATGCGCATCGGCAATTGCCGCGCCACATCCTTCACCGCGTCGAAGCTGCCGCTTTCGATCGCCGCATCGAGGATGGAATCGCAGATCTCCTTGATCTGGCTCTCGAACTGCGCAACCACCGGCTTGGAGAAGGCCTTGGCCACCAGCACGCGGGTGCGCGAATGCTCCGGCGGGTCGGTCTCCTGGAAGGTGCGGCGCGCGAGATATTCCTCGCGGGTCTGATCCTCCATCCGAATGCCTTGCGCCGAGCTCAGGAGCTCGAAGTTGCGATTGAGCTCCAGGACGTCGTGATGCCGCGTTACCGACCAGAAACCCTTGCCGCCCTTCATCTCGCACCAGGCCAGCGGGTCGTCGCGGCGCAGGCGCGCAAAGGTGTTGTGTGGCGCGCCGGCCAGGAAGGAATCGTGGTCGGAAAGGTCGGCGTGACCGTTGTCGGTCGGGGCGAAGCTCGTCATGTCCGGTTCCCGTCAGGATGCTCAGCAACTTGCCGCATCAGGCGCCACAGCTTGGCGACGTCCTCTTGCTCCGTCGCCTCGGCGCCGACTGAGACGCGCGCCATCCAACGCCCTTCGAGCACCGCCGGCGTGAGCCAGGCCTGGCCCGAGCGGTTGATGCGCTCGACCCAAGCCTGGGTGTGGCGGTCCAGCGCTTCACCCGCAAGACCAGGCGGCGCGTGGCGCACGCACACGGTCTGCAACGGGACCGGCGCCAGCACCTGCCAGTTCGGTGTTGCCTTCACCTGATCGGCGAGCCAGTGCGCGTTGGCGATGTCGCGGCGCAGGCGCGCCTGCAATCCGGCGACGCCCTGCTCGCGCAGCAGGAACCACAGCTTCAGCGCACGGAAGCGGCGGCCCAGGGGAATGCCCCAGTCGCGCAGGTTCTTGACCTCCGCATCGGCGGCGGTGCGCAGGTAGCTGGGATTGGTCGACATCACCCGGACGAGATGCTGCGGGTCGCGCACATAGTAGAGCGCGCAATCGAACGCGACGCCGAGCCACTTGTGCGCGTTGAAGATGAGCGAGTCCGCCTGCTCCACGCCCTCCCACATCCACCGGCACTCGGACAGTATCATGGCGGACCCGGCCATCGCGGCATCGACATGCAGCCACAGCCCGTGCTCGCGTGCGATCGCGGCGATCGGCGCGATGGGATCGAGCGCGGTGGTTGCCGTCGTTCCCGTGGTGGCGATGATGGCACAGGGTTTCTTGCCGGCGGCGATGTCGGCTTCGATCACGCGGCGCAGCGCATCCGCCTGCATGGCGAAGGCCGCGTCGTGCGCGACATGGCGGATGTTATCGCGGCCGAAGCCGGCCAGCAGCGCCGCCTTGTCGACGGAGCTATGCGCCTGGTCTGAGCAATAGACCGTGAGGGCTTGTTCTTCTGCCTGCAGGCCGCCGCGGCTGGCGCTGTGCTGCGTCGTTCGCTCGCGCGCGCACAGGAGCGCAACCAGGGTGTTGGTGGAAGCAGTGTCCTGGATCACGCCGCTCCAGGCATCGCTGAGGCCAACCATGCGGCGCAGCCAGTCGCTCACCACCTCTTCCAGCTCGGTCAGCGCCGGGCAGGACTGCCAGGCAAGGCCGAGGGTGCCGAGGCCGGTCGCCAGGTAGTCGCCCAGCACGCTGGACGACAGGCTGTTGGAGGGAAAGTAGGCGAAGAAGCCGGGATGCTGCCAATGCGACAGGCCGGGCATGATGACGCGCTGCACGTCGGCGAGGATATCCTCGAAGCGCTCGGCCTCGAGCGGCGCGTCGGCCGGCAGCTGCGCCTTGACGTCGCCT
>DATEOK010000095.1:0-11927 GCA_035274225.1 Dongiaceae bacterium
GTCGATGACCCGCTCGACGTAGGACTTGCTGATGCGTGGCAGGATGTCGAGATCGGGCACGAACTTGGTGTGGACCCTGATGCGGTCCAGCGCCCGCTGGCCGCACTGGTCGCGGTAGCGCGCGCGAAACGCGCCGATCAACTCCTCGACGCCGGTATAGATATCGGCGCAGTCGAAGGTAGCGATGCCGGCATCGGCGAAGGCGATCATGTCGCCGGCGGGGTCGTCGCTGACGGTCGCGCTGTGGCTGCCGGACAGCTGCCACCCGCCGCGGATCACGCGCGAGATGTCATAGCCGGGCGAAAGCGAGAGCCGCTGCATGGATCAAGCCTTGGCGATCGGAACTGCCGTGGTCGCGGCGTGGCTGAACTTGCGCAGGCCCAGCCGCTTGATGCGGAAACGGGTTGAGCAGTTGGGATCCGGGCAGGCGACGTCGGCGTCGCTGGTCATCCAGTCGTTAGCATGGGTCGGCCGCTGCTTGGCCGGCAGCAAAGGAAGCAGCGCCGCCAGCGAGTAGATCGAGAAACCCTGGCCCGGCGGCAGATGCAGCATCTCACCGCGCAGCTCGAAATAGTCGCCCGGCTTGGCGCCGCAATAGATCACGCCGTCCGGTGCCGTCACCTCGATGCGCAGATCGTACAGCTCGAAGGAGTCGTCTTGTTTCTCAGCCATCGTTCGCCGCCTTTTTCTCGGCGTCCTCCGCATCCAGGCGCTGGCGGACAAGGTTGAAGGACCGGGTGATGTCGTCCGTCAGCGACTTGATCGCGCCCGCCTCGTCGCCGCGCTCCATCGCATCGATCAGCGCCCAGTGATGATGGGCACCCGGCAGGTCGCGCTGCTCCTCGTGCAGGATTGCCGCCGCCTGCACATAGGGCCCGGACTGCAGCCACAGGCTTTCGATGATCGGGATCAGCACGGCAGAGCGCGCGGCGCGGTAGATATAGTAGTGGAAGGCATGATTGAGCTCAGACGTGGTGCGCGCGCGGTCATCGTCGTCGCTGCGGAACGCCGCTTCGCATTCGCCGGCGAGCTGTCGCAGTCGCGCGAAATCCGCGGCGGCCAAGTTCGGCAGCGCCAGCGCGACGATCTGCCCCTCGATCAAGGCGCGCGCGCGGGCGAGATCCTCCAGCCGCTCGCGGTTGATCACCGGAACGCGCACCGAGCGGTTGGGCAAGGCTTCGAGCGCCTGCTCCGACACCAGGCGCGCCAGCGCTTCGCGCACCGGCATGGTGCTGGTCTGCAGCTTCTCGGCCAGTTCCTGGATGCGCAGCGTCTCGCCGGTCGCGAACGCGCCGTGGATCAGGGATCGGCGCAGCTCGGCATAAACGCGGTCGTGCAGAGTCTCGCGCGGGATCGGCGACAAAGGACGGCGGCGTCCCATCGCGACTATAGTGGGCGCCTCATCGTCCTGATCTGGCGCAGCGCGGTCTTCGGCATCAATCATGGCAACTAAATTTCCCAGATGTCCGCCCTAGCGGAACTTTCTTACTTGCAATTCCGCAAGCTGTAAAGTTCTATCAGATATCTTTGATCAAAGTTTGCTCGATGCAACCAGCCGCCCCTCCCGCAGCCGCCGACACCGCCTTGCCGGTGGTCGAGGCGCGCGCGGTGACCATGCGGTTCGGCGGCCTCACCGCCGTCGACGGCATGTCGATCGCGCTCCGCCGCGGTGAGCTGCTGGGGCTGATCGGGCCCAATGGGGCCGGCAAGACGACGCTCTTCAATATGCTCGCCGGCACCCTGACGCCGAGCGGCGGCGCGATCCGGATCGCCGACCATGACATTGCGCGCGAGGGGGCGGAGCGACGCATCGCGCGCGGCCTGGGCCGCACGTTCCAGATTCCCCGGCCGTTCGCGGAGATGACCGTGCTGGAGAACGTGCTGACCGGCGGGCAGCGCCAGGGCGGCGCGCAGATCTGGATGAACTTCCTGCGGCCGCGCCGCGTCGCCGCCGAGGAGAAGGCGGCGATCGACAAGGCGCGCGCGCTGCTCGACTTCGTCACGCTGTCGGCGCTCGAGCACGAGCCGGCGCGCGTGCTGTCCGGCGGTCAGCGCAAGCTGCTGGAACTGGCGCGCGTGCTGATGGCCGATCCGGACATCCTCCTGCTCGACGAGCCGGCGGCCGGCGTCAATCCCACCCTGCTCGAGTTCATCATCGGACGCGTCCAGGCGCTCAACGCCGATGGCAAGTCGATCCTGCTGATCGAGCACAACATGGACATGGTGGCGCGCCTGTGCAGCCGTGTCGTGGTGATGGCCGCCGGCAAGCACCTGACGGAAGGCAAGCCCGCCGACATGGCCCGCAATCCGGCCGTGATCGAGGCCTATCTCGGAGACGTGGCGTGACCGCGCCCGCACTCTCCACGCAAGCGCTGATCGCCGGCTACGAGCGCGACCTGCCGATCGTGCGTGGCATCGACTTCGCGATCGACGCGGGCGAGCTGGTGGTCGTGCTAGGGCCGAACGGCGCAGGCAAGTCGACGCTGGTCAAGGCCATTGCCGGCCTGGTGCCGATCCACTCCGGCTCCGTGCGATTGGGCGACCGCGACGTGACGGCGGTGCCGGCGCACGAGAAGATCCGCCAGGGTCTCGCCTTCGTGCCGCAGACCGAGAACATCTTCACCACGCTCTCGATCCACGAGAACCTGCTGGTAGCCGCCAACATCCTGCCCAAGGAGGCGCGCAGCCGCCGCATCGCGGAACTCTACACCATGTTCCCCGACCTCGCGGCGCGGCCATCCCTGAAAGCCGGCCAGCTGTCGGGCGGCCAGCGGCAGATGCTGGCCGTGGCGCGGGCGCTGGTCGTCGCGCCGTCGGTACTGATCCTGGACGAACCCTCAGCCGGCTTGTCGCCCAAGGTCGCGACCGAGGTGTTCCGCACGCTGAAGACCATCAACGAGACCGGCGTCACCATCCTGCTGGTCGAGCAGAACGTGAAGGCCGCGCTGGCCATCGCGCATCGCGGCGTCATCCTGGTCGACGGAAAGCTGCGCCACGAGGGCCCGGCCGCGACCCTTGCAAGCGATCCGATCGTCGCCGAGCTCTATCTCGGCGCGCATCGGCAAGCGGTGAACGCATGATAGCCCAAGCCCTGATGGACGGGCTGATCGCCGGCGCGATGATCGGGCTCGGCGCCATCGGCATCACCCTCACCTATTCCATCCTGCGCTTCGCCAACTTCGCCCATGGCGAGCTGATCAGCTGGGGCGCCTATCTCGCGCTCGCGGTTAGCGGCGTGCTCGGTTATCTCTCCAGCGACCTCACGTCATCCATCGGCCCGTTCTCGTTCGGCTGGTCGCTGCCGCTGGCGGCCGTGCTCGCCATCGTCTTGACCGGCGTGCTGGCGCTGGTGAGCGACGCCCTGCTATTCGGCCGGCTGCGTGCCAAGGGCGGCTCGATCATCATCATGGTGATGGCGAGCTTCGGCGCCGCGCTGACCCTGCGCAGCCTGCTCGAGTTCATCTTCACCAGCAAGCCGGTCTACTACACCAACGCGCTGCAGATCGCGCTGCCGCTGGGCGGCGGCATGAAGGCGACGCCCGACCAGTTGCTGACCCTCGGCCTCGCCGCGGTCCTGGTGGTGGCGATCCACCTGCTGCTGACGCGCACGGCCATCGGCCGGTCGATGCGCGCGGTCAGCGAGAACCAGCAGCTCTCCGGCATCGTCGGCATCGACGTGCGCAAGGTCATCCGCACGGTCTGGCTGCTCGGTGCAGGCCTTGCCTGCGTCGCCGGCATCATGGCCGGCCTCTTGGTGCAGATCCGCCCGCACATGGGGCACGACCTGCTGCTGCCGCTGTTCGCGGCTGCCATCCTGGGCGGCATCGGCAGCGTGCCGGGCGCGATGTTGGCGGGCCTGATCGTGGGCTTAAGCGAATCCCTGGCCGTGCAGTTCATCGGCGCGGAATGGCGTGCCGCGGTCGCTTTCGTCATCCTGGTCGCCGTGCTGCTGATCCATCCGAAGGGCCTGTTCGGGAGGGTGGCATGAGCGTGGAGCTGATCGCTTACGGCGCCTTCTTCCTCACCATCGCGCTGACCTACGCCATCATGTGCCTCGGCCTCAACGTGCAGTGGGGCCAGACCGGCTTGTTCAATGTCGGCGTCGCCGGCTTCGTCGCGATCGGCGCGTACGTCTCCGCCATCCTCACCACGCCCGACTCGCCCAGCCATCTCGGCGGCTTCGGCCTGCCGATCGTGATCGGCTGGCTCGGCGGCACGCTGGCGGCCGCCCTGATCTCCTTCCTGATCGGCGCGCTCACCATCCGGCTGCGCGCCGACTATCTCGCCATCGCCACCTTCGGTGCCGCCGTGGTGGTGCAGCTGTGCGCGCTCAATCTCGAGCCGGTGACCGGAGGGCCCTTCGGCATCGGATTCATTCCACGGCCATTCTCGAACTTCGCAGCAGAGCCCCTCGCCTTCAGCCTGCTCAATCTCGGCGTCCTCATCCTCGTGGTGGCGGGTGTCTATCTGGCGCTGGAGCGCTTGGTGCGCAGCCCATGGGGGCGCGTGCTACGCGCCATCCGCGAGGATGAGGCGGCGGCCCTCGCGCTCGGCAAGAACGCTGTCAAATTCCGCCTGCAGGCCTTCGCGATCGGCGGCGGCATCATGGGCCTCGCCGGCGCCGTACATGCGCATTTCATCGGCTTTGTCGCGCCGGACAACTACGTGCCGATCCTCACCTTCCAGGTCTGGGCCATGCTCATCGTCGGCGGCTCCGGCAACAATCGCGGCGCCATCCTGGGTGCAGTCCTGGTGTGGGGAGTGTGGACCGCTTCGGCTGCCGCCATCTCCGGCCTGTTCCCGCCGGAACATCAGGCGCGCGCCGCGGCGCTGCAGATCGTGATGATCGGCGTTGCGCTGTGTGCCGTGTTGCTGCTGCGCCCGCGCGGCCTCCTGGGCGAAGTGCGCGTGGTCTCCCGCCATGTCGCCATCCCTAACCAAGAGATTGCCAATGCCCGAAAGACCTGAACGCATCCGCCTGCATGACGGCCTCACGATCAGCCGCCTGGTTTGCGGCCTGTGGCAGGTCGCGGACATGGAGAAGACCGGCCAGGCGCTCGACCCCGAACGCGCCGCTGATGCGCTCGACGATTATGCCAAGGCCGGCTTCGACTCCTTCGACATGGCCGATCACTACGGCAGCGCGGAGCTGATCACCGGCCGGTTGCTCAAGCGCTACACCGGCCAGGGCCCGGTCGCCTTCACCAAATGGTGCCCCGAGCCCGGTCCGATGACTCCCGAAGTCGTGCGCAAGGGAGTTGTCGAGCGCCTGGAGCGGCTGGGCGTCGCCAAGGTCGACCTGCTGCAGTTCCACTGGTGGACGTTCGAGCATCCGGCCTGGCTCGACGCGTTGCACGAAAAGGCAAAACTGCGCGACGAAGGACTGATCGGCGCCATCGGCGTCACCAATTTCGATGCCGCGCATCTTGCGCTGGCGCTGGCGGACGGCATCCCGATCGTCAGCAACCAAATCAGCTTCTCGCTGGTCGACCGCCGCGCCGCCGGCGCGCTGTCGGAGCTGTGCAAGGCCAAGGGCGTGAAGCTGCTGGCCTACGGCACCTTGTGCGGCGGTTTCCTGTCGGAGAAATGGCTGGGCAAGCCGGAGCCGACCAGCATCCCCGATTGGAGCCGCTCGAAATACAAGCGCTTCATCGACGCGGCTGGCGGATGGAGTGCGTTCCAGGGCGTGCTCGCCGCCGCCGACCGGATCGCGCGCAAGCACAAGGTCTCGATCTCCAACGTCGCGACCCGCTGGGTGCTCGACCACCCGGCCGTCGCGGCGTGCATCATCGGCGCCCGTCTCGGCGAGAGCGAGCATCGCACTGACAACCTCAAGGTCTTTGGTTTCGCGCTCGACGCCGAAGACAAAGCGCTGCTCGAGAAGAGCTTCGCCGGCACCAGGGCGATCCCCGGCGATTGCGGCGATGAATACCGCAAACCTCCGTTTCTCACCGCCTCCGGCGATCTCAGCCACCACCTGAGCACGGTCCCCAACATCTTCGCGGCCACGCCGATGCAGAAGCGGCCTCACCGTCAGCGCGTCTCGTCAGGCAGTGTATGGGAGCCGATCGCCGGCTACAGCCGCGCGGTCCGCATCAAGGATCGCATCCTGGTCTCAGGGACGACCGCGACCCACGGTGCCAACCGCTGCGTGGCGCCGGGCGACGCCGGCGCGCAGACCACCTACATCCTGGACAAGATCGCCGCCGCGATCGGCGCGCTCGGCGGATTGATGGAGGACGTGGTGCGCACCCGCGTCTATCTGCGCGATGGTTCGAAATGGGAGCCGGTATCGCGCGCCCACGGCCGCGTGTTCGGCGAGGTCATGCCGGCGAATACGCTGATCGAGGCCGGCAACCTGATCGGTGACTACGAGGTCGAGATCGAGGCCGAGGCGATCGTCGGGGACTAGACGAGATTCCGCCCCTTCTCCGTCATGGCAAGGCGTGGCCCTGGGATGGCGGAGTAGGTTCAGTGCTGTTCGCGCAGCCGGAAGCGTTGCAGCTTGCCGGTCTGGGTCTTGGGCAACGAGGCCACGAACTTCACCGAGCGCGGATACTTGTACGGCGCGATCACCTGCTTCACATGGTCCTGCAACCGCTTGACCGTCAGCGCGTCGGGCTCGATGCCGGCGGCCAGCACCACATGCGCCTCGACGATCTGGCCGCGCTCCGCATCGGGCACGCCGATCACGCCGCATTCGGCGACATCGGCGTGGGACAGCAGCGCCGCCTCGACCTCAGGCCCGGCGATGTTATAGCCGGAGGAGATGATCATGTCGTCCGAGCGGGCGGCGAAGTGGAACACGCCGTCCTCGTCCTGGGTGAAGCTGTCGCCGGTCAGGTTCCAGCCGCCCTTCACGTAGTTCTTCTGCCGGTCGTCGGCGAGATACCGGCAACCGGTTGGCCCCCGCACCGCCAACTTACCGATGGTGCCGCGCGGAAGCTCCTTCATGTCTGCGTCGACAACCTTGGCCTCGTAGCCGCCGACCGGGCGGCCGGTCGCCGCCGGCCGCATGTCGTCCTGGCGGTTGGTGATGAAGATGTGCAGCAGCTCGGTGGAGCCGATGCCGTCCAGGATCGGCTTGCCGGTCTTGGCGATCCACTTCTCGTAGACCGGCGCCGGCAGCGTCTCGCCGGCAGAGACCGCGATCCGCAGGCTCGAAATGTCCGCTCCTTCGTCCGCCGCCTTCAGCATCGCGAGATACGCGGTCGGCGCGGTGAAGCAGATGGTCGCCTTGTAGGTCTCGATGATCTTCAGCATGTTGGGCGGCGACGCGGTCTCCAGCAAGGTCGCAGTCGCGCCGAAGCGCAGCGGGAAGATCGCGAGCCCGCCGAGGCCGAAGGTGAAGGCGAGCGGCGGCGATCCGACGAAGATGTCGTCCGGCGTCACGCCGAGCACTTCCTTGGCATAGCCGTCGGCGATCATCAGCAGATCGCGATGGAAATGCATGGTCGCCTTGGGCTTGCCGGTCGTGCCGGAGGTGAAGGCGAGCAGGGCGACGTCGTCGCGCCCGGTGTCAACTGCCTGGAAACGCACATCCTTGTCGAGCGCGATCCGGTCCATTTCCGAATCGTGGTTGGCGGTGCCGTCGAACCCGATCACCTTCTTGAGGAACGGGTTGCCGTTCGCACAGGTGACAAGATCATCCATGATGCGGGTGTCGCACAGCGCGAATGCGATCTCGGCCTGGTTGACGATCTGGGTCAGCTCGCCCGGCCGCAGCATCGGCATGGTGTTGACGACGACGGCGCCGGCCTTGGTGGCGGCGAGCCAGCAAGCGACCATCGCCGGATTGTTGGCGGAGCGGATCAGCACGCGGTTGCCGGGCTTGACGCCGTAGTTCTCGACCAGCGCGTGCGCGACGCGGTTGCTCCAGTCCGTCAGCTCCTTGTAGGTGCGCCGGCGGCCGTTGCCGATCAGCGCCACGTGGTCGCCGAAGCCGCGCTCCACCATGCGGTCGGTCAGCTCGACTGCCGCATTCAGCCGCTCGGGATATTGGAAGGCGCCCAGCAGGTATTCCGGCTGCAGGTCCAGCGGCGGCAGGTTGTCCCGCGCGAAGGTGTCGATGTGCGCTGTCGGTCCGAGCATCGCCATGTCCTCCCGATCGAGGCAGCCTCCAAGTGATAAGTCCGATCGGAACTGCTTTCAACTTGAAAGTTTTAATGTTAAACATTCTCCGCACTGTCTGCCGACAATCGCAGGCCCCATGGCGCAGAAAACCGCGAAGACTCGCAAGAAGAGACCGACTCGTACCCGAGCGAAGCCGCGCGCCGTCAGCCACGACGACATCCGCCTGTGGCTGCGCCTGCTCTATTGCTCGAGCCACATCGAGTCGATCGTGCAAAGCCGCATCATGGGCGAGTTCGGCATCTCGCTCGCGCGCTTCGATTTGATGGCGCAGCTCGAGCGGGACGGCGGCGGACTTACCATGAGCGAGGTCTCGCGCCGCATGATGGTGTCGAACGGGGCCACCACCAGCCTGGTGGACAAGCTGGTCGAAGACGGACTGGTGCAGCGCGAAGCCCATCCGGTGGACCGGCGCACGACCTTGCTGCACTTGACCGGCCAAGGGCGCGACCGCTTCCTCGCCATGGCGGCGGAGCATGAGGAATGGATCGTGACGCTGCTCGCCGATCTCAATGGCAGCGCCAAGAAGGATCTGCTGAGCGGCCTCGGCGCTCTCAAGCAGCATCTGGAAGGACTGGACGCCGAATAGGAGCCGCGCCGTGGGCGACAAGGACGTTGCGTACTGGGACGATGCCTACACCAACGGCGCCTATATTCCCGGCGGCGATACCTATCGCTCGAAATGGGCGTCGGCGGCCGAGGCCTTTCGCGGCGAGATGACCCGGCAGGGCCGCGCCGAGCTCGACCAGCCTTACGGCCAGCATGCGCGTGAACGTTTCGACCTGTTCATGCCCGAACGCGCACCGGCCGGTCTCTTCGTCTTTGTCCACGGCGGCTATTGGATGGCGTTCGACAAGTCGAGCTGGTCGCACCTGGCGGCCGGCGCACTCGCGCGCGGCTGGGCGGTCGCATTGCCGAGTTACACCTTGTGCCCGGAAGTCCGCATCACCGACATCGCGGCGCAGGTCGGGCGCGCCGTCACCTCGATCGCGATGCGGATCGGCGGCGAACTGAGGCTGGCCGGCCATTCCGCCGGCGGCCACCTGGTGTCGCGCCTCAATTGCGCCGACTCGCCTCTGCCCGCGCCGGTGCGCGAACGCCTTGCGCACACGGTCTCGATCAGCGGCCTGCACGATCTGCGCCCGTTCTTGAAGACCACCATGAACCAGACCCTGCGCCTGGGTGCGGCCGAGGCAGCGCGCGAAAGCCCCGCTCTACTGATGCCGCTGCCGGGCGCGCGGGTGACCTGTTGGGTCGGCACGGCGGAGCGGCCGGAGTTCCTGCGCCAGAATGCCCTGCTCGCCAACATCTGGAGCGGGGTCGGCGGGCGGATGGCAAAGCACGAGGCTGAAGGGCGCCATCACTTTGATGTTGTTGAGGAATTGGCCGATCCCCGCTCGCCGCTGGTGAGTACATTGCTTGACGGCTGAGCGTCGGCAATATATTTTAAACTTGAACCTTTTAGCCTTGAAGTTGTTGGCGTAGAGAGCGATCTCCCGGAGGATCAGGGCATGCGCATCGTCTGCATCGGCGGCGGGCCGGCGGGTCTCTATTTCGGGCTTCTGATGAAGAAGCTCCACCCGGCGCACGCCGTCACGGTGGTGGAGCGCAATCGACCGTACGACACCTTCGGCTGGGGTGTGGTGTTCTCCGACGCCACCATGGACTCGATGAAGACCTGGGATCCCGAGACCGCCGGCACCATCCAGGACGCCTTCAACCACTGGGACGACATCGAGGTCTGGTTCAAGGGCGCCAGGCAACGCACCTCTGGCCACGGCTTCGTCGGCATCGGCCGCAAGAAGCTGCTCAACATCCTGCAGGCGCGCTGCGAGCAGCTCGGCGTCGAACTGGTGTTCGAGCGCGAGGTCGACTCCGATCTCGCCTTCCCTGATGCCGACCTGATCATCGGATCGGATGGCTTCAATTCGCGGATCCGCAACCGCTATCCCGAGGTGTTCCAGCCCGACCTGGTTACCCGCCCCAACCGCTATATCTGGCTCGGCACCGACAAGCTCTACGACGCCTTCACCTTCGATTTCCGCCGCACCGAGCACGGCTGGTTCCAGGCGCACATCTACAAGTTCGACGACCAGACATCGACCTTCATTGTCGAGACCACGGAAAAGGCGTTCGAGGCGCATGGCCTCGGCAAGCTTGACCAGGACGGCTCGATCGCCTTCTGTGAAACGCTGTTCTCGGAAGTACTCGGCGGCGCCAGGCTGATGACCAACGCGCGGCACCTGCGCGGCTCGGCCTGGCTCAACTTCCAGCGCCTGATCTGCGGCCGCTGGAGCCATTTCAACGGCCGCTCCCACGTCGTGCTGATGGGCGATGCAGCCCACACCGCGCATTTCGCCATCGGCTCGGGCACCAAGCTGGCGATCGACGATGCGATCGAGCTGACACGGCAATTCGAGGAGCATGGCCACAGCACCGAGAAAATCCCAGCCGTGCTGGCCGCCTATGAGGAGGTGCGCCGGGTCGACGTCGCCCGCATCCAGAACGCCGCCCGCAACGCCATGGAATGGTTCGAGGTGGTTGGCCGCCGTTATGCCGACACGCTGGAGCCTGAGCAGTTCATGTATTCCATGCTGACGCGCTCGCAGCGCATCAGCCACGAGAACCTGCGCCTGCGCGACAGGACCTGGCTGGAGAACTACGAGCGCTGGTTCGCGCGGCGGTCCGGGCTGAATGTCGCGGAGAACGGCCGGACACTGCCGCCCATGTTCACGCCGTATACGGTGCGCGGAGTGACGCTGCCCAATCGGATCGTGGTCTCCCCGATGGCGATGTATTCGGCCGTGGACGGCGAACCGAACGATTTCCACCTGGTCCATCTCGGCGCGCGCGCCATGGGCGGCGCAGGCCTGGTGTTCGGCGAGATGACCTGCCCGTCGCCCGATGCGCGCATCACGCCAGGCTGCCTCGGCCTGTGGAACGAAAAACAGGCCGCAGGGTGGAGGCGCATTGTCGATTTCGTGCATGCCAATTCCGCCGCCAAGTTCGGCGTTCAGCTCGGCCATGCCGGACGCAAGGGCTCGACCAAGGTCGCGTGGGAAGGCATGGACCTGCCGCTGGACAGCGGCAACTGGCCGTTGATCTCGGCCTCCGCCGTTCCATACCTCGAGGAAAGCCAGGTCCCGAAGGCCATGGATCGCGACGACATGGCGCGCATCCTCCAGGACTTCGTGCGCGCGACCGAGCTGGCCGCCGGCACCGGCGCCGATTGGCTGGAGCTCCACTGCGCCCATGGCTATCTGCTGTCGAGCTTCCTGTCGCCGCTCACCAATCTGCGCACCGATCAGTATGGCGGCAGCCACAAGAACCGTGCACGCTTCCCGCTGGAGGTGTTCCGCGCCATGCGGGCCGTCTGGCCGGCGGACAAGCCGATCTCGGTGCGCCTCTCTTGCCACGATTGGACCGACCACGGGAACACGCCTGAAGATGCCGCCATCTTTGCCGCCATGTTCAAGGAAGCTGGCGCAGACCTGATCGACTGCTCTTCGGGCCAGGTGACCACGGACGCAAGGCCGGTCTATGGCCGCATGTACCAGACGCCGTTCTCCGACAAGATCCGCAACGAGATCCGCATTCCGACCATCGCGGTCGGTGCCATCTCGGAAGCGGACCATGCCAACTCGATCATTGCCGCCGGTCGCGCCGATCTGTGCGCCATCGCACGCCCCCATCTCGCCGACCCCGCCTGGTTTTTGCACGAGGCGGCAAAACTCGGGATCGCGGAGATGCAGTGGCCCAAGCAGTACCTCACAGCCAGGCAGCAATACGAGACCAAC
>DATEOK010000096.1:0-10393 GCA_035274225.1 Dongiaceae bacterium
AGCGTGTCGTATTCCTTGAGGAGCGCAGCAGCGTCTTCGCTGTCGCAGCCCTTCTTCTGGGCGAGCACGCGCGCGTCGGTCTTCGCGGTCTCGATCAGCGTCAGGCGCTCGCCGCCGCCGATCTCGTGGCCGACCGCCACATCGATCTTGGTGCCGAGCGTACGCCAGGTCTCGCGGTCATGCGTGACGCCGCGGCAGATCTCCGCCAGGCGGACCGCTTCCTGGAGCTGGGTCCATTTCGCAGCCGCGTCCTGCGCCAGCGCCGCGCCGGTGGTGCCGGCTACGCCGGCAGCCAAGGCTGCCGCCAGGAGCGTGCGGGAGAACATCTTGGACATTTTGGCCATCCCTTCTGGTTCTTGGTTGTCCGATTCGGGGTTTTGACAGAAAACCGCGCCTAGTCTCTGGCGGTCGGCGGCGCTTTGCAACCTTTTTTTAGTCGTCCAGATCGCCGAATTACGCCATTGATAGACGGGGTTACGCCCTCCGGACGTGCGAGTCGGGTATGTGCCGCCCCATCGCACCCCCGGGCACAGCAGGGGATTAACGTGCGACCCACCAAGCGGTTCCGCGATCTGATCGAGGCAGAAGCGATCCTGGTCCTGCCGGGCATTTTTGACGCACTCAGCGCGCGGCTGGCCGCCGAGGCCGGCTTCCAGGCGGTGGTTGGCGGCGGTTATGCCGCGACCGCCAGCCTGATCGGCGCGCCCGACATCGGGCAGCTGGGCCTGGCCGAGATGGCCGACCACTACCGCCGCCTCGCCGACTCCGTCGAGGTCCCGATCCTGGCCGATGCCGACACCGGCTTCGGCGATTCGGTGAACGTAGCGCGCACCGTGCGCACCTATGAGCGCGCCGGGGTCGCCGCCCTGATCATCGAAGACCAGGTCGCGCCCAAGCGCTGCGGCCACATGGACGGCAAGCGCGTCATCTCGGTCGCCGACATGATCGCCAAGATCAAGGCGGCGCTGGACGCGCGGGTCGACGGCGACCTGATGATCGTCGCCCGCACCGACGCGCGCGCGATCGAGGGCCTGGAGGCCGCGGTCGAGCGTGCCCAGCTGTACCGCGCGGTCGGCGCCGACATGATCTTCGTCGAGGCGCCGCTGTCGACCGACGAGATGGCTTATGTCTGCTCCGCCATCGCGGCGCCGTGCCTCGCCAACAATGTCGAGGGCGGCAAGACCCCCATCCTCTCCGCCGAGCGGCTGGAGGAGATCGGCTACGCCGCAGTCGCCTTCCCGGTCTCCGCCAGCTACGTCGCCGCCAAGGCGCTGCGCGGCTTCTTCGCCGATCTGCACGCTGCCGGCGACACCAGCACACTCACTGACCGGATGCTGCACTTCGCCGCCTTCCACGAGATCGTCGGCCTGCCGAAGCTGCGCGAGCAGGAGCGCGCCTGCGATGCCTTCGCCCGCGAGCTGCTGGAGCGCGCGGCCGAGCTGGACAACGAGGAGTGACCGGATGAGCATGGAACGCCTCAGCACCAACCCGCGCCGCGCAACCCTCGCCGCAGCAGGCGGAGCCGTCATCGGCGCGCTGGGCGTCGTCGCCGCGGTTCTCGTGTTCGCCGCAATGGCCAGCGGGGTGAGCGCCTCGGACCTGGTTGTCTCGATCCTGATCTTTCTGGTCGCCCTGGTCGGCTGGTCGCTCGGGCTCTTCCTGGTGGGCTTGCCGCTGTGGTGGCTGTTCCATCGCAACGGCTGGCGCGGCCGGCGCGTCGCCATGCTGCTCGGCGGCTTCACCACCTTCGTCATCGTGCTGCTGCTCGAACGGTCGGGCGGCATCCTCGCCGTGGCTACCGGCGACAACAGCGGCGAAGATTTCATTTCCTTCGTGTGGGTCGCCGTGATGGCCGTGCTGGGCGCGATCGTCGCGCTGGTGATCTGGCGCATCGCGTATCGGCCTGCTGAGCGCACCTAATCAGCGCGCGGCATCGTCCTTCAGCGTCACCTTGGTCCAGTCGGGGATGCGATGGCTGTCGATGCCGTCATAGACCTCGATCGCGACGAAGCTGCCGGCCGGGTCGTCGTTTCGCCACAGCGGCAGGATGGCGTATTCGTACGAGGCGATGACGCGGCCCCCTGCGCCCATCAGGCTGCATTCGCCGAACACCGGCCGCCGCGTCGCGTGCAGCAGGCGGTAGCACGCCTCCCAGTCGACGTCATCGCGGCCGCTATAGTTCAACTTGTCCAGGTAGCTGTTGGAGAAGTCGCACTGCGTATATTCCGCGACCGTCGTTCCGACCAGCTTGTAAAGCACGCGGAAGGGCTGGGTCTCGACGTTGCCGGTCAGCAGGTTGCTGAGATACGACCTCATCTCCAGGGGGTCGAGGCTGCCGCGCGTCGGCTTGCCGGCGGCCTGCAGCCTTTGCCAGTAGGCGTGGAGCGCCCGCGTTTTGTCGCAGCGCGCCTGCTCCGGCCGCTCCAGCGGCTGGCAGGTATGGGTTTTCCGGAGTTCGCTCATCCCCTCAGCACGCGATTGAAATCCTTGAGAAATATCGATTGCAGCTTCTTAACCCACGATTTATCCAGGAAGCATAGCATAGTCCAGATTGGTTTGGCCGCTTCGGGCTCCCCCCACCCTACCCGACCAAATTAAAGAGACTTGTTGCAATCGGTCGGAACAGGCCCATGAACAGCATGAACAACGACAACACCTCGCGCCAGCTGGCTTCGCAGAGCTACAAGCTGCCAATCGAGGACCAGGAGTTCTTGCTGCGCGACGAATTGCGCGGCATCCGCTTCCAGCTGGAATACAGCAAGACCGAGCTGTTCTTGCGCGACTGGGGCATCCGCTCCACCATCATCGTGTTCGGCAGCGCGCGCGTGCCCTCGCCCGAAGTGGCGGAGCTGCTGCGCGCCGGCAAGGTCGAGGGCGTCGACCAGAGGACCGCGGAGCGGCGCCTGCTGCTGGCGCCGTACTACGAGGAGGCGCGCAAGTTCGGCCGCATCGTGTCGCTGCAGGGCGGTGCGCTCAATCCTAAAAGCGGCGTGCGCGACAACGTGATCGCGACCGGCGGCGGCCCCGGCATCATGGAAGCCGCCAACCGCGGCGCCTCGGAGGTCGGCGCGCCCACCATCGGCTACAACATCGCGCTGCCGCACGAGCAGTACCCGAACCCGTATACGACGCCGGACCTCACCTTCAAGTTTCACTATTTCGCCATGCGCAAGATGCACCTCGCGATGCGCTCCAACGCGCTGGCGGTATTCCCCGGCGGCTACGGCACGATGGACGAGCTGTTCGAGATCCTGACCCTGCGGCAGACCGGCAAGTCCTCGCCCAAGCCGGTGGTGCTGGTCGGCCGCGATTATTGGAACGGCCTGGTGAACTTCCAGTGGATGGTCGACCACGCCATGATCGACCAGGAAGACCTCGACCTGTTCGCCATCGTCGACAGCGCCGAGGAAGCCTGGACCGCCCTGCTCGACCGCGGCCTGGTTCTGCCCGAGTAGGATTGTCGCCGATCGCTTGAAGCCGCTTGCGCGAAGCCTTGATGCGAGACGCACCGCGTCTCGGCTAGAGTGCGGCATGAGCAATCACACACTATCCAATGAAGACTCCCCTGCCCCCCTTCTGGGGGAAGGATACGAAGGCTTAGCGAACGCAGTGAGCTTAGCCGGAGTTGGATGGGGGGTGCCGCCGCACCACGGTCGGAAATATAGCCACCACTTCTTGCCTGCGTTCGTGCGGCGGCACCCCCCATCCCAACCTTCCCCCACAAGGGGGGAAGGGGCCAACTCGCGTTATGCGGAGCGCAGCTGATGTCTACGACCTACCTCCGCGGCTCTATCCTGCATTTCCTGCGCGATCCCGGCGTCGAGCCGGATCCGGCGGCGTGGGAGTATTGGGACGACGGCTGCCTCAGGGTCGTCGACGGACGCGTCGCCGCGCTCGGCAAGGCGCAGGACGTCCTGAAATCGCGCACCCCGCAGGACACCCTGCACGACCATAGCGGCAAGCTGATCCTGCCGGGCTTCGTCGACACCCATGTGCACTACGCGCAGGTCGACGTCATCGCCTCGTACGGCCGGCAGCTGCTCGACTGGCTCAACGACTACACCTTCCCGGCGGAGCGTGCCTTCGCCGACCCGGCGCATGCGCGCAAGATCGCCGGCCTGTTCCTCGACACACTGCTCAGCCACGGCACCACCACCGCCGCGGTCTATCCCACGGTACACAAGCAATCGGTCGACGCTTTCTTCGAAGAGGCAGAGCAGCGCGGCCTGCGCATGATCTGCGGCAAGATCCTGATGGACCGCAACAGCCCGGACTATCTGCGCGACGATGTGGCGGGCGCAGAGGCGGATTGCCGCGATCTCATCCGGCGCTGGCATGGCAAGGACCGGCTCGGCTACGCGCTGACGCCGCGTTTCGCGCCGACCTCCAGCCCGGAGCAGCTGGCGATGATCGGGCGCCTGTATGCCGAGACGCCGGGCCTTTGGATGCAGACGCATCTCGCCGAGAATCTCGACGAGATCGCATGGGTGAAGCAGCTGTTCCCCGAGGCGCGTTCCTATCTCGACGTCTATGACCGCTCTGGGCTGCTCGGTCCGCGCTCGGTATTCGCGCATTGCATCCATCTCGATGAAGAAGATCGCGCGCGCTTCGTGGCGAGCCACAGCGCGATGTCGTTCTGCCCGACCTCGAACCTGTTCATTGGCTCCGGCTTCTTCGACCTGGAGGCGGCGCGGCGCCTTGGCGTGCGGGTCGGCCTCGCCACCGATGTCGGCGGCGGGACCTCGTATTCGATGCTCCAGACCCTGGCCGAGGCCTACAAGGTGCTGATGACCCGCGGCCAGGGTCTCAATGCCTGGCGCGGCCTGTGGCTGGCGACCCTTGGCGGCGCCGAGTGCCTCTCGCTCGCCGACAAGATCGGCAACTTCGCGCCCGGCAAGGAAGCCGATTGCGTGGTCCTCGACCTCGCCGCCACGCCGGTCATCGACCGGCGCATCCAGGTCGCCAAGACCCTGGAAGAGCGCCTCTTTGCCCTGATGATGCTGGGCGATGACCGCGTGGTGGCCAAGACCTACATCATGGGCGAATAGCTACATTTATGTTGTAGGTGTAGCGATTTGCTAATATGGTCGGCTCCGAAAAAGGAGTGCGATCATGGACAAACCCACCGTCACGGTTCTGCGCCACGCCGACGGCACGGCCCAGCATGCAGTCCTGCTCTGGCAGGACTACCAGGCACTGTTGCGCGCAGCGGAAGGGAACGGCTTGCAGGCGCTGATCCCCGCGGAGGTCCGGCAAGCGATCGGGAACGGCGTCCATCCGGTGCGGGCGTGGCGGGAGCAACGCGGCCTCAACCAGGGACAGCTGGCGGCGATGATCGGGATCAGCCGCGCCTACCTGGCGCAGATCGAAGGCGGCGAACGCACCGGCACGCTGGAGGTGATGGCGCGGGTCGCGCGCGCCCTCGACCGTCCGCTCGAGGACCTGATTGCATCCGGCCCCGACAGCTTTGCGAACGCCGCCGCCAGTCTTGGCGCGATGCCGGCCAAGCTGAAGGAGATGAGCGCGGCGATCCCGCAAGCGGCGTGGCGCACCAAGCCGGCGGGCGGCGGCTTTTCCCTCGTCGAGCATGCCTGCCATCTGCGCGACATCGACGGCGACGGCTACCGCGTGCGGCTGGAGCGCATGCTGGCGGAAGAGAACCCGTCCCTGCCCGACCTGGACGGCGACACGCTGGCGAAGGAGCGCGCCTACCAGAGCGCGGACCTCGCCGCCGCTCTCAGCATCTTCACCGCGACGCGCCTCGCGATCGTCGCGCGCCTGGCCAAGGTCTCTCCGGAAGAGCGCCGGCGCACCGGGCTGATGGCGGGGACGATGGAGATCACCGTGGAGAAATTGGTGGAGATCATCGCGGCGCACGATTCCGAGCACCTGGACCAGCTCACCGACCTAGTCCGCGAACTCGGCTGATAAGCGCACCATAAAGCTGATCGTTTGATCAAGCTCTGCCTGCGACGAAAAAACTTTTCCTCATGCGCTACGACACAGTGAAAATCAGGCTGGCAGTCGGCTCTTAACCGGACTTTTGCCATGCAGGCGCCAAGATCGTCTGTATGATCGCCGACCCTGAGCACCAATGCGCCGGAGGATTTAAGTGGCTGACGAACTGTTCCGCCTGAGTGGATTGCCGCCCTACGTGTTCGCGGAAGTGAACGCCATGAAGGCAGCAGCCCGGCGGCGCGGCGAGGACGTCATCGACCTCGGCATGGGCAACCCCGACGGCCCGCCGCCGCCCCATGTGGTGCAGAAGCTCGTCGAGACCCTGAACAACCCGAGGGTCCACGGCTACTCGACCTCGCGCGGCATCCCGGGCTTGAGGCGCGCCCTCGCCGGCTACTACCAGCGCCGCTTCAGCGTGCCGCTCGATCCCGAGAGCGAGGTCGTCGTGACCCTCGGCTCCAAGGAAGGCCTCGCCAACCTCGCCCAGGCGATCGTCGCGCCGGGCGACGTGGTGGTGGCGCCGGACCCCTGCTACCCGATCCACGCCTTCGGCCAGATCTTCGCCGGCGCGACCCTGCGCTCCGTTCCCATCGGCGCGGGCATCGACCTGTTCGCCGGGATCGAGCGCGCGATGCGCCAGGAGCCGAAGCCGCGCTGCGTCGTGGTGAACTTCCCGGCCAACCCGACCGCCCTCACCGTCGGGATCGATTTCTACGAGCGGCTGGTGAAGCTGGCGCTCGAACTCAACATCACCGTGGTCAGCGACGTCGCCTATGCCGAGATCTATTTCGACGGCAACCCGCCGCCGTCGATCCTGCAGGTGCCGGGCGCCAAGGACATCGCGATCGAGTTCTCCTCGCTGTCCAAGAGCTACAACATGGCGGGCTGGCGCATCGGCTTCGCGGCCGGCAACCCGCGCATGGTGGCTGCCCTCGCCAAGATCAAGTCCTATCTCGACTACGGCGCCTTCACCCCTATCCAGGTGGCGGCAACCACCGCGCTCAATGGCCCGCAGGAGTGCGTGGCGGAAATCCGCCAGCGCTACAAGGACCGCCGCGACGTGCTGATCGAAGGGCTGGCGCGCGCCGGCTGGACCGTGCCGGTCAACAACGCATCGATGTTCGTGTGGGCACCGCTGCCGCCGGACTTCGTGTCGCTCGGCAGCCTGGAATTCTGCAAGCACCTGCTGACCGAGGCCAAGGTCGCGGCCGCGCCCGGCATCGGCTTCGGCGCCGGCGGTGAAGGCTTCGTGCGCTTCGCACTGATCGAGAACCGCCAGCGCCTGCGCCAGGCCGCGCGCAACATCGCGCAGGTCCTGCGCCGCAGCAACTCGGTCAGGAACGCGGGCTAGGTCTCTCCACCGCGATACCAACGCCGCACGCGACGCGCAACGCATTGCGCGCTCCGCAGGTGCGACGTCCAGCGTCGGACGCCCGCGTGGCGTGGGCCACCAGGCCTCTTTACCATTTGGGAGCCTTTGCCACCTTGCCGGGTTGATCTGCGGGACGCAACGCAAGGAACACCATGGCAAGGTCAAAAAAAGCCAAGCGATCGATCAAGAAAGACAAGAGCGACGAGCAGCGCCCGGGTGCTGGTTTTGTCGGGCACGGCGCTGACGAATTGCCCGGCACGTTCCTCAAGAGCTACAACCTCGCGATCAAGGACGAGGAAGGATTCATCGGCGATCGCGCGAGCGGCCGCGCCTTTCGCGCGCTGCTCGACGAGGTGCGGGCGCAGGTCAGCGAAGTGACCAAGGATCCGCTCGGCAAGAAGCCGACCAAGGAGATATCCAAGAAGGAGCTCGACAAAATCCTCGCCAACGGCGATTCGGTCGCGGCCGGAGTCATCCATGGCGCGATCGAGGAGTTCTCCAAGCAGCTGGCCGGCGTGGTGCGGCGCTATCTGCGGCTGAAGGCGTGGCGCGACACCGAGCGCATCGCGGTCGGCGGCGGCATCCGGCATAGCCGGGTCGGCGAACTGATCATCGGCCGCGCCGCGGTCATCCTGAAGAGCGAGCGGGTCAACGTGGACCTACGGCCGATCCGCAGCCATCCCGACGAAGCCGGCTTGATCGGCTGCGCGCATCTTGCACCGGCCTGGCTCTACCAGGGCTTCGGCGGATTGCTGGCGGTCGACATCGGCGGCTCCAACATGCGCGCCGGCATCGTGAAGCTGAACGCCAAGCGCGCGCCCGACCTGTCGCGCGCCAAGGTCGCCGGCTTGGAGCTGTGGCGCCATTCGGAGGAGAAGCCGAAGCGCGAGGAAGCGATCGACCGGTTGATCGAGATGCTGGAGCGTTCGATCGCCAAGGCCGCGAAAGCGCGCATCAAGCTGGCGCCGCTGATCGCGATCGGCTGCCCGGGCGAGATCGCGCGCGACGGCTCGATCAACACCGGCGCGCAGAACCTGCCGGGCAATTGGGAGAGCACGCGCTTCAACCTGCCCGACTTGATCCGCGAACGCGTTCCCGCGATCCGCAAGCACGAGACCATCGTGCTGCTGCACAACGACGCGGTGGTCCAGGGCCTCAGCGAAGCGCCGTTCATGCGCGACGTAGAGCACTGGGCGGTGCTCACCATCGGCACCGGACTCGGCAACGCCAGCTTCAAGAACAAGCGCTGAGCATCTCCGCCCGCTAGGACCGCATCTGGGGCGGCGAAGGCTCCGACAAGCTGACCGGCGGCACCGGTGACGATACGTTTGCCTTCGGCATCGGCGAGCTGTTCGGCAGCAAGGACACCATCGCCGATTTCAAGTTCGGCGAGGACGCGCTGCAGTTCCCCGATATCGTCAACGGCGGCGGCAATGACTTGCAGGATCTGCTGGACGCCGGACTCGACGCGTCGAGCAGCGGGACCACGCTCTCCGTCTTCCTCGGCGATCAGCTGACCGTAACGATCAACGGCTGGAGCGGCCGCAGATCACGTCGATACAGGACTTGTCTCTGGCGCTGAGCTCCAGCCTAGAAGTCATACACGCCTGACGACGATGAAGGGCGATGGCGCTCCCCCGCCGGCGCCATCGGACCCTCTTCCGTCGTGCCCCCGAAATGTCACAGCGTTGCGGCGCATTGCCGCGATTGCAGCATTCGCGTGGTGCAAGTGGCGCGCGATTAGGCAGCGCGGCACAACGCGCGGCGGTGAGCATCATTTGCGAATCGGCGCTTTGTGCTTGTGACACAAGGCAAACAACGTCACCAAAACTTCGCTGTTGGGTTGAACCGCGGATGCGGTACCCTTTATGCATATCGGTTCGCAGGCGCAATGAGCGCGCCGCAGCAACTTTGCGCTGCGACACATTGGAATATCGATGAGGTGATTTATGCGAAAGCCGCTGCGTAAGGCGATTTTTCCGGTCGGCGGGCTCGGCACGCGATTCCTGCCGGCGACCAAGGCGATGCCCAAGGAGATGCTGCCGGTCGTCGACAAGCCGCTGATCCAGTATGCAGTGGAAGAAGCGCGCGCCGCCGGCATCGAAGAGATGATCTTCGTCACCGGCCGCGGCAAGAGTGCGATCGAGGATCACTTCGACCACTCGTACGAGCTGCAGGATACGCTGAAGGCGCGCAGCAAGGATGCCGAGCTGGCGTTGATCGAAGACCTGCTGCCGAAGCCCGGCGAATACGCCTACGTCCGCCAGCAGGAGGCGCGCGGCCTCGGCCACGCGGTGTGGTGCGCGCGCAGCCTGGTGGGCAACGAGCCGTTCGCGGTTCTGCTCGCTGATGACCTGGTGCAAGCCGGGACGCCGTGCCTGAAGCAGATGGTCGAGCTTTACAACGAGGTCGGCGGCAACCTGGTCGCCGTCATGGATGTGCCGAAGGCGCACACCGACCGCTACGGCATCCTGAAGACTGGGAGCGAGAGCGGGCGGCTGGTCGAGGCGCTCGGCCTGGTCGAGAAGCCGAAGCCCGACGTCGCGCCCTCAACGCTGTCGATCATCGGCCGCTATATCCTGCAACCGGATGTGTTCGCGCATCTCGACAAGCAGAGCCCCGGCGCCGGCGGCGAGATCCAGCTGACCGACGCGATGGCGCAGATGTGCGGGCGCGGCCGCTTCCATGGCTACCGGTTCGAAGGGCGGCGGTTCGATTGCGGCGACAAGGCCGGCTTCATCGAAGCCAACATCGCTTACGCCCTCAACCATTCGAAGATCGGCGGCAAGATCCGCGATGCAGTGCTCGACTTCGCCGAAGAGCAGGCGAAGATCGCGCGGCCAGAAGCGGCCGAATAGCGCGTTCCGGTCAGATCAGGCAAGATTGTCGACCCCAAGGCACAGCCTTGGGGTCGATGCGTTTGTGGCCTTAGCGCAAAGCGGCCCTGACCTTGTCGAGCATGCCGGCGCGCTCGCGCCGTGCCGCCAGCGAAGTCTTGAGATCGACCTTCACGAATTTCGTCGGCGTGTGCGGTTGCAGCTGGCCGATCAGGTCCATGTCGGC
>DATEOK010000097.1:0-14987 GCA_035274225.1 Dongiaceae bacterium
ATGAGGTCGAGCGACTTGCCGCTCGCGCCATTCTTCTTGAACTTCTGGTTGCCGGCTTGCGCGGGCCGCCAATCGGCGACGGCAGCGGCGCAGACTGCGATATCCACCGGCAGCGCCGCCTCGCAGGCTGCGAGCATTTGCGCTGCCGTCTCCACATGGCGCACCGCGACGCCGGCCGGGTCCGCTTCACGCGTCGGGCCGGAAACCAACAGCGTCTCGGCGCCAAGCTTGGCCAGCGCCGCCGCGATGGCGTGGCCCTGCTTGCCCGAAGAACGGTTGGCGATGTAGCGCACCGGGTCGATCGGCTCGTGGGTCGGCCCGGAGGTGACGAGCGCCTTGAGGCCGCTCAGAAGCTTCTCGTGGCCCAGCACGCGCTCGATGGCATCCAGGATGTCATGCGGCTCCGACAGCCGGCCCGATCCTTCCTCGCCGCAGGCGAGGTCGCCACGGCCCGGGCCCACCAAATGAATGCCGCGCGCCTGCAGGGTCGCGATGTTTGCCTGGGTCGCCGCGTTGGCCCACATCATCACGTTCATCGCCGGCGCCACCATGACCGGCTTGTCGGTGGCGAGCAGGGTGGTGGAGGCAAGATCATCGGCCAAGCCATGCGCCATCTTCGCCAGCAGGTCGGCGCTGGCCGGCGCCACGACGATGAGATCGGCCTCGCGCGACAGGCGGATATGGCCCATCTCGGCTTCGTCGGTCAGCGAGAACAGCTCCTGATAGACCTTCTCCCCGCTGATCGAGGCGAAGGAGAGCGGCGTGACGAATTCCGCCCCGCCCCGGGTCAGGATCACACGGAAGCTCATGCCGCGGTCACGCCCCCGCCGGATCAACTCCAGCGACTTGTAGGCGGCGATGCCGCCCGAGACGATGAGAAGGATGCGGGCTGAAGGGGTCATCCGGCCAATTCCACAGTGCTGGATGGTATTTAATGTGGAATCACACCGGCTGCAAGGTGGCGTCGCAATCCGGACTAAGTTATTGATGGCAATGGACCTCAGGTGTGCTCTGACCCGCCGGAGGACGTCATGCGCATTCGATGGCAGATTTCGACGGTCGAAAGAGCGGGACTCTCGACGCAGTCATCTGTCGCGTTCAGCCCAACCGGCCGTGCGGCAGTCGCTTATTATTCCAGTGTCAACCATGCGCTCAGGTTCGCAATCGAAACCGAGACTGCGCTGTGGGACATCAACACGGTCGATACCATGCAGAGCGACTGCAAGCCGTCGCTTGGGTTCAAGCTGGGTCAGCCCACCATCAGCTATCGTGTCGGCCCTGACAATGGCCCGGGCGAATTGAGATGCGCCACCTACAGTAATGGCCATTGGCATACTGAGACTGTCGCCCAGAACGCGGACGTCAGCTCGCTTGCATTCGATGCGTCACACCGGGCCGCAATCAGCTACTACGATTCCACCAGCAAGACACTCAAGCTTGCGAGGTGGACAGGGCCCTCTATCTGGGTGACCGAGACGGCCGCCAAACCTGGCGGTGAGGTCGACTTCAACTCTCTTTCGTTCGTGCCGCCGAGGGCACCGTCCGTTCCGGAACGCCCGGCCATCGCGTATCATGACCTGTCTTACGGCAGCATTGTCTATGCTGACTTGGCATCGAATGGCTGGTTTTCCTTGTGGGTGGGAGATCTCGGGACCGTACCAGGCCTCGGCCGCTGCTCGCTGGCCCATGCACCTGACGGAAGGGGCGTGATCGTGGTCGGTGCGCTCGGGGCTGTGAAAAGGTATTCGAATGACTCCAACTTCGGCTGGGGTTTTCAGGGAATATCGAAGGCGCGAACCGGGTCGATCGCCTACAATCCAGCGCGCGCTTACGAGCGAGGGATGAGCTACGACTTCGACGGTTCGGTCAGGTATTCGCTTGGCTATGGAATCGGGCACCTGTTGGTGGAAGCACCGGGCAAGACCCAAGCCGGCGCGCTGATCGGGCCATTCGAGCTTACCTCGACCGCATTCAGCGCCGGTGGCCGACCGGCGATCAGCTACTACGATATCAGCAACAACACGATCAAAGTTGCCGTCGGAACCATCGTCCGATTGCCACTCGATTATGTCGCAGATTTCGTAGAGCAACTGCTGCGCGCCCTGCGATCGAGAGGCGGCGAGAATATCTAAGGCGCAACCTGATTGCGCTCGGGGAGGATATCGGTCGGCACGTCCGGCAGCACATAGATGTTCTGCTCGCTGCCGCTGAAGAGAAGACCGGCGACCAGCACGGCGATGATGATCCAGAGCCACCAGTTGCTGCCCTGGCGGTTGATGACCTGCAGCGCTTCCTTGTCGAGCTTCAAGCCGCCTTCGCCCAGATGGTGCAGCAGCCGGTCCATGCCGCGCATCACCGCCGGGAAGCGGCGCACGATGAACAAGGCTTCCTCGGCGACCTGCGTCACGCGCGCTTCGGGGCCGCGGTTGTCGCGCATCCATTGCTCGATCAGCGGCTGTGCCAGGGTCCAGATGTTGAGGCGCGGGTCGAGCCGGCGGCTCACGCCTTCTGCCATCAGCATGTTCTTCTGCAGCAGCAGCAGCTCGGGCTGCACTTCCATCTGGAAGTTCTCCGCCACGCTGAACAGCTGGCCGAGCACGCGCGCGAACGAGATGTGCTGCAGCGGCCGGCCATGGATCGGCTCGCCGATCGAGCGCAGCGCGAGGGTGAAGTCCTCGACTGATTTGGCCGGCGGCAGGTAGCCGGCATCGACATAGACCTCTGCCACCTTGGCATAGTCGCGCTGCAGGAAGGCAAGCAGCATGTCGGCTAGAAAGTAGCGCGTGCGCTTGGAAAGGCGCCCCATGATGCCGAAGTCGACAACCTGGATCGCGCCGTCATAGCCGACGGTCATGTTGCCGGGATGCTGGTCGCCGTGGAAATAGCCGTCGCGGAAGGCCTGGTTGAAGAAGGCCGCCGCTGCCTTGGTCAGCACGTCGTCGATGTCGAGGCCCGCCGACAGCATGCCGACGCGGTCATCCATCGGGATGCCGGTCAGGCGCTCCTGGGTCATCGCGCGCTTGGCGGTGCGTCGCCAATCGATGTCCGGCACGCGATAACTGAGATCGTTGGCGAAATTCTGCCGCAGCTCCGCGGCGGACGCGGCTTCGAGACGCAGGTCCATCTCCACGCTCACCGTCGCGGCGAAGGTCTGCACCACCTCCACCGGCTTCAGGCGCTTGAGGCGCGGCTGCGTGCGCTCGATCAAGTACGCCATCCACAGCAGCAGCTCGATGTCGGCCCTGAACGCCTCTTCGATCCCGGGACGCAGCACTTTCACAGCGACCTGGCGGCCCTCGGGATAGTCCTCGTCCGGCACGGTGACGGCGTAGTGCACCTGGCTGATCGATGCGGCCGATACAGGCTCGTCGTCGAACTGTGAGTACAGCTCTTCGATGCGCGCACCGAGCTCCGTCTCGATGGTGGCGCGCGCCTGGAAGGCGCTGAAGGCCGGCAGTTGGTCCTGCAGCTTGGTGAGATCCTCCGCCACCTGCTCGCCGAGCAGGTCGGAGCGGGTGGACAGCACCTGGCCGAGCTTGATGAAGGCAGGGCCCAATTCGCTCAATGCCAGAGCCAGGCGCTCGCCGGGGCGCTTGTCGCCGACCTGGCGGCCGAACAGCAGCTGGATGACGAACAGCACGATCGGCGCCAGGCCGGCGCCGACCATCGCCTGCTCGAACGGCGCCAGCGCGCCATGGCGCGCGAAGGTGATCGCGATCAGGATCAGGCGGCGAATGGAACGGATCGAAGACAGCATCTAGACGCGCCACCCCGAATGCAGCGCCGCGATACCCGCTGAGAGATTGCGATAGGAGACCTGGACAAAGCCCGCCTTGGCCATCATGCCGGCCAGCGTCTCCTGGTTCGGGAACTTGCGGATCGATTCCACCAGATACTGATAGGAACCGCGGTCGCCCGCCACCTGCTGCCCCAGCCAGGGCAGCACCTTGAAGGAATAGAGGTCGTACGCCTTGGCAAGCGCAGGGATCGCGACCTGGGAGAATTCCAGGCACAAAAAACGGCCCCCTGGCCTTAGGGCGCGCCAGGCCTCGTGCAGTGCCTTGTCCCAGTCCGCGACGTTGCGCAGGCAGAAGGCGATGGTATAGGCGTCGAACTGCATCTCGTCGAAAGGCAGATGCTCGGCATTGCCGGCCACCCACTCGATCCCGTCGAGGATGCCGCGGTCGACCGCGCGGTCGCGGCCCTGGTCCAGCATGGCGGGGGTGAGGTCGCAGACCGTGATGCGGGCGTCGGGCCGGCGCTCCAGGATGCGGAAGGCGATGTCGCCGGTGCCGCCGCCGACATCGAGGATGCTCTGGCCGGCGCGCGGGTTCAGCCAGTCGATCATCGCGCCTTTCCACAGGCGATGGATGCCGACCGACATCAGGTCGTTCATCAGGTCGTATTTGTCCGCGACCGAGGAAAAGACGTCGCGCACCAGCATGGTCTTCTGCTCGCGGCCGACCCTGCGGTCGCCGAACCAAGTATCCCGGTTGTCCTGCCCCTCTGCCATGGCCGGCACCATAGCTTGCGGCAGGATTGCTTTCCAACGGCAAAAGGACGCGTCCGGGCAAGGACTTGGCAGTCCTGACAGGATCGGATGTAGTGGCGTGCGAGGAAGTTGGAAATCTTTGATGCTTGGACTTGGCGCTGCAACTTCCCCCACCCCAACCCTCCCCCAAGCTGGGGGAGGGGGAAGGATCGATCACCTCCTCCCCCGATACAGGGGAGGTCAGGGAGGGGGAAGTTGCAGCGCGGTGATCTTGGGGAGAAGCCGCGTTGCCTGAATTGCCTGAAGTGGAGACCGTGTGCCGCGGCCTGGCCATGAAGCTGGAGGGCAAGCTGCTGACCCGGGTGGAGCAGCGGCGCAAGGATTTGCGCTTTCCCCTGCCGGTCGAGTTCGCGCGGCGACTGACCGGGCGGCGCATCGTGCGGATCGTCCGCCGCGCCAAATACATGATCTGGGAGCTGGATGACGGCATTGCGGTGATTGGTCATCTCGGCATGTCGGGACGCATGGTGCTGGGCCAGGGCTGGCCGGAGGTGCTGGAACCGCATGACCATTTGATCTTCCAGGCCGAGGATGGCTGGTGCCTGCGCTTCAACGACGCGCGCCGCTTCGGGATGATGGACCTGCATCCGCTGGCCGAGCTGGAGGCGCACAAGCTGCTGAAGGGTCTGGGACCGGAGCCGCTCGGCAACGAATTCAACGGCCCGTCGCTCGCCGCGTCGCTCAAGGGCAAGAAGACCAGCATCAAGGCTGCGCTGCTGGACCAGAAGGTCGTTGCGGGGCTCGGCAACATCTACGTCTCGGAAGCGTTGTTCCGTGCCGCCATCTCGCCCAAGCGCTCGGCCCACACGGTGCAGAACGACCGCGCGGAGAAGCTGGCCGCCGCGATCAAGGCGGTACTGACCGACGCCATCGCCGCCGGCGGATCATCGCTGCGCGACTACGTGCAGACCGACGGTGAGCTCGGCTATTTCCAGAAGCAGTGGCGCGTCTATGAGCGCGAGGGCAAGGCGTGCTGGCGCTGCAATTGCGACGTTGCGAAGACCAAGGGCGTGAAGCGCATCACCCAGGCCGGGCGCTCGACCTATTTCTGCCCGCGGAAGCAGAAGTAGCCCTCAGGGGCGCTTCGCGCTTTTGCCGAAATGCTTGGGAAAGATGGCCGCGAGATGCGCTTCGCAGACGGCGCGGCCGACCTTCGGCCGGTAGCGCTCCGGATCGAGCGCCCAGTCGAGCCATAGGCCTTCGAGCAGGAAGGTGATGCCGAGCGCCGCGACCTCGGGCTTGATGTCGTAGCCGTCCTGCTTGATCAAGTCGGCGCAGGCCGACTTCACGGTCGCAAAGAACGCAGCCTCGCGGGTATCGCACAGCGGTCGATAGCTGGGATTGGTGATCGCTTCCTGGCGGAAGGCGAGCCATGCGATCAGCGTGCGGTCCTCGTGGTCCTTGCGCACCACGTCGTGCTCGATCAGTGCCCACAGCCTGTCGGCCGGGGCCCCCGGAGCGGATGCTATCGCGGCCTGCCAGCTCGCGCGATAGGCATCGGCGAGGTGCTTCAGCACCTCGTGCAGCAGCTGGTCCTTGCGGTGGAAATGCAGGTTCACCATGCCGCGCGCAAGGCCGGAATATTCCACCAGGCGCGACACCGACAGGCCGGAGAAGCCATGCCGCCCGATCGCTTCGATCGCCGCGTCGATCAGCTTGGCGCGGAAATAGGCCTTGGCCTCGCCCCGGCTGCGCGGCCGTTCGGCTGATTCTTTCGCTGCTGCCCTCATGCTGCCCGCGTCGCTCGAATCGCGTTCCATCGTCGGTGGATTTCTGTCCTTTCGCCGCGGCCTTGACAATGCTCAATTCTATGAACGATCATTCATGAAACGCAAGACGGCAGTCAATGCCGGGAAAATCGCTGCAGCGACCGCCGGCGCGCCGGCGACAAAGGGAGGCATGAATGAAGGTCAAGACGGCATTACAGGGTGTTATTGCGGGCGTGGCGCTGCTCACCGCCGCGGGCGAAGCGGGCGCGGAGGAGCGCCAGCTCTTCATCTACAACTGGTCGGACTATATCGGCACCAGCACGATCGCGGATTTCGAGAAGGAGACCGGGATCAAGGTCACCTACGACCTGTTCGACGGCTACGAGACCATGGATGCGCGCGTGCAGGCGGGTTCGTCCGGCTACGACATCATCTTCCCCGGCCGCTACTACATCAGCCAGCATGTGCAGCAGGGCGTGTATCTGGAGCTCGACAAGTCGAAGCTGAAGAATCTCGGCAATATCGGCGAGCGCTTCTGGAAGGCGCTCGACGTCGCCGACCCGGGCAACAAGCATGTCGTGCCCTACATGTTCTGGACCAACGGCTATGTCTACGACGCCAAGAAGGTGCTGGCGATCGACCCGAACGCGCCGGTCGATTCCTGGGACATGTTCTTCAAGCCGGAGGTGCTGTCCAAGTTCACGCCGTGCGGCGTCAGCATCCTCGATTCGCCCGAGGACGTGATGGATCTGGCGCTCAACTACCAGCATCTGCAGCCGGGCAGCAACGATCCGGCCGAACTGAAGCAGGCCGGCGACCTGGTCGCCAAGGCACAGCCACACGTCGCGGCGTTCGACAACAGCGGCACGATCAACGCCCTGGCCGACGGCAGCCGCTGCCTCGCCATGACCTGGTCCGGCGACTATGCGCAGGCGACCGCCCGCGCGCAGGAGACCGGCTCCGACGTCGACCTCAAGTTCGTGTCGCCCAAGGAAGGCGTCAACATGGACTATGACGGCATGGCGATCCTCAAGGACGCCAAGAATGTCGATGAGGCGCTGGAATTCATCGACTACATGATGCGGCCCGAAGTGATCGCCAAGGTCACCAACGACATCGGCTATGCCAATGCCAACGACAAGGCGACGCCCATGGTCAATCCGGAGATCAGCGGTAACCCGGCGATGTATCCCGACCAGTCGCGGATGGCGAATATCTTCACCATCGGCGTGCGGACAGGGGAGGGAACGCGCGTCCTCACTCGCGAATTCACGCGGGCGAAGACCGGACAGTAGGCTACGCTCTCTCCATCATGGTCGGACCCGTTGATTCAAGGCTGGGTCCGACCATGACGCTTTAGAATGCAATCAGTAGCGAGAGTACGAACATGCTCACCAACCTCGACGACGACATGCGGGTCGAGCGCCTGGAGGATCTCGACCGCCGGCATCTCATCCACCCCTGGACCGATCTCGGCGCCGTCCGCGCGCAGAAGCCGCTGATCATCGACCGCGCCCAGGGCGTGCATGTCTATGACATCGAGGGCAAGCGCATGATCGACGGCATGGGCGGCATGTGGTGCGTCAATGTCGGTTACGGCCGCGACGAGATTGCCGACGCGATGGCGGCGCAAGCCAAGCGCATGTGCTACTACTCGCCTTTCACCAAGAACTCGACCGAGCCGGCGATCGAATTCGCGCACCGCATCGCGAAATATACGCCGGGCGACCTCAACCGCGTGTTCTTCACCACCGGCGGGTCGACCGCGGTCGATTCGGCGATCCGCTTCATCCACTTCTACTTCAACTTCATGGGGCAGAAGGATCGGCGCCACATCATCTCGCGGGCCGACGCCTATCACGGCAGCACGTATCTGACGGCGACCATCTCCGGCAAGCCGGGCGACAAGCCCAACATGCGATTCGCCACCGACATCGTGCATCACCTGCCGTCGCCCAACCCGTACCGCCGTCCGGCCGGCATGAGCGTGGAGGCGTTCGGCGACCAGTGCGTCGCCGATCTCGAGAACAAGATCCTCGAGCTAGGCCCGGAGAACGTCGCCTGCTTCGTGGCGGAGCCGCTGCTGGCCTCGGGCGGCGTGATCGTGCCGCCGCCCGGCTATCAGCGCCGCACCTGGGAGGTCTGCCGCAAATACGGTGTGCTCTATGTGTCGGACGAAGTGGTGACGGGCTTTGGCCGTCTCGGCCATGTCTTCGCATCGGAGCCGGTGTTCGACATCGTGCCCGACGTCATCACGTCCGCGAAGGGTCTGACCTCCGGCTACGTGCCGCTCGGCGCCTTCATCGTGTCCGACGCGCTCTACACGCGCCTGCTGGACAAGGCGGGGCAGGGCCAGATGTTCGCCAACGGCTTCACCTACTCATCGCACCCGGTGGCGTGCGCGGCGGGCCTTGCCGCGCTCGACATCCTGGAGCGCGAGGATATCTGCGGCCACGTGCGCGCATGGGGCCCGTATTTCCGCGACCAGCTCGGCACGCTCGGCGATCTCGACCTGGTGGGCGACGTGCGCGGCAGCCATTTCATGGTGTGCGTCGAGTGTGTTGCCGACAAGAAGGCGAAGACGCCGTGCCCCTCGGAGTGGAGCGTCGCCAAGCGGGTGTTCGAGCGCTGCCGCGAGCGCGGCCTGATGATCCGCCCGCTCGGCAACTGGATCGTGCTGTCGCCGCCGCTCACCATCAGCAAGGCGGAGATCGACGAAAGCGTCACCGCGTTGCGCGGCGCGATCCAGGACGTGCAGGACGACCTCACGCGGGCAGGGCTGTGGCAGGCAGCTTAGGCCCAGCTGCCATTCCTGGGGCGGGGTGACAAGTTGGTGTGAGCTGTCTGTCGCACTTCCAGCCGGCTCCCAAGCATGCTAAAGGCCGTTTCCGATCCGAAAGGGAGCGGTCATGCGTGGTTTGCTGGTTGCCATCATTCTGACCCTTGGCCTCGGCGCGCCGGCCTGGGCCACCGACTATTTCTCCGAGATTGCCGATCTGCCGGTGGCCGATGGCCTGACCGAGCAGAAGGACAAGTCGACGGTGTTCGACGCGCCGCTCGGGCGCATCGTCACGGCCTATGCGACCGGCAAGGTCGACGCCGACGATGTGCGCGATTTCTACGATGACGCCTTGCCGTCGCTCGGCTGGGAAAAGACCGGCGAGGGCACGTTCCATCGCAAGGCCGAGACCCTGAAGATCGATGTCCTGGGCGGGCAGGGCGGATCGCCCGTCAACGTCTCCTTCACCCTCAGCGCCGAAAGCCAGCCGCAATGACATTCGAAACCATCCTCGTCGAGAAGCGCGACCGCGTCGGCCTCGTCACCCTCAACCGCCCGAAGGCACTGAACGCCCTTTGCGCGCAGCTGATCGCCGAGCTGGAGCACGCGCTGAACGATCTCGAGGCCGACAGCAACATCGGCGCAATCGTGGTGACGGGCAGCGAGCGCGCCTTCGCCGCCGGCGCCGACATCAAGGAGATGAAGGACCGCACCTTCATCGACGTCTTCACCAGCGACTTCATCACCAAGGGCTGGGAGCGCCTGGCGCAGTGCCGCAAGCCGACCATCGCGGCCGTTTCGGGCTTCGCCCTGGGGGGCGGCTGCGAGATCGCCATGATGTGCGACATGATCATCGCGGCGGAGACGGCGAAGTTCGGCCAGCCCGAGATCACCATCGGCACCATTCCCGGCGCCGGCGGCACCCAGCGCCTGACCCGCGCCGTCGGCAAGGCCAAGGCGATGGACCTGGTCCTGACCGGGCGCATGATGGATGCGGCCGAGGCGGAGCGCAGCGGCCTGGTCGCAAGAGTCGTTGCTGCAGACAAGCTGCTGGACGAGGCGCTCGGGATCGCCGCCAAGATCGCGTCCTTCTCGCTGCCCACGACGCTGATCGCCAAGGAGGCGGTGAACCAGGCGTTCGAGACCGGCCTCGCCGAGGGGCTGAAGTTCGAGCGAAGGGTGTTTCACTCCACCTTTGGGACCGAGGACCAGAAGGAAGGCATGGCCGCCTTCGCCGAAAAGCGGCCGCCTCAGTTCAAGCACCGCTGATCAACCGATCAGCCAAATTGCTGAAACGGCTTTTGCGTCAGGGCGTTAACCAAGTAACCAGTTGGTAACGCTGGCCCTGCGATACTACGCCGACCAAATAGCCGGAGTGGGTGGCCCCTGCGACCGGGGCCTACTGAGCCATGTCCTCAGACACCTTGACCAGCGCGCCCGCCGGGCGTGTCAGACTGAGCAATCTCTACGTGATGATCGACGGGCGTCAGCACGAGATCGTCAACATGAACATTGTCGACGTGCTGGTGGCCGGGGCGCCGGATTGGATCGCGCCGCGGCAGAAGGTCGAGTTCTCCTTCGTGCTGTCGCTGGACGGCAAACAGCGCGCGCTGCCGACCTACGGGGTGGTGGTGCGCAATGACAAGAACGGCCTCGAAGTGCGCTACAACGCGCCGGCCCTGCGCTGGCGGGACATTCTCGCGCGGCTGATCGCGGAAGATGCGCGCAGCGCCATCAAATCGAAGAAATAGCGCGGCCTATTGGGCCGCGCGGTTGCGCGAGCGCCTGGGCATCGCGGCTTGGCGTTCCCAGTCGAACATGTAGTCGCGGGTGACCGGCACCGCCTCGATGTCGCGCGCCATCTGCATCTGCCACACCATGTTGAAGCCGTGGCGGAACGACAGCTCGCTGCCGATCAGATAGAACTCCCACATCCGGCAGAAGCGTTCGTCATAGATGCGCGCGATCTCGGCGCGGTGACGGTTGAAGTTGTCGTGCCAGGCGCGCAGCGTCTCGGCATAGTGCAGGCGCAGCACTTCGACGTCGGTGATCCACAGGCTGGTCTTCTCGACCACCGGAACCACCTCTGACAGAGCCGGGCTGTAGCCGCCGGGGAAGATGTATTTGCGCAGCCACGGATTGGTGAAGCCCGGCCCGCCGCGCCGGCCGATGGCATGCACCAGCGCGGCGCCGGTCGGCTTCAGCAGCCGTTCGACCGCGCCGAAGAATTCGCGATAGTGCTTCACGCCGACATGCTCGAACATGCCGACCGATACGATGCGATCGTAGCTGCCGGTTTCGTGACGGTAGTCCTGCAGCTTGAACGTCACCTGCCTGTCGACGCCGGCTTCCCTGGCGCGCTGGGTTGCCAGCGCATGCTGCTCCTTGCTGAGCGTGACGCCGACCACCTCGACGTCGCAATGCTTGGCGAGGAAGATGCCGAGTCCGCCCCAGCCGCAGCCGATGTCGAACACGCGCATGCCGGGCTCCAACACCAGCTTCGCCGCGACGTGCCGCATCTTGGCGATCTGCGCCTCGGCCAGCGTCATGCTTGGCCTGACGAAGTAGGCACAGGAATATTGCAGGCTCTCGTCGAGGAACAACTCGAACAGCCGCCGTGACAGGTCGTAGTGATGTGCCACATGCTGGCGCGCGAGGCCGATTGGGTTGTGCTGGTGCCACCAGCGGGCGACGGTGTGGAAAGTGCCGACGAAGCGCTGCCAGCCTTCGCCTTCAATGCCACTGCTGTTGGCCATGCCGATGTCGATGAGGTCGTAGAGCGAGCCCTCTTCGATGGTCAGCTTGCCGTCCATGTAGGCTTCGCCGACCTTGAGCGCGGGATTGAGGGTCAAGCTCCAGTCGGTGGTGCGGTCCGCCAGCCTGATGGTGATCCGCGGCCCGCCCTGGCCGAAGCTCTGCCTTCGGCCGCTTGGGTCTATGACGGTGATGCAGCCCTTCTTGATGCCGCGCGACAACAAGCGATCGAACATGCCCGATCTCCTGCGCACCGGGTTTTTCCCGGCTCCATGCTTGGAATTAATCTAGGTAACGCCGCGCAGTTCCGTCAATATTCGGTCATGTCCCTGAAAACCGGTCGGTTACCAGCGGTATTGCTTTTGTTATACGGGCCGGCGTCCGTGTCGGACGCGGCAGCACCACCCGAAAGGATTGTATCGCCCGCCGCACTCGCGAACTGGCAGGAGCGTTCGTTCAGCGGCCATACGCAATATCGCGCGACGGCGGACGGCACGGGCCAGGCGCTGCACGCGATTGCGGTCGGAACCGCGTCGGGCCTGTGCCAGGCCGTGCAAATCGACCTCAATATGCTGCCGGTGGTGCACTGGCGTTGGCGTCTCGATCGCGCGCCGGGCTCGCGGGACGAACGCGGCAGAGAGGGCGACGACCAGGGTTTGCGGATTTCCTTCCTCTACCAGAGCGTGATGAGCGACGAATCCATCCTGGCAGTCCAGTATGTGTGGTCGCAGAGCGAGCCGGCCGGAACGGGCTGGAGCAATCCCTATGTCGCAGACGCATACGAGCTAGTCGCCCGCAGCGGACCTGCGGCGCCGGGCGAATGGCATACCGAACAGCGCGACCTCAGCGCCGATTTCCGCACAGCCTTCGGGCGCGCGGTCGACCGGATCGATGCCATTTGCCTGATGACCGATGGCGACCAGACCGGTGCTCTGGTAGAAGGCTGGTACGGCGACATCACCCTCCAGGCCCGATGAGCGAACCCGCGAGCCATCCTCAACACGATCCGAAACGGCTGATCGAACAGGCCTTCGAAATGGGCGCGGAGTTTCCCGGCCCGGCGGAAGACCTGCTGCTGTCCTGGATCCTGTCCTTGCCGGCAAATGCCGACGCGCCTGCGATCGCCGCGCTGCTGACCGAGCGCCATCGCGCGCAGGTGGCGGACCTGCCCGACAGGCATCCGGCGCGCCGCCTGCTGACGCTGCTGGAGCAGACCGCTGTTGCCGGCGCCGCCCGCGCGCAAGGCCGCAGGGGCGGACGGCGCGGAAAGAACTGAACGCCTAGACCAGTGTCGCGCATGCCTCGCGCACCGCTGCGACGGCGAGATCGATGTCCTCATCCCGCGTGCGGTGGTTGACGATGGCAGCGCGCAGGAATGTCCGCCCGCCGAGCCGCGTGGTCGAGAGCACGACCTTGCCGTCCAGTTGCAGGCGCGCCGCGATCCGGCGGTTGAGGACGTCCTGGTCCTCGGGGTCGACGCCCTTCGGCGCATAGCGGAAGCAGCAGACGTTGAGCACCACCGGCGCGCCGAACTCGAGTTCGGCGGCGGTTTCCACCAGACGCGCCATGCGCGCCGCCTGGCGGCAATTGTCGGAGATCTTCCGGCCCAACCGGTCCAGCCCATAGGCGCGCAGGCAGGACCACACCTTCAACGCCCGGAAGCCGCGCGACAGCTCGATGCCGTAGTCGCAATACCAAGGGTCGCCGCCGCCCAGGCCTTGCTCTTGTCCCTCGAGGTAGTGGGGGCGCATGGCAAAGGCCGCGCGATGAGCCTCGCCATGGCGGATGAGGACGGCCCCGCAATCGTATTGGACGTACATCCACTTGTGGAAATCGAACGCGAGGGAGTCGGCGCGCTCCAGTCCCTTCACAAGGTCTCGCCATGGATGGTCCGCGATCCGGGCCCAGCATCCGAACGCGCCGTCGACATGCAGCCACAGGCCTTCCTGCGCGCACAAGTCCGCGACGGCCTCGACGTCGTCGCAAGCGCCGGTATCCACCGACCCGACGGTGGCGATCACGCAGAACGGCCGCTTGCCCGCGGCGCGATCGGCGGCCAGTTGCTGCTTCAGGCGCGCCAGATCCATGCCGCCGGATGGCCCGGTCGTCGGGATGCGGCGCAAAGCCTGAGCGCCGTGCCCGAGGAGCTCCAGCGCTTTCTGGTTGGCGCTGTGCGCGCCGGCCGCGGAGTAGGCGATGTGATCCGGCGCATCGCGCAGGCCCTCTGTCCGTACCGTGTGGCCGAGCGTGTGGACGCGTGCGGCTGCGAGGGCAATGACCGTCGATTGCGACGTGCCGGAGGTCAGCAATCCGCCGGCAGTCTCGGGAAAGCCGAAGATGCGGCGCGTCCAATCGATGACCGCGCGCTCGACGTAGATCGCGCCGTGGTCGCGTCCGCCGCAATTGCTGTTCATCGCCGAGGCGGTGATGTCGGCCAGCAACCCCGCGGCGAGCCCTGTGCCATGCACCCAACCGAAGAATCGCGGATGGGTATTGCCGGTCGCGAACGGCAGGACCCGCTCGGCCAGCTCGCGGGCGATCTGCTGCTCGCCGATGCCGGTCTGCGGCAGGGCGGGCGCCAGTGCGGTGCGTGCGGCCACGTCGACGGGTTGCCACGGCCGGCTACGGGCAGCGTTGAGATGATCCAGGCAGGCGTCGAGCAGCGTATGCGCGTCCTTGCGGAAGGAGTCGAAATCCGCCGGATCGAGAGAATGATCGGTGCTCATGTGCCCCTCGGTTGTGTCAGCTCATCAGCTTCTTCAGGGTCTCTACCTCGTCCGCCTCGTTCGCCGGCTTGTCCCAGCGGATGCGGTGGAAGCGCGGGAAGCGCAGGGCGAGACCGGACTTGTGGCGCGTCGACTCATGCACGCTGTCGAACTCGAACTCGGCGACCAGCGCCGGTGACAGCACGCGCACCGGGCCGAAGCGCTCGACGGTGTTGTTGCGCACCCAGCGGTCGAGCTTCTTCAGCTCCTCGTCGGTGCAGCCGGAATAGGCCTTGCCTACCGGCACCAGCTCGCGCCCCGGCGCGCCGGTCTCGTCGACCATCGGGCGCCAGCAGCCGAAGGTGAAGTCGGAATAGAAGGACGAGCGCTTGCCGTGCCCGCGCTGGGCATACATCAGCACCGCGTCGATGATGAGCGCATCGCGCTTCCACTTGAACCAGTGACCTTTGACGCGGCCGGCGATGTAC
>DATEOK010000098.1:0-30899 GCA_035274225.1 Dongiaceae bacterium
CAGATCGTGCGCACGAAGCAACCGGATCTGCCGATCGTCGCCGACGCCTCGGAGGCGGGCGCGGCCTTGGTGCCGCTGCTCACCGCGCCCAAGCGCGACGGTGCCGCCCGCGCCGGCGCCACCCGCGATGCCGTGCTGGGCGAGCTCAGCCGCGTCTACCGCGCCGGCCTGCACCTGATGGAGACGGTGCGTGATAGCTTGCCTGGCGCGGTGCTGGTCGGCGATTCGGCGCAGCCGGTCTATGCGGGGGTGGTCTCCTATCCCTCGGCCGCGCCGCGCTCCTGGTTCTGCTCGGCGACCGGCTACGGCACGCTCGGCTACGCGTTGCCGGCGGCAATCGGCGCGCAGCTGGCGGCGGCGGAGCGGCCGGTGGTGTGCCTGATCGGCGACGGCGGCCTGCAATTCACCATCCAGGAACTCGCTTCCGCGCGCGAGGCGGAGACGCCGGTGATCGTGCTGCTGTGGAACAACAACGGCTACGGCGAGATCAAGACCTACATGGTCTCGCGCCAGATCCACCCGATCGGCGTCGACATCTTCACGCCGGACTTCCAGATGATCGGCAAGGGTTTCGGCTGCGAGGTGACGAAGCTGAAGGCCCCCGGCGATCTGCCTCGCTTGCTGCGCGAGGCAACCAAGCGCAAGACCGCGACCATCATCGAGATCGACGAGGACGACTACGTCGCCAACTTCGAGGGCTAGGCCTCCTCGGCCGCCAGCTTCGCTTTCTGGATCTCCACCGCCTGGCGCGCGACGGCGGCGTCCTCGTCGCCCTGTGCCACCTGCACGGTCGGGAAGGCGAAGTTGATGTTGTTGGCGTCGAACGCCTTCTTGATCATGGCGAAGGCCTTGCGGCGGATCGGGAACTGCTCGCCCGGCTTGGTCATCATCTTCATGCGGATCTGGATGGCATAGTCGCCGAACTGCTCGACGCCCTGCATCTTCAGGGGCTCGATGATCTTCGGGCCGAACTCCGGATCGGCCGCCAGGTCCTTGCCGATCTGCTTGATCAGCTTCTTCGCCTTGTCGAGGTCGCTGTCATAGGTGACGCCGATCTGCATCTTGTCGATCACCCAGTCGCGGCTCATGTTCTGCACCGCGCCCAATTCGCCGAACGGCACGGTATAGAGCGGCCCGCGGTGATGACGCAGCTTCACCGAGCGCAGCGAGAAGGATTCGACCGTGCCCTTGTAGCTGCCGCTCTGGATGTATTCGCCGATCCTGAAGGCGTCGTCGAGCAGATAGAACACGCCGCTGATCACGTCCTTGACCACGGTCTGGGCGCCGAAGCCGACCGCGACGCCGACCACACCGGCGCCGGCGATCAACGGGCCGATCTCCACGCCGAGCGAAGACAGCACCATCAGCGCCGCCACGGTCATGAACACCACCATCAGCACATTGCGCAGGATCGGCAGCAAGGTGCGCAGCCGGGCGCGCCGCCGCGCCTCCTCGGCTTCGAGGTTGTCGACCGCGACGGCCATGCCGAGCTTGCGATCGATCAGTGCGCGCATCAGGCGCCACAGGAAGTCGGCGACCAGGATGATGACCACGGCGCTGAGGGCGCCGCGGATCAAGCGGGTCGCGACGGTGTCGCGCGCAGTCAGCTGGATAAGGTCGATCTCCCACGCATAGGCCAGGGACAGCGCCGCCACGATGATGAGAACGGCGCGCAAGCCGCGCTCCAGGGCGACCGCCGCCAGGATCGGCGCTGTGTCTTCCCCCGCGCCCTCGACCGGGCGCAACAGGTGCGCCACCGAAACGCGGGTGATCGACAGCGCCAACGGCAAGGCGGTGGCGATCAGCAGCAGCCAGAACCCAGGCAACAGGTGCAGGGCCCACAGCAGCCACATGATGACGAACAGGATGGTGGCAAGGACGCACCTGGTGCGATGGCTGAAACGCCGCGGCGTCGCCTCCGGCTGCTCGCTGGCCGGGTGGCGCCAGATCACTTCCAGACCAAGACCCAGCAGGAACACGCCGGCGATGTAGCTCAGCATCTTGATGCCAACAAGCGAGACACCCAGCGTGTGCAAAATGCCGAGCGTGACCCAGGAGAATGCCACCACGGCGACCGCGATGATGAGGCGCCGCTGCCAGAACTTTGCCGCCGGATCGGACATCGGAACGATGCGGAATCGCGCCGCCCGCCCGCCGCCCGGAGCCAGCAGGAAGCCGCCGACGATGCGCGCCAGCCAGACGCATAGGAATGCGACCAGGTAGCCGAGCACGATCTCGCGCAGCAGCAGCGGCCAGGTGAAGCACAGGAACACGCCGACGCTGCCCACCGCGAACGAAAGCGCCCAGCCCGTCCCAAAGGCTAGCCGCGCCATCATGGCGCGCAGCCGGTCGCCGACGCTTCTGATCTCGCTGGCGATGATCCAGTTGCGGAATCCGGTGGTGAGGCGCCAATAGCCCCAGACGCACAGGACCCCCACGCCGGCGAAGATCGCAATCAGGAACAGGAGCGCGATCAGGCCGTGTTCCTGGAACTCGAGCGACAGGATGATCCAGGCGCTCTTCAATTCGTCCGGCAGCTTATGCCGTTCGTCCGCCAGCAGCTTCAGATTGTTCCGCAAATATTCCAGCCGCCGGGCGAAATAGCCGCCCGCGGATTGGTCTTGAGGCGCGGGCTGCGCTTGCGTTTCGGCTTTCTGCCCGATCTCGGGCTGGCGCTCGAGCCATTGCTGGACGGCGGGGTCGCGCAGCAGGTTCAGCAGCTGCTCGACCTGCTGCGGGGGCGGTTCGCTCGTTGTTTGCGTCTGGTCTTGCGCCACGGCGGGTGCGGCCGAACCCAGCGATAGGGCCAGCACCAATGGGCCAGCCACAGAGCGCAGCCAGGCCGCAAAGCGATCGTTGATGACTTTCATTGCGTCTACTCCCCCCGGAGCGCCGCAGCGCACTCGCTGAACCATACTCCGAGAGTCCCAATCCGGGAAACCCTGTTACGTTATTTCATCCTGTGCGGCACAACGCCTTCAGTCCCACGATTTCCTCGACGCCGGGCCGCGCCGGGGCTACATCCGACAGGACGGCGCGACTAGGGACGGCATCATGCGCGACCACAGCGACGAATCTTGGTTCGAGACTCACAACTTCCTGGGCAGCCAGCACGACAAGCATGAGCGCCGGACCTGGATGGTGGTCGGCCTGACCGCCGTCACCATGGTGGTGGAGATCGCCGCCGGCTCCTGGTTCAACTCGATGGCGCTGCTCGCCGACGGCTGGCACATGGCGACCCATGCCGGCGCGATGGGGCTGTCGGCGCTGGCCTACCGGTTCGCGCGGCGCCATGCGCGCAATCCGCGCTTCACCTTCGGCACCGGCAAGGTCGGCGACCTCGCCGCCTACAGCAGCGGCATCATCCTGGCGGCGGCGGCGGTCATGATCGCCTGGGAGTCGGTGACGCGTCTGGTCACGCCGCTGCCGATCGCGTTTAACCAGGCCATCCTGGTCGCCATTCTTGGACTGCTGGTGAATTTCGTCAGCGCGGCGATGCTATGGTCCCGTCATCCTCATGGGCACGGTCATGACCATGGGCACGGACACAATCATGAACATGACCACGCGCACGACCATGGACACGGCCACGACCACGCCGACCACAATATCCGCGCCGCCTTCATGCACGTGGTAGCGGACGCCCTGACCTCGGTGCTGGCGATCGTCGCGCTGGTGGTCGGCCTGGCGTTCGGCGTGGTGTGGCTGGATCCGCTGATGGGGATCGTCGGCGCGGCTGTCATTCTGCACTGGTCGATCGGCCTGATGCGCGACACCGGCGGCATCCTACTCGACATGGAGGCGGGGGGAGATCTGGCGGCGCGCATCCGCGGCGACATCGAGGCCAGGGACGGCGACCAGGTCGCCGACCTCCATGTCTGGCGCATCGGTCCCGGGCATTTCGCGGCGATCGTCGCCATCGTGACGCGGCGCGCAACCGATGCCGGAGACCTGAAGACGTCGCTGAAGGCACGCTATCCGCTCGCGCACCTGACGGTCGAGGTGCTGGCCACCGCGCCTAGGGATGACGCCGATAGCGTTCTGCGAGAATCATAGACACGCCGGCAAGGGTGGTGAGCACGGCGAAGCCGGCGATCATCGGCCGCACCGTGCCGTCGTAAGCCTGCCCCAGCGCCCAGCCCAGCACCGATGAGATGATGGTGGCGCCCGAGCCGATCACCGCCGCCGCGACGCCGGCGATGTGCCCCATCGGCTCCATCGCCAGGGCATTGAAATTGCCGAACAGCACGCCGACGAAAAAGAACGTCAGCAGCAGATAGCCCATCAGCGTCCACAGCGGCGGATGGCCGTCGAGCAGCAGCGTCACGATGAAGAAGATGATGGACAGCGCGGTGGTGGCGCTAAGGCCGCCGCCCGCCAGGCGCCGCATGCCGAGCTTCATGACCAGCCGTGCGTTCAGCATCGAGGCGGCGCCGAAGGCGAGGGCGTTGGCGCCGAAATAGAGCGGGAACTGCGCGCCAAGGCCGTAGAGCTCGCCCAGCACCTGCTGGGTCGAGGCGAGATAGCCGACGAACGCGCCGAACACCAGGCCGGCCGCGACGGTGTAGCCCAACGTCACCGGATGCGTGAACGCTTCGCCGAAGGCGCGGAGGATCCGCCGCAGGGAAAACGGCGCGCGGCGATCCTCGCGCAGCGTCTCCGGCTGGCGCCAGGCGAACCACGCGATGCCGATGATGCCTTCTGCCAGCAGCGCGACGAAGATCAGGCGCCAATCGCCGATCAGCAGCAGCCCTTGCCCGACCGAGGGCGCGATCACCGGCACGATGATGAAGATGCCCATGATCATGGACATGACCTTCGCCATCGCCCGCCCGGAATAGAGGTCGCGCACCAGCGCCAGCGACACGATGCGCGGTCCGGCGGCGCCGACGCCTTGCAGGAACCGGCCGATCAGCATGACCTCGAAGGTGCCGGCGAAGATGCACAGCAGGCTGCCGACGATGAAGATCGAGAAGCCGATATAGGCCGCCGGCTTGCGGCCCAGCGTGTCGGAGACCGGCCCGTAGACGATCTGCGCCAGCGCGAGGCCGATGAACAGCACGATCACCACCAGCTGCCGGTCGTTCACGTCGGCCACGCCGAGGTCGGCGGCGATCTGCGGCAGGGCCGGCAGCATCGCATCGATGGAAAAGGCGATGATCGAGGTCATCACCGCCATCAGGGCGATGAACTCGAAGCCGGCCTCATGGCCCAGTGATTGTGTGGATTGGCTCAAGATGATCCTCGCGGCGGTCCATTCGCATGGCGACTGCCGCCTGTCAAACCGTGCCCGGCGCATGGAGCGATTGCAAAATGCGGTGGGCTGCGCCGCGGCGCACCGGCTTGCCGCCGCCGGAGGGTCATGGTCTAGTGCTGCGAACCGTTTGCAACCAGGGGATCGAGCATGACGGACCAGCATCGGATCGCAAGCGTGGCGGACCTGCGCCGCCTCTTTGTGCAGGCGGAGGGCCTGGCGGCGAAAAAAACGCTGTCCAAGCTGGATCGCTACGCGCGCGACTACATCGCGCTGTCGCCGTTCCTGTGTATCGCGACCACCGGCCAGGGTGGGCGCGCCGATGTCTCGCCGCGCGGCGACCAGCCCGGCTTCGTCCAGGTGCTCGACGATCGCTCGATCGCCATTCCCGACCGGCCCGGCAACAACCGGCTCGATACGATGGAGAACATCCTCGCCAATCCGAATGTCGGCTTGATCTTCATGGTCCCCGGCTTCGAGGACACGCTGCGGATCAATGGCAAGGCGACCATCACCGCCGATCCCGCGATCCTCGAGCGCGCCATGGTCGACCGCAAGCTGCCGAAGGTCGCGATCCGCGTGGCGGTGGAGGAGGCGTTCTTCCACTGCGCCAAGGCCTTCCGCCGATCGCGGCTGTGGGAGGCCGAGGCCAAGGTCGACCGCACGGTGATGCCGACGCTGGCGCGCATCATCATGGAACAGACCGCCGATGCACCGCCGCGTGACGAAGACGTCGTCGCCTGCGATACTGCTATCGAACAGGACTACAAGACGCAACTTTACTGAGGCCCGCCATGAAGCGCTTTGCACTGCTCGCCTTGATTCTCGCGGCAACGCCGGTTGCCGCCGACACCGCGCATCAGGGGCAGCATTCGCCCTATGCCGGGCAGGAAGCGCGCGACATCAAGGCGCTGTCGCCGGAGGAGATCGCGGACCTCGACGCCGGCCGCGGCATGGGGCTGGCGCTGGCGGCGGAGCTGAACGGCTATCCCGGTCCGCGCCATGTTCTCGACCTGGCCCAGGAGCTGCGGTTGACGGCGGAGCAGCAGCATCGGACCGGCGAGATGTTCGAGGCGATGCGGCAGGAGACCAGCGCCCTTGGCGCGCAGGTCATCGAAGCCGAGCGGGCGCTCGATCTCCTGTTTGCGGAGAAGCAGGCGACGCCGGACACCGTCGCTGCCGCAACAGGGCAGGCAGGCGCGATCGGGGCCAAGCTGCGCGCGGCGCACCTGCGCTATCACCTCGCCATGATCGAGGTGCTGACGGCGGAGCAGGTCGCGGCCTACAATCACCTGCGCGGATACGCCACCCATCATTGACGCGTCTGCCGCAGCGGGCATCTGTGTCACCGCAAAGTAACAGCGCTACCGCCCGCCCCGGGTGATAGGATCGCCGCGCTTCGAACCCGGGGGCCGGTTCGACGCGCCAATTGGCTTCACCGGCAAAGGCTGATTGACCATGGCGATCCTGATAGTCCTCGGCATCCTCAATCTCGTTCTTCTGGTGGTCGTGCTCGGCATGCTGTGGCGGCTGAGGCAGCGTCTGATCCGGTTGCGCGAGAACCAGCGCACGGAATGGCCACGCTCGCTCTGGCCGCAATTCGAAGCCCTGATCAAGCTCTACCGCCTGCTCGACGGCAAGGCGGACCTGCCGAACCTGCGTCACTGGGCGGTGTCGCCCGACTTCCTGCTGCACGTGGTGCGCCACGTCCAGGACCATGCGCCGAAGCGAATCCTCGAATGCAGCTGCGGCTCCTCCACCATCGCGATGGCGCAGGCGCTGCGCGCCTACGGCATCGACGGCCACATCTATTCCCTGGAGAACTACGCACCCTCGATCGAGGCGGTGCGCAGCCAGTTGCGCCGCCACGACCTGGAACGCTATGTGACGCTGATCGCCGTGCCGCTGGTGCCGAAACGCTACGACGGTGTCGATGCCACGTTCCAGTGGTACGATGTCAAGCCGGACATGATCCCGGACGACATCGACCTGCTGCTGGTCGATGGACCGGCTGCGGTCGACAACCCATACGCCCGCTATCCCGCCGGGCCGGAGCTGTTGCCCAAGCTCTCCTCCGGCGCGCACGTCTTCATCGACGATGCCGACCGGCTGGGTGAGCTGGACATGGTGGATCGTTGGCGCACGCTCTATCCGACGCTCGGCGTGCGCAAGCTGCCGGCGGAGAAGGGCTGCGCCGAGCTGTTCTTCCGACAAGAGAAGAAGCTCGCGGCTTAGAGGTCAGCGCGCGAACGTCACGGCGACATTGACCGCCAGCGCCAGCAGCACCGTGTTGTAGAAGAATGACAGGATGGAATGGCCGAGCACCAGCTTGCGCATGCCGCCGGCGCGCACCGTGACATCCGATACCTGCGCGGTCATGCCGATGACGAAGGAAAAGTATAGGAAGTCCCAGGCGCCCGGCTCCGCCGTATCGGGAAAAACCAGACCCTCGTCGCTGCACGTCTCCGCATCATTGCCCGCATAGAATAGATGCGCATAGTGGAACGCGGCGATGGTGTGAACCGTCGCCCAGCCGAGCGGCACGCTGCCGATGGCGAGCGACAATTCCCACGGATCGGGGTCGCCGCTCCGCGCAAGCAGGGCAAAGATCGACGCCAGCGACAACACCACGGCGCCGAGCGCCAGCAGCACGATCAACGGCATGCCCTCATCCTCGATCCCGGCGCGCCGACGCAACCCATCCGGCGTGATCTGCAGTGCAAAGCGCACCATCAGCGCCAGATAGATCAAGAAGAACACATCGCCGCCGATCAGCGGCGGCAGCGGCCAGTGCAGCAGCCACGCAGCCAGCCAGAGCGCGAGCCCGGCCAGCGCCGCCACATAGAAGCGACCGTGATGCCGAATGTGCCGCAAGCCGTTCATGATCTGCCCCCGGAGAGAACCGCTGGGCAGTGTTTCCAGCTGGCATGGATCTGTCAAATGACGGGCTAAGTCCTAGGCCAGCTTCCGAGAATGGTCTCGGTGTCGGCCAGCTCGATCTGCTCGGCGAAACGTTGGCTGTATAGCGTCATCAGCGCATCGTGCGTCGTGTCGACCGAGCTGCAGATGGCATCGGCGGCCACGATCACCCGGTAGCCGAGGTCGACCGCATTCAGAACCGTCGACAGCACGCAGATGTCGGTCTCGGCGCCGCTCACCACCAGCGTCGTGGCGCCAAGGTCCTTCAGCACCGGCTGCAGCGGGCTGGCGACAAAGGCGGAGTAACGACCCTTGTCGACCACACTGGCCGGAGGCACGAAGGAATCGAGCGGCGGCACCAGCTCCAGAAGCGTGGGGTCAATGAACTCTCGGGTGACGCTGCGCCATTTCTCGAAATAGCGCCGCCACGCGCCCGGCATGTCTTCGGATGTGCGCGGCGGCACAAACCGGGTGAAGACGGTCCGTGCCGGTCGCGGTTCGACCAGCCGCACGGCACGTTCCAGGGCGGCCTCCATCCACGGCGTCGGCCAGGGTCCGCCAGGACTGAGCAGCCGTTGCATGTCGATGCAGAGGTGGATCGCGTTCTGCTCGATCGGTCCGTGCAGGATCACGGAGGAGCGCGCTACAGATCGCGCGCCCGGCCGCCCCAGGTCGCCGCCAGCGAAGCAGCGAATGCGCCGGCCAGCATCGCGACCGCCGCCCACAGCGCGGTATACATGCCCGCCTGGCGCGCTGCGTCGGCGGCCTGTTTGGCCGTCTCCACGGCTTCGGCCTTCGCCGCCTTGGCGCGCTCGATCGTCTGGTCGACGCGCTGCTCCGCCTCGGCCTGCGGGATGCCGGTTTCGCTCGCCACGATCTGTGCGACATAAGTGCGGTCCTCGGCCGAGATCTCGCCGTCAAGCGCGACGCGCACGATGCGGCCAATCTCCTCGCGCTCCATCCGTCCATCGCTTTCCGCGCGCGGCTCCGGCATGGTCATCGTCGGAGCGGCGCCACCCGTCGGTGCTTGGCCTTCGGTCGCCGTCGCAGCCGGGGCGCCAGCAGCCGGGCGGAACAGGGAATCGATGAAATACCGGAGGTCGCCTTCACCGGCCTGGTTCAGCAGAGCCGGCGCGCTCGATGCGGCCTGGCCGGCGGCATTCAGGGTTGCGGCGCCGACCGCAGCCGTGCCGCGCGCGGCCGCAAAGGCCAGAATCGCGATCATGAGGATGGTGGTCAGCGCGCTCACCGCCCACACCACCAGGCCATGGGCTGTATCGCGGAAATAGGTCTCGTCGCCCCGGAGGCCGATCAGCTTGGAGCGCAAGCGACCGGCGAGATAGCCCCCGACGCCCGACGCCAGGGCATGCACGACGATGAGGAAGATTGCGGTCCCGATCCCGATGGCGGCCGCGGCTTCGCCGGCATCCCGCCCCGTCAGATCCCATGGCGAGGTGACGGAAAGCCCGAACGCGGTGCCGATTGAGAGCAAGACGAAGGACAGCGCCGCGGCCGACAAGGCCCCGGCGATGATCGCGCCCCAGGATACTGCTGGCCCGCCATCGATCAGTTCGGCCTCTTCGATGGCAAGTTCGGCGCGGGTGACAGTCGGATCTTGAATGGTCATGGCAGAGCTCCCGGATGGCTGGTTCGAGAGGCGAACAAACGGATGGTCGCGCCGTTGCTCCGGTTGCCGCGCTCGCCCTGCGACGTCGCGATGCACATGTCAAATGACGGCACGTCAGGCACGCGGCATTTTTGAAAACCGTTTGACATATTCTGGACCGCGGTATTAGCCTTTGCATTGCAAGGGTGGGGACGCTTGGGTCATGGCTCTCAAGGGCACGAACCAGGAATACGGCCGGCCGTATAACCGCCGGCTTGTGCTGGAGACGATCCGCCTGCTGGCGCCGGTGGCGCGCGGCGAGATCGCCAAGCGTGTCGGCCTCACGGTGCAGACGGTCTCCACCATCATCCGCGAGCTGGAACTGCAGGGCTTCGTGCGCGGCGTGCGCGAAACGCCCAAGGGCCGCGGCCTGCCGCCGACGTTCCTCAACATCAATCCCGACGGCGGCTATGCGATCGGCGTGCATGTGACGCCGGTCGGGCTCAAGGCGGCGCTGATCAACCTCTCCGGCGATGTGATCGGCGAGCGCGCACGTTCGCTGTCCCAGGTGTCGCCCGATCGCGCCTTCCGCGAGATCGAGAAACTGGTCGCGAGCCTGCGCAAGCTGCGGCCGCGTGGCCGCATGCTCGGCATCGGTCTCGCGCTGCCAGGTCCGTTCGACGTCGAGTCCATGAGCTTCGTCGGCCCGACCACCCTCGAGGGGTGGAAGGGCGTGCCGATCCGCGAGCGCCTCGCCAGGCTGACTGGCTTGCCGGCCTTCCTCGAGGCCGACTTGGCCGCCGCCGCGCTTGGCGAACGGCTCTATGGCGCCGGGCGCGACCTGCGCGAGTTCTACTACCTCTATTTCGGCGTCGGCCTCGGCGGCTGCCTGGTGCGCGAAGGCGCGCCGGTGCGGGGCGCCTTCGGCAACGCGGGCGAGATCGGGCACGTACCGCTGGTGCCGAACGGCGAGCCGTGCCCGTGTGGCAATCGCGGCTGCCTCGAGCGCTACCTGTCGTTGGAAGCGATGGAGCGGCGGTCGGCCGCCATCGGCATGGACCGCTGGATTGCCGAAGCCGCGCCTCTCCTGCGCTCCGCCATCGTGACCATCGAGAACCTGTTCGATCCGGAGACCATCATCCTCGGCGGCTCTGCCGAGAGCTCGCTGGTGACGCGCCTGATCGCCGCCGCCGAGCCGCTGGCGCATTCCGTCTCGGAACGCGGCGGGCGCGGCGCGCCACGCATCACCCGGTCGAAGGACGGCGGCAATGCCGTGTTGCGCGGCGCCGCGGCGCTGGCGGTGGCCGGCGTGCTTTCGCCGCGGTCCGGATTGCTGTTCGCGCAGGACGAAGATGACGCGCCCGATCCGGCGCGCCGTTCCGGCAAGCGCACGGAGGCGGCGTGATGGCCGACGCCCCGCTGCTTCAGCTCGAGGAGATCACCAAGAATTTCGGCGCCATCCAGGCACTGCGCGGGATCAGCTTCGCGATCGGCCGCGGCGAGGTGGTGGCCCTGCTCGGCGACAACGGCGCCGGCAAGTCCACCCTGGTCAAGATCATCTCCGGCGGTCTGGAGCAGACGTCCGGGCGCATCGTCTTCGAAGGCGCGGAGCGCAAATTCGGGTCGCCAGCCGAAGCGAAGGCCGCCGGGATCGAGACGGTCTATCAGGACCTGTCGCTCTGCACCAACGTCGACGTGGTCGCGAACTTCTTCATGGGGCGCGAGATCGTCAAGAAGCGGTTCGGCATCCCGATCCTGCAGGAAGCCGAGATGGAAGCCGCCGTCGCCAAGTCCATGGCCAACGCCGGTACCAGGATCCCGTCGTTGCGCACCAATGTCGAGCACCTGTCCGGCGGCCAGCGCCAGGCGATCGAGCTCAACCGCTTCGTCCACTGGGGCGGCAAGCTGGTCCTGCTGGACGAGCCGTTCGCGGCGCTCGGTGTCGAGCAGACCCGGCGCGGCCTGGAGATGATCAAGCGCATCGCGGCACAAGGCATCGGCGTTGTCATCATCACTCACATCATGGCGCAGGCCTTTCAGGTGGCGGACCGCATCGTCGTGATCCGTCAGGGGGTGGTGGCCGGGGACGTGAAGCGGACCGCGACCAGTCCCGATGAAGTCGTACGGATGATTACCGGTGAGGCCCTCCAGGGCCAAGCCCAACAAGCGTAGCTCCAAATCGGAGCTGCGCAGAACGTGTGAGGCAGAGGAGAACAAAGATGAAGCGTCTGTTGAGTAGCGTGCTCAGCGCCTTGGCGATCGCTGCGGTCGCCCTGGCGTCGCCCGCCTGGGCGGAATCGAAAGGCAAGATCTACTACCTCGTGCCGACCCTGTTGGATGAATTCCAGACCGAGTCGGTGGCGGCGATCGAGAAGTTCGTGAAGGACGTCGGCTATGAGGTGGAGACCCTCAACGCCGACAACAAGACCGACGTGCAGCAGGGGCAGATGAACGACGTCATCAACCTGAAGCCGAAGGCGATCGTGCTGGCGGCGGTCGACTTCAACGCCCTGCAGCCGTCGATCGAAAAGGCGCGCGCCGCCGGCATCCCGGTCATGATTTTCGACCGGCAGATCACGGCGACGCAGACCGACTTCACCTCGGTCGCCGGCACGGTCGAGATCGGCTACGTCGCCGCGGGCGAGATCCAGCGCCTGCTCAAGGAGAAGAATGGCGCCGTCAAGGGCAAGATCCTTCAGGTGCTCGGCGATCCCGCCGATCCCTACACCCTCGACATCCAGAAGGGCTTCGAAGAGCGGATGAAGGAGTTCCCCGACGCCCAGATTATCTCGCTGCCGGCGATGCAGTGGGAAGCCTCCAACGCCGGCACCATCGTCGCCGACCAGCTGATCGCCAACCCGGACATCGACCTCATCTTCGTGCACGCCGCGCACCTCGCGGTGGCCGCGGTCGCCTCGCTCGAGGCGAAGGGCAAGAAGCCGGGCGACGTGCTGCTGGTGTCGTCGAACGGCGCGCCGGTCGGCCTCGATCTCATCCGCAAGGGCTGGGAGCAGGTCGAGGTGGAGCAGCCGCTTTACGCGCAGGCGGCGGCGATCGGCATGTTCGCCGACCTGGTCGCCAACAAGAAGGAGATCAAGCCCGGCAAATACAGCGTGCTGGGCTTGGAATCCGAGCTCACCATCGAGAAGTGGGGCCCGAACCTGAAGATCCCGGGCGCGGCCATCACCAAGGACAACGTCGATGAGTCCCGCTTCTGGGGCAACCTGAAGGCGCCGTCCGAGCCGATCAAGCCGGTGGAATGATCGGATGAACCACGATCACACAGCCCCCGGAGCCACCGGCTCCGGGGGTGCGCTCTCGCAGGCGAAGCCGTCGCTGTCGCGCGACCGCCGGGCCATGCTCGAGTTCCTGCTCGACAACCTAGTCTGGCTGATGCTGATCGTGGTGCTGGTGGTGTTCTCGATCTTCATTCCGCAATTTTTCCAGATCGGCATCTTCGCCAACATCGTCGAGCAATCGACCTTCGTCGGCGTGATGGCGATCGGGCTCGCGATCGTCATCATCGCCGGCAACATGGACCTCTCGGTCGAATCGATCGCCGCGCTGACGGCGATGGTCACCGGCATGCTGTTCTGCGCTCGCGGCATCGGCCTCGGGATTGTCCTGACGCCGGAGTGGCTGGTGATCCCGGTGTCGCTCGGCCTCGCGCTGCTGGTCGGTGCCGCCATCGGCGTCATCAACGGCCTGCTGGTCGTGCGCCTCAAGATGAACGCCTTTATCGTGACCCTGGCTTCGTACATCTGGGTGCGTGGCCTCGTGGTCGCGATCTCCGGCGGCCGCTCGGCCCAGGACCTGGCGCCCTCGCTGCGCGTCATGGGCATCGAGACCATCCTCTACATTCCGCTGATCGCCTGGCTGGCGATCGGCTGCTACATCATGTTCACCTTCGTGATGGGCAAGACGCCGTTCGGCCGCCACGTCACCATGATCGGCGGCAACTCGGTCGCGACCTTCCGCGCCGGCATCAAGGTCGACCGGCTGGTGCTCATCACATTTGTGCTGGCGGGCGCAATCTCGGGCGTGGCGGGCTGGCTGCTGGCGATCCGCACCTCCGGCGCCACCGCCAATCTCGGCGTCGGCATGCTGTTCAACGCCTTCGCTGCAGTCGTCATCGGCGGCGTCAGCCTGAAGGGCGGCATCGGCCGGCTGCCGGGCGTCTATGCCGGCGTGCTGCTGCTGTCCTCGATCCACACCGCGATCAACCTGATGGGCCTTCCGGCGCACTATACGCAGATGATCCTCGGCGCCCTGGTGCTGGCCGCCGTGCTGATCGACACCCTGAAGCTCCAGATCCGGCAGAAGCTCGCATGAGGTTGCAGGACCGCATCGCTCTCGTCATCGGCGCCGCCCGCGGCATCGGCGCCGGCATCGCCGCGCGTTTCGCGGAAGAGGGCGCAAAGGTCGTCATCGCCGACCGCGAGTCGGAAATCGGCGCCGCTACCGCCGCCAAGCTTGGCGGGCATTTCATCGGCATCGATGTCGCGCAGAAGGCAGATGCCGAGCGCGCCGTCGCTGCGGCGTTGGAGCGGCATGGCCGGCTCGACATCCTGGTGCAGAATGCTGGGATCTATCCCTGGACCCTGATCGAGAATATCGAGCCCGCGGAGTGGGACAGCGTCCTCGGCGTCAACCTCAAGGGCACCTTCCTCGCCGCTCAGGCGGCGCTCGCGCCCATGAGGGCGCAGAAATACGGCCGTATGGTCTTCACCTCCTCGATCACCGGCCCGCGCGTCACCAGCCCGGGCCATGGCCACTATTCCGCCAGCAAGGCCGGCATCAACGGCTTCATCAAGGCGGCCGCGCTGGAGTTCTCCGGTTACGGCATCACGGTCAACGGCGTGGAGCCCGGCAACATCCTGACCGAAGGCGTCCAGCAGGGACGCAGCCCCGCCTTCATCAAGTCGATGGCGGACATGATCCCGCTCGGGCGCCTCGGCACGCCGCGCGACGTCGCCAACGCCGTGCTGTTCCTGGCGTCCGACGACGCCGAATACATCACCGGCACGACGATCATCGTGGATGGCGGCCAGACCTTGCCCGAAGGCGCCGACTTCCGCCTGAACCCGGCGTGAGGCGATGACCGGTCGGCTGCAGGAGAGGGTAGCGCTGGTGACAGGCGCCGCGCGCGGCATCGGTCTCGCCGCGGCGCGCGTGCTGGCCGAGGCGGGCGCGCGGGTCATGCTCTCCGACATCGACGAACATGTCCTGCTGGAAGCGGCCGCCAATCTGACGAAGCAAGGATTGCAAGTCCAGGCCGTCAAAGCGGACGTGTCGAATCAAGCCAGTGTCGAGCACGCCGTTACCGCCGTCGCCAAGACCTGGGGCCGACTGGACATCCTCGTCAGCAACGCCGCCATCAGCGACGAGTCCGGAATCGATAGCTTGACCGCCGAGCGGTGGCACCGCGTGATGACCGTCAACCTCGACAGCGTGCTCTATGGCGCGCAGGCGGCGATGCCGCATCTCAAGCGCAGCCCGTGCGCCAGCATTGTCAACGTCGCGTCGATCCAGGGCCTGCGCGGTCAGCCGAACTCCATGGCCTATGCGACGGCCAAGGGCGCCGTCGTCAACTTGACGCGCTGCATGGCGGTCGATTTCGGGCCGCTCGGCGTGCGCGTGAACGCGGTCGCGCCGGGTTACATCGACACCCGCATGGCGCTGATGCACGGCAACGTGCACGAGCATCAGACCGACTGGTTCCAGGACGTCTTCATCAAGCACGGCCGCCTGCCCTTGCGCCGGCCAGGCACGGTCGAGGACGTGGCGGGCCCGATCCTGTTTCTCGCCAGCGACGACAGCCGCTACGTCACCGGACAGGTCCTGGTGGTCGACGGCGGAATCACCTGTACGTACTGAGGCAGCCATGAACATCTACGAGCGACGCGGCGTCCGCACCCTGATCAATGCCAAGGGGACGGCGACCCGGCTGTCAGGCGGCATCATGCGGCCGGAGGTGACCGCGGCAATGGCGGAAGCCGCACGCCATTGCGTCGACATGGCGGAGTTGCAGGCGCACGCCTCGCAGGTCATCGCCGCCGTGACGGGTGCGGAGGCGGGCTACGTCGCCTCGGGCGCGGCGGCGTGCCTCACGCTCGCGACCGCGGCCTGCGTGACGGGGCTGGAGCCCGGCAAGATGGCGCGCCTGCCTGACACCACCGGTATGAAGAACGAGGTCGTCGTGGTGCGCAGCCAGCGCAACTTCTATGACCACGCGGTGCGCGCCGCCGGTGTCCGCCTGGTCGAGGTCGGATTGCCGGACCGCTATGCCGGCGCCGGCGTGCGCGACGCGGAGGCGTGGGAGATCGCCGACGCCATCACCGACCGCACCGCTGCCGTCTTTTACGTCGCCGATGCTGCCGCTCGCCCGCCGCTCGCCGAGGTCGTGACGGTCGCCCACGCCGCCGGCGTGCCGGTGTTCGTCGACGCCGCCGCCCAGCTGCCGCCGCAAAGCAACCTGCGCCGCTTGATCGAACTCGGCGCCGACCTCGTCGCCTTCTCCGGCGGCAAGGCCCTCAATGGGCCACAGGGCACCGGCTTTCTCGCCGGCCGGTGCGACCTCATCATGGCCGCCGCCCTGCAGCATCTCGACCTCGACATCACCTGGGAGCAATGGTCCCCGCCGGCGGTGCTGATCGACAAGCAACGGCTCAAGGGCGTCCCGCAGCACGGCATCGGCCGGCCGTGCAAGGTCGGCAAGGAGCAGATCATCGGCCTGTTGACGGCTCTCGAGCTGTTCGTCGCCGAAGGCGACGCCGAGCGCCACCAGCGCTGGCGCGGCATGATGGAGGTGCTGGCCAACGGCCTTCAGGGCGTTGCTGGCGAGGTGGCGCTGCACGGCTTCGGCAGCACGGATGAGGTGCCGCTCGTGACCCTGACCATGGCGCGGAACGGCCGCCTGTCGGCCCTCGGTCTGGTCATCGCCTTGCAAAACGGATCGCCCGCGATCCAGGTGGACCCGCTGCTGTGCGATCAGGGGACCGTCATCTTCAATCCGACGTGCCTGCAGCCGGGCGAGGCCGAGATCGTCGGCGCGGCGGTCCAACAGTTGTTGCTGGCCTAGTCGTGAAAGCGGTCGATGTCGATCAAAACGTCGCCGAGGCGCCGCCGTCGACCATCAAGATCTGTCCGGTCACATATCGGGCGTCGTCAGAGCAGAGGAAGAATGCTGGCCCCGCCATATCCTGAGGCTCGGCATAGCGGCGCACCGGGATGCGACCGTATTTCACGTAGATGTCTCGGAACCAATCGGCATCATATTCATGCGATCCGTCGGGCAGGATCGACATCGGCGTATTGACGAAGCCGGGCGCAAGGGCGTTCACCATGATGCCGTGCGGAGCGAGGTCCGCCGCCAAGGCGCGGGTGAAGTTGACGATGGCGCCTTTTGCGGTGGAGTAGGGGATGGCGTCCGGCCAGCCGCGCACGCCCATGATGGATGCGATGTTGAGAATCCGCCGGCCATCGCCGGCCTTCTTCAACAGCGGCACAAAAGCAAGGCACATGCGCACCGCACCGTCCTGGTTGACGCGGATCACTTCGTGATAGCGCGCCATGGTCATCTTCTCGATGCCGGTGCCGTCCGAGATCGCCGCATTATTGACCAGGATCTCGCAGCGTCCGTGCTGTGCCTCGACATGGGCCGCAAGGGCGGCGACCTGCGCATCGTCGCCGATATCGACGGCGAAGGCGCTGGCTGTTCCGCCGGAACCGCCGATCCGCTTCGCCGCGTCGACAGCATTCCGTTCGTTGATGTCGGCGATCACCAGGACGGCGCCCTCCTCCGCCAGGCGTGCCGCGATCCCAAAGCCGATCCCCTGGGCGCCACCAGTCACCACCGCGACGCGGCCCTTCAACCTCTGGCTGGCGTTCGCGCTCATCTTCGCCTCCGCTAGGCCACCTTGTACCGCTTGACCACGTCCCAATCGATCTCGACACCCAGGCCGGGCTTGCTGGGCAGCGGGATCGTGCCATCCGGACGCAGGACCAGCTCTTCCTGCGCCAGCTCGCGACGCAGGCGCTCGTGGCAGAGCTGCGGCGGCAGATATTCGATATAGGCGCAATGGCTGGTGACGAAGGCGAGATGCGCCGTGCCGGAAATCGAGATGCCGGTCTTCCAGCAATGCGGCACGATCGTGCGCCCGCGCGCCTTCGCCATGTCGCAGACGATCTTCGCCTCGCCGATGCCGCCGACCCGGCCGACATCCGGCTGGGCAACCTGCACCTTGCCGATATCCATCAGCTCCTCGAACTCGAAGCGCGTCGCCAGCCATTCGCCGAAGGCGATTGGCATCGGCGCCTGTTCCGCCAGCTTCGCCATCTCGCGCACGTTGTCCGACCAGACCGGCGTTTCGAGGAAGTAGACGTTGAACTCGCCCCAGTCTTTCACGGTCTGCAGGCAGGTCACGGCGTCTTTCCACAGATACTGCACATCGACCATCAGCGTGACATCGGAGCCGACGGCCTTGCGCACCGCCGCCAGGACTTCGGTATGACGTTGGTAGCTTTCGCGCATGCCGCCGTGGGCGTAGGGCCCGTTCATCGTGATCTCGGTTTTCATCGCTTTGAAGCCGAGGCTCTTGGCCTTCTGCGCAGAGGCGCACAGCGCGTCGCGATACTCCTCGAACCGATACCCGGCCGGCTGCAGCGATGCATAGGGCGTGATGTGCTGACGCGTCGCGCCGCCGAGCAGTTCATGCACCGGCTTGCCCAGCGCCTTGCCGCACAGGTCCCACAGCGCCATGTCGACCGCGCTCATGGCATGGATGATCATGCCGCGGCGGCCATTCATCGCGGTGCCCAGATACATCTTCTTCCACAGATCGCCGATCTGGAACGGATCGGCACCGATCAGCATCTCCTTGATGCACAGGCCCATGGTGTGGGTGCCAGGAGCCTCGATGCAGGCCTTGGCCATCCAGGGATTGGCATCGCACTCGCCGACGCCGACGATGCCGCCGTCCGTCCGGATGACGATGACGAAGCTGTCCTGCGCCGAGGAAGTGAAGCTCGCGTCATAGTCCGGCGCCAGCAGGACATGACACTCCACGTCGGTGATCTTGAGGCGCGGCGCGGCACCGGAGAACTTTGGCGAAATGGTTTCAAAGGGCATGATATGTCCGTGATTGGGAAGTTCAGACCATGGTGAGGCCGCCGTCGATCGGCAGCACGACACCGGTAATGAAGGACGCCTTGTCCGATGCCAGGAAGGCGGCCGCCTCTGCGATCTCGTTGGCTGAGGCAATGCGGCCGATGGGGTGCATGTTCGCCAGCGTCTTCAGGCCCTCGGCCTCGCCGCCGGGCATCCCGGAGGCGTAGTTGCGGGTCAGCGGCGTGTCGATGACGCCTGGCGCGATGATATTGGCACGCAATCCGGCTTTGGCGTAGTCGGAGGCGATGCAGCGGCCGAGATGCTGTAGGCCGGCTTTGGCGACATTGTACGCCACATCGTCCTGCCAGGCGACCAGGCCGCAGACCGACCCGATGAAGACGATCGATGGATTCTTTCCTTTCAGCAGCGCCGGGATCAATCGCTTCGACAAGCGGAATGCTGCCGTCAGGTGCAAGGTCATCATGCGGTCCCAAAGCTCGTCCGACGTCTCATGGGTCGGCGCGGTCTGGGTCACGTCGATGCCGGCGGAATGGACGAAGACGTCGAGTCCGCCCAAGCCGGCGACGACCTCGTCCGCGGCATGCTCGGTCTGCTGCCGATCGTAGAGGTCCGCCTGCACCACAATATGCTCACCGGCGCTGGAGGGCAGGTCCTTCGCTATCGCGCGCGCCTCATCCGCATGGCGCGACGCGCCGATCGCGACGCGCGCGCCTTCCTGCGCGAAGGTCTTGACGATGGCGGCGCCGATGCCGCTGGAGCCACCGGTGACGTAGGCACGCCGACCCGCTAGAATGCCGCTCATCTCTGCTCCTTCGATGCTCTCATCGCGTGGAATAGCCACCGTCGATCGCGAATGCCTGGCCGGTGACGAACGCAGCCGGATCGCTGGCGAGGTACACAGCCATCTCGCCCATCTCGTCGAGCCGGCCGGCGCGCGGAATCGCGTGCATGAGCCGCTTGGCCTGGAGGACCGCTTCCGGGTCGGACTCCAGCTTCACCACCTCGCGCGCCAGTGGCGTCTCCACAAAGCCCGGGCACATGGCATTGACCCGCACTCCCTTATCCGCGAAATCAAGGGCGGCGGATTTGACCAGGCCGATGACGCCGTGCTTCCCCGCGCAATAACCGGCGCGTTCCTTTTGGCCGACGAGTCCGTACATCGACGAAATCACGATGACCGATGCCTTGCCGGCTGCCATCAAGTGATCGGCTCCATATCGCATTGCAAGAAAAGGCGGCAGCAGCGAATGATCGATGATGCGCTGGAATTCCTCGACCGGCGTATCGAAGATCGGGGTACGGCCGCCAGCTCCTGCGCTCACCAGGATGGTGTCGAGGCCGCCCATGAATTGCACGGCCGCCGCCGTGACGCGCTGCACATCGTCCGCCACGGTAGCGTCTCCCGGCCGGAAGCCGGCTTCGCCATGTACCTTCAATCCCTCGACGGCTTCGCGCAGGACACCATCTCGCCGGCCAGAGAGGAAAACCGCAGCGCCTTCGCGCACCATTGCTTCGGCGCAGGCGAGGCCGATCCCGGTTCCTCCGCCGTAGACCAGCGCTTTCTTGCCTGCCAGCCTGCCGCTCAATGCTTTCCCCTGTCCCTCAGATCGGCTTGAAGACCGGTTCCGGCAGGCCCAGAACCGCAACCTCTGTCGTAAACACTGCGCCACCTTCCGGCTGGCTGCCATCCGCTGCGTGGCCGGAGGTCACAAACAGCGTCCGCAGATCCTTGCCACCCAGGCAGCATGACGTGACATTCCGTGCCGGCAGTAGCAAAGTCTCGAGGCGCTCGCCGCTCGGCGACAGGCGGAACACCTTGCCACCATCATACATGGCGACCCAGACGCAGCCTTCGATATCGACACAGCAACCGTCCGGAATCCCGTCGGCTTCGGTGAACTTCTGAAAGACGCGGCGGCGTGAGAGCTTGCCCGACGGATCGAGATCATACGCCAGGCTTTGCCGGCCCATTGAATCGCTGAAATAGAGCACGTCGCCCTTGGGCGAGAAGGTCGGACCGTTGCACACCACAAACCCGCTGTCGCCGATGCGCCACTTCCCGCGCCGGTTCAGCACATAGAGGATGCCGCGCGGCATCGTCTCGGTCACGTCGACGGTCCCGATCCAATAGTTGCCGTGCCGGTCGATCTTGGCATCGTTGTAGGCGATATCCGACCGTCCGTGGTTTGGATCAGAAAATGGCGTGACCGAGCCGTCGCGCAGGTCGAAGAAATAGATTCCACGGTCGACGCCGATCAGCAGGCGGTCCTCCTCGCAGAACACGACCGAACCGATGCTGGCGAACTCCGACAGCGTCCAGTCCTCGCGCTTGCCGTCGGCGGAGATGCGGTGGATGGTCGGACCATAGTAGTCGATCCAATAGAACGCGCCGGTCGCGCTGTTCCATTGGGCGCTCTCGCCCAGCTTGTCGCGGTGATCGGTGAGGACTCGCCAATCCGGTGTGCGCGCCATGGCTGACCAGCCTTTGAGTTTTCGGTGTCAAACTGTAGAGTCGACACTGATCGATCACAATACCAGACTTCATTCCGATATTTCGGAATGAGCGGAGCGGCGCGGGGGCATGGGTTCCACGGACATCGCGGTGCGGTTGCGCGGATTAAGCCGCAGCTTCGGCGTGGTCACCGCCGTGCATCCGATCGATCTCGATATTCCGCGCGGCGACTTCCTGGCGATCCTGGGACCATCCGGCTGCGGCAAGACCACGTTGCTGCGGATGATGGGCGGATTCGTCGAGCCCACCTCCGGACGAATCGAGGTCAACGGTTCGGACATCACGCATCTGGGGCCGGAGCACCGGCCGATCAACATGGTGTTCCAGGGATACGGCCTCTTCCCGCACATGAATGCGCGGCAGAATGTCGGCTATGGCTTGCGGCTGAGAAAGCTGGATCGCGCTGCGATCTCAAAGAAGGTCAGCGACGCCATGGCGCTGGTACGTCTGGATGGCTACGAGGACCATATGCCGTCGCAGCTGTCCGGCGGGCAGCAACAGCGCGTCGCATTGGCGCGTGCGCTGGTGATGGATCCGCAGGTGCTTCTGCTCGACGAACCGCTGGCCGCGCTCGATCTGAAGCTGCGACAGGCCATGCAGGAGGAGTTGCGCCGCATCCACCGGGTCATCGGCGGCACTTTCGTTTTCGTGACCCACGACCAAGGCGAGGCGCTGGGCCTCGCCAACCGGATCGCGGTCATGAAGGACGGGCGGATCGAGCAGCTCGGCACGCCGGAGGAAATCTATCTCAAGCCGGCGACGCACTTCATCGCCGGCTTCATCGGCGAGGCCAACCTTCTCAAGGCAGATCTCAAGGGCGGACGGATCATGGCCGCTTGTGGCATCGCCTTCGGCCACGCAGGGTCTGATGGTCCTGTCACCCTGGTCGTGCGGCCGGAGAGCGTGCGTCGGATGGCCGACTCCGACCGTGCGGACGTCGAGATCGCCGGGACGGTGGAGGAGGTGGTGTTCCTCGGCGCCCACGTCAAATACCTGCTGGCTCTCCCGGGCGGCGAGAAGCTGCGGGTGCAGGAGCCCGTCGAGCATGCGCGCGTTGCACTCGGCGAAACGATGCGAGTTGGCTGGAGCAGTTCGGCGCAGCGCGTGCTGGCCTAGAGCGGTGTTCCCTAAACTGGAATCGGTTCTGTTCGTCAGCGGTGAGGCAGCCCGCCAGGAAGGCCGCGCAGCCCGTAGCGGGGCTACGGGCTAGCGGCCTGACGCGGCGGATGCCCGCCGCTGGCGAACCCTTTAGGGCCGGGCGCTTTTCGCCAAGGGCAGCGTCAGCGGTCTTGGCGGTAGCCCCGCTACCGCCTGCAACCGCTTCCTCCCCCTTGGCGAAAATCGCTCCGGCAGAACCGCTTCCAGTTTAGGGAATACCGCTCTAGACCCGCTTGCCGGCGGTCGCGCCGCCGTCAGCCATGATGACGCTCCCGGTCATGAAGGTCGCTCGTGGCGAGGCGGCCAGGAGGATCGCTTCCCCGATCTCACGCGGCGCGGCGATCCGGTCGAGCGCGGTGTAGGCCGCCCATTGCTGCCGTGCCTGCGCCTCGTCAGGCGCTGCGACGATGCTCTGCCGCATCATGTCGGTCTCGGTCGGCCCGGGGCAGACGCAAAGCACGCGCACGTCCGGCGCCGTCTCGATCGCCAAGGCGCGGGTCAGGCCGACCAGTGCGCCCTTTGAGGCGCAATAGGCGACGCAGCCTGCATAGCCCAGCACCGCCGCATCCGAACCGACATTGACGATCGCACCCTTGCGTTGCCGCAGTACCGGCAGCAACGTTTGGCTCAACACCCAGGACGCCGTCAGGTTGACCGCGATCGTCTCGTCCCAGATCGCAAGACTGGTCTCGGCGATGAACGCTTCACGGAAGATGCCACCACAATTCACCAGGATGTCGATCGCGCCGGCGCTTTGCGCGAGGGAGCGGCACTGCGTCCGGTCGGTCAGATCGGCCGCCAGTCCGCGGACCCGGCCCGGATACTTTGCCGAAAACTGCGCGACAGCGGCGTCGACAGCCGGCTGGCGTCGGCCGTGCAGGATTACCGACCCGCCGCGCTCCAGGAACATTTCCGCCGCGGCCGCGCCGATGCCGCGCGTGGAGGCGGTCACCAGGATCGCTTTGCCGGCGAACTCCATGGTTACAATCGCCCCGCGGTGCTGCCGCCATCGATGGCGATCGCCGATCCGGTCATGAACCCGGCCGCCGGCGAGAGCAGGCACAGAGTGAAGTCGGCAATCTCCTCGGGCGAGGCCAGTCGCCCGACCGGATGATAGCGGTTGAACGCGGCGTAGTACGCTGCCGGGTCGCCGCTGTCGGCGGCGCAATCGCGCATCAGCTCGGTATCCATGGTGCCGGGGCACAGCGCATTGGCCCGCACACCGTCGCGCGCGAGCTCGATGGCCATCGCCTTGGTCATCGCGACCAGTCCGTGCTTGGCGGATACGTAGGCGACGTTGTTGGCGATAGCGTGCAGGCCGAGCTCCGACGCCACATTGACGATGCAGCCTCGGCTGGCCTTCAGCAGTGGCAATGCCGCCTGCGCCGTCAGGAAACTGGCGCGCAGAATGACGCTGAGGTGCGTGTCCCAATGCGCATCGTCAGTCGCTGCGATCGGCCGTTCGACATTGACGGCGGCGTTGTTGATGAGGAAGTCGAGCCGGCCGCCATTTGCGGCCTGGGCGACCGCCTGCCTGGGCCCGTCGGCCGTCGACAGATCGGCGGGAGCCGCGATCAAGCGGTCGCCGCCGCCGAGCCGTGCGATCGCCGCAAGACATGCGTCCGGAGTCCGGTCGTTGATCGCGACGGTCGCTCCCGCATCATGCAGTGCCTTGGCAATGGCGAATCCAAGGCCGCGGCCGGCGCCGGTCACCAGCGCGACGTGCCCGCCATAGTCGAAGGTTACGCTAGCCACGATAAGAGCTCACGCGCAGCGCCAGGAAGGTCGAGCCGACGCTGAGAAGGATGAGCAGCGTCGCGATGGCGTTGATGGTCGGATCAAGCGATGTGCGGACCATGCCCCAGACCAGGGTCGGCAAGGTGTTGCCGGCGCCAATCGTGAAAAAGGTGATGACGAAATCGTCGAGCGAGATCGACAGCGCGATGAGCGCCGCGCCGATGATGGTCGGTCGGATGATAGGCAGGGTGACGGTCATGAACGCGCGCAACGGCGAGGCGCCGAGGTCCCTGGCGCTGTCCACCACCGCCCAGTCGAAGGTCGCAAGCCGCGAGAAGACGATGAGGATGACGAACGGCTGTGCGATCACCAGGTGCCCCAGGATCACGGCCGGCAGTCCCAACGGCAGGTCGATCATGCGCACGAAGCAGCTCATCATCGCGACGCCGATGATCAGGGCCGGCAGCATCATGGGAATGCTGATGATCCCGATCAGGATCTCCGCCCGGCGAGAGGCCATGCGCGCCAGCACCAAGGCCGCCATGGTCCCGATCGCCACCGACAGGATGGCGACGAAGATCGCCACGATCAGGCTGTTCCACAGCGCCGGCCAGAACGCGCCCAGCGAGAACAGCTTGCGATACCAGTCCAGGGTGAACCCGGTCAGCGGGAGGCTGGTCAGAGCGGACTGGTTGAAGCTGAATAGCACCACCAGCACCAGCGGGGCGCCCATGAAGGCGGCGGTCAGCAACGCAAAGGCCCGCCAGCCAAGATCGCCAAGATGCCCGATGAGGCGGCTCAAGGCTGCAGCCCTCGCCGCAACAACCCGCGAAACAACATGACCAAGGCCAGCGACACCGCCATGGCCGTGAAGGCCATGGCGCTGCCCATCGGCCAGTTGAAGCCGAGCGAGAACTGCAACTCGATGAAATGCCCCATCATCGCCGCGCCGCCGCCGACGAAGCGCGGCGTCACGTAGTCACCGGCTGTGATCAGGAAGGCGAAGGTGAAAGCGATGACGATGCCCTTCTCACATTGCGGGATGACGATGTCGCGCAGCACCGCCCAGCGCCCGGCGCCGAGATCCCGCGCGGCCTCGATGGTAGCCGGGCGAATGGCGCGCAGGTTGCCGTAGATCGGCAGGATTGCAAAGGGCAGCAGGAAATAGGTGAGGGTGATCACGACGCCGTTGACGCTGTAGAGCAGGGCATCGAGCGGCTGGTCGATGAGGCCGGTCCACAGCAGGAACTGATTGAGGATGCCTTCGCGGCCGAGGATGCTTTTCCAGGCATAGATCTTGACCAGGTAGCCGCCGAACAGCGTGATCAGCGCCAGGAACAGCAGCGGGGTCTCGAACCGCCCGCACTTGAACCGGATTGCGTAGGCGAAGCCCAGCGCGAGCAGCGTTGTCAGCGCGCCGATGGCAAAGGCGATCAGCAGCGTGCTGCCCATCGCATCGTAGTAGTCTGCCCAGGTCGCGGCGTAGTTCTTGAGCGTGAAGTCCGCGCGCATGATGCGCGCTCGCACGGACCAGAAGCTGATCACCAGGAAATAGAGCAGGGGCGCCGCGAAGGCGCCAAGGAATACCAAGGCGGCCGGCAACAGGAGCCAGTTTTGCCGCTCCCATGCCGGCCGCTTGATCACGCAGCTCTCCTACGCCTTGGAAAGGCGTTGATACTCGTTCAGGAAATCATCGTATGTTGCGACCGACCCGTCGGACTCGGTCGGCGGAACCGGCTGCAGCCGCGCCTTTTTCATGAACCCGTCGATGTCGCCGTAATTGTAGGATTCCGCCAGTTCCTTCGGCAGCATCGGCACGGTGTCGAGGTTGGTGATACCGGCGCTCTGCTCTGTAGCGAACTGCTTCTGCGGCTCGGCCGAGACGATGTGGTTGATCATCTTGTAGCTGAGCTCCGGATGCGGGGCGTCCTTCGGGATGCACAGGCAATCCATGAACATGCCGGTGCCTTCCTTGGGGATGGTGTATTTGATCGTCTTGCCCTTTGCCTGGGTCCAGACCGCGACCGCTTCCCAGCCGATTGCAGACACGGTGACTTCATTGCGCGCGAACGCATCCGACATGTCACCGTAGCTCGCGAAAAAGGCGCGCGCGTGCTTGGTCTTGATCTCGATCAGCTTGTCGATCACCTGCACCATCTCTTCCTTGGTGAGGATGGTACCCATCGGCTTGCCGGTCACGACGGTGCCCCAGATCAGCAGGTTGCCCAGCGGGTCATCGACCATGGCGACCTTGCCCTGATATTCCGGCTTCAGGATGTCGAGCCAGCTTTCCGGTGGCGCGCTCACCGCCGCCGGATCGTACATCAGCGGCAGCGAGCCCCAGTTCCACGGCACGCCCATCAGGTTGCCATTGTGCTTGATGGTTTCCTGCTCCACGAATTGCGGAATCAGCTTGGGAAGCTGCTCGATCTTTGCCGTGTCGATCGGCTCCAGCAATTCTCCCTCCGCCATCAGCGGCAGATAGCCGAAATACATGGTGATGAGGTCGGTCTTGCCGATGCCGCCGGCCTGCAGCTTGGTGATGATCTCCTCGTTCGACGAGATGAAGGTCGGCTGGAAGTCGATGTCGTTATCGGCGATGAAAGAGCCGCTGAGAATCGGCGTTTCGTAACCCTGCCAGCCCATCCAGGTCATGGTGGTCTTGGCGAAGGCAGGACGCACGCCGATCGCGGCCGTCGCGCCGAGAGCGGCGGCGCCGACCAGCGCTTGGCGGCGCGACAGCGCGGAGCGCGCCGACAACTGCGCCAGCGCACTCGAAATCTGTTTCCGATTGTGCATGAGGTGGCCTCCCAGCCTGTCTTGTTGGGATCCGGCAGCCGGACCCGTACCGCATTCCAGCGGAGGGCATTGCTTGCCCTTCTTTTTCGATCGCGTCCGGCGTCGGCTCGATTCCGAAATACTGGACGCATATACAAGATGCAGGAATAGGCTAACATACGCTAAAAAAATCGGTCAAGCAGACCGGCCGAACGCTCCGCAGCGGTGAGCGTCGCAGGAAAAAAGGGGCCGACGTGGACTATTTCGATACTCCGAACTACTCCGTCATCATTGTCGGCGCAGGCCGCGGCATCGGACGCGCCGCTGCTGACTTCCTCGCATCCCAAGGCGTTGCAGTGGGTTGCCTCGACAGCGACGGCGCGACCGCGGAAGCAGCCGCCGCGGCGATTAAGGCACGTGGCGGCCGCACAGCCGCGGGGCGGCTCGACGTCACGGAGGACCGGGCCATCGGCCCGGCGCTCGATGCGATGGCGAAGTCGTTGGGGCGCATCGACGGGCTGGTCAATTGCGCCGGCATCACCGGAAACACCAACATCAAGGCGCATGACGTCGACCCGGCGGATTTCGACCGTGTGCTCGACATCAACCTGCGCGGTGCTTTCATGCTGTCGAAGCATGTGCTGCCGCATATGGTGGCGCAGAAATACGGCCGTTTGCTGCACCTTGCCTCGATCGCCGGCAAGGAAGGCAATGCCGGCATGACCGCTTACTCGGCCAGCAAGGCCGGGCTGATCGGCCTCGTGAAAAGCATGGCGAAAGACTACGTGGATCGAGGAATCACCATTAATGCCTTGGCGCCGGCTGTGATCCGCACGCCGATGGTCGACGCCATGCCGCAGGCGTCACAGGACTACATGACGGCGAAAATTCCCATGGGGCGGTGCGGAGAGCTGGAGGAGGCGGCGCAGATGATCGCCTGGATCGTTTCGCCGGCCTGCAGCTTCACCACCGGCTTCACCTTCGACCTCAGCGGCGGACGCGCCACTTATTGACGGGGCTTTGCCTTGAACCGGATTGCCGCCATCGAGGTCATTCCCATCATCGGCCCAACGCCGGCAGCCGATGACCTGGACGGTACGACTGACACCGTCATCGTCCGGCTGACCGACGAGGCCGGGCGCACCGGGATCGGCGAGACCGACGCGCCCCCGCACGTGGTGAAGGCGTTCCTGGAGATGCCGACCGCGCATCTGTGGAGCCGCAATGTCAGCGAAATCCTGATCGGCGCCGACCCGCTGGAGGCAACCGGCCTCTGGCAGAAACTCTACGACGGCACGTTCTGGCCGGGCCGGCGCGGTCTTGGCATCCATGCCATCTCCGCCGTCGATATTGCGCTCTACGACTTGGCCGGCAAGCAGCACGGCGTTCCGTCCTACAAGCTGCTGGGCGGTGCGAGGCGCGACAAGTTGCGGCCATACTGCACCATCTTTCCCGGCCTCGCGCATGGCCGCTCCATCGAAGAACTCATGACCGAGATCGGGCGGCAGTTCGATGCCGCGCTGGAGAGCGGCTTCCGCGCGGTGAAGATGGAAGTGCTGTTCTACGACCTGGTGACCGATCGCGAGCTGGTGGAGCTGATCAAGCGCGGCCGCAGGATGCTGGGTGACGGCATAACCATGGCCGTCGATTTCGGCTATCGCTGGCAGAACTGGCACGACGCGCTGTACGTCCTCGACCGGGTCGGGGAGTGCGACATCTTCTTTGCCGAGGCGACCCTGCAGCACGACGACCTGGAGGGCCATGCGCGGCTGGCCGAGCGGAGCGCCATCCGCATCGGCGGCGCCGAAGCGGCCGCGACCCGCTGGGAAATCCTGGAATGGCTGACGCGCGGCAAGGTCGGCATCGTGCAGCCCAATATCGGGCGCGGCGGCGGCCTGACCGAGATCCGGCGGATTGCCGACCTGTGCGAGGTCCATGGCGCCGAGGTGGTGCCGCATGGCTGGAAGACCGGGATCACGTCGGCGGTCGGCCGGCACTTCCAGGCCGCCTGCGGGCCGGCGCCGGTGTTCGAATATGTCTCGCCCAAGGTGTTTGACAGCGTGTTGCGGCGAGAGCTGGTCTCACCTGAGCCGGCGGTGGTCGACGGCTACATGGCGCTGCCGGACCGGCCGGGCCTCGGCATCGACCTCAATGAAGAGCTGGTTGAGCGGCTGCGCGCCGACCGGGGCTAGCCGATCCTGAACTTCTCGACGGTCGCGGTGTCGAGGCTGATGCCGAGCCCGGGCCTCTCCGGCACCTGGATGCGGCCGTCGCTGCCGATATCGAACGTCTCGCGCGTCAGGTTCCAGCGGAGCGGCGACTGGCTGGTGGAGTACTCGGCCGGCTCGTCGTCCCAGTGCTGCGACAGGAACGCCAGGTTGGCGGCGATGGTGATGTTGGACTTGTAGCCGTGCGTGACAACGCGCTTGCCGCGCTTCCTCGCGACCGCTGCGATGCGCATGATCTCCGTCAAACCGCCGGCCATGGTCACATCGGGCTGTGCAATGTCGATCTTGCCGACCTCGAAGGCGTGCTCATATTCGTAGCGCGTGGTGAGGCCAAGGTCGCCGCCGCCGATCGGGATGCCGAAGCCCTGGAACCGCGCGTGCCCCTCCAGATCGTCGATGGGCAGCGGCGCTTCGACCCACAGGAAGTTGTTGTCACGGAAGATCGGCATCAGCGGCAATCCATCCTCGGCTCTGTCCCACGCTGTTGCCGCATCCACCATCAATCGGATGTCCGGGCCTACGTGATCCCGCGCGGTGCGGATGATGGCTTCCGCCTTGCGGACATCCAGGCGCCAGTGCGGGTCGGCGACGATCTTGATCGCCTTCAGGCCGAGCTTCAGCCCGCGATCGATATTGCCGCGCACTTCATCCGGCGTTTCGCCCAGCGGATAGACCGTTCCGTACGCCAGCAAGCGGTTGCGCTTTCGTGGGCCCAGCAGGTCGGCCACCGGCTTGCCTTCGGCCTTGCCACGGATGTCCCACAAGGCGATGTCGATCGCGCTCATGGCATGGATGACGACGCCGCGGCGGCCGTAGTAGCTGGTCCAGTCATACATCCGGTCCCACAAGGCCTCGACCTGCAAGGGGTCTTGCCCGACCACGACCTCCTTCAACCCCATGGCATGTGTGTGGGACCGCGGGGCTGCAACAATGGCCCGGATGACCGAGGGAACACTGTCCACCTCGGCGATGCCGGTGACGCCGCCATCCGTGTGGACGAGAACAAGGCAATTGTCGTATGACCCGTCGAAGGTTGCGCCGGTCCATCCGGGCACCCGGAGTTCGATCACCTCGATGTCGGTAATCTTCATTGCCCCGTCCTTCTCCGCGCCGGTTTGCGCGATCGTCTGAAATATTGGATACTGTTCCAGAATGTTGGAATCCCACCCATGACGCAAGCAGGAAAGGCGCGCACCCGCGCCACCGTTCAACTGGCATCCGCAACGGACGACGAGCAGGGCGGCTCGCGCAGCGTCCGGCGCGCATTGGAGATGTTCGAGTTCCTGCTGCAACAGGGCGAGCCGGCGACCGTCGGCGCGATTGTCGGGGCGTTGCAGATTCCCAAATCCACCGCCTATGAGCTGGTCCGTACTCTGACCGAGGCCGGATACCTGGAACCGTCGGGGCGCGGCGCCGGCCTGTTCCTGGGCCGCAAGCTGTTCGAGCTGGGCATGGCCTATCGCGGGCAGGTCGACCTGCTGCGCGACGGCAGCCAGATCGTCGAAGAGCTGCGCGACGCCACCGGCGAGACGGTGCAGCTTTCGGTACTCGAGAACGACATGATGCTGGTGCTGCTG